>JAFQHO010000074.1 GCA_017397925.1 Ruminococcus sp.
AATAGTTGCAGTACCGTTAGCTATACCTGTTACAATACCATCTTGATCAACTGTTGCAACACTTTCATCGCTTGAAGAATATATTAGTTCAGGATGGGCACCGTTACTCCAGGTCAATTCTAATTGAGCCTTTTCGCCTATAGCAAGAGTATCCTTAAAAATAGATACTTCTTGAAGTGATGCAATAAGCTGAGTGTATGCATATGTAGTAGGCGCTGACATTAAGCCGGATGTTGATGTAGTTAAAATACAAGCAGCCAGAAGCAAGGTTTTAAGTGATTTGGTCATAATCTTATCATCCTCTTATAAATGTTTTTTAGTAACTATTCAGTCCCCCAGAGAATTCAACAATATTGAAAGAAAAAGGGTGAAAGAAAAAATCGTGAATTTGTCAATTTACAATAGTCCTCAAATGTGCTATACTAAAGAAAAAACAGGTGGTGAAAAGTATGGCAGCAAACGACAAATTGCTTGAAATAATTAAGATACAGCAGAAAACAATCGAAAATCTTACAGCAAAATTAGAAGAAACCAATGCAAAACTTGAAAAAGCCAATGCAAGAATTGCTGAACTTGAAGAGCAATTACATAAAAATAGCCATAACAGCAGCAAGCCACCATCTACAGATGGTTATGAAAAGCCATCTCCAAAAAGCCAGCGTAAAAAGAGCGGTAAAAAAGCAGGCGGTCAGAATGGACACAAAGGTCATAATATGACACTTGGCAAACCTGATAGGATAGAGCATGTTTATCCGCAGCATTGTTTGAATTGTCCTCATAGGGAGAACTGTGCCAATTTGAAGGTGCATGATACTTGTTATACCGTAGACATTATCGTAAAAAAAGAAACTGTAAAATACGAGATTATGGAGTGCGATTGCGGTGGCATACAGGAGGTTGCAAAACGTCCAGCCGGCATCAGCGGTACTGTCACATACGGAAATCGCCTGAAGGCTTTGGTATGTGTTTTGAGTACCAAAGGAATGGTAGCTATGAAGAATCTTTGTGAGATTATTCAGGGTCTGACAGGCATCAAACCAAGCGTCGGAACAGTCTCCAATATGCTTCATAGTGCAGCGTCAATGGCTAAACCGATCGTGGATAGTTTTCAACAGAAATTACTGCAAGGACCTGTTGTGCATTGTGACGAAACAGGCTTGGATGTGAATGGTAAATTAAACTGGGTACATGTTATATGCACGCCCGGACTAACTTACTATGCACTATCAGAAAAGCGTGGACAGAAAGCGATGGATGAGATAGGTTTCCTTGCACAATATAAGGGCATTGTTGTGCATGATTTCTGGAATTCCTATTTTAAGGCAACGGAAGCCGAACACGCCATGTGCTGTGCACACATTCTTCGTGAGCTGACAGGCATTTTCGAGAATCATCCGGAACAGAAATGGGCACGTGAAATGTATTACGAGTTACTATTCATGTGTCGTGCTGCTGATTTTTATAATCAGAATCCGGAAATCGACTCACGAAAGTTTTATATGGATTGTCTGCAACAGAGATATGATGCTATTCTGGAAGAAGCGATC
Source organism: Ruminococcus sp. (assembly GCA_017397925.1). GTDB lineage: Bacteria > Bacillota > Clostridia > Oscillospirales > Ruminococcaceae > Ruminococcus. Next base: position 1,548 of record JAFQHO010000074.1, read on the forward strand.
CAACAAAACCCGATTTCCGAACAAACCGGGAAGCGTGGCAAAAAGAAAAAGGGTAAGATACGTTCCCTGATTGACCGTCTTTTGACACACAAGGGGGAAGTATGCCGTTTTGCCAATAATCCCCTTGTGCCTTTCACGAATAATCAGGCTGAACGTGATCTGCGTATGGTTAAAATGAAAAATAAGGTCATAGGTACTTTCCGCTCTGAACAGGGAGCAAAAGATTTTATTACACTAAAATCGCTTACTTCCACTGCTGCCAAAATGGGTATTACCGCTTTTGATGCTTTGTTTTCTCTTTTTCTTGGGCAGTTTGCTATGGGGACTGAATAGTTACGTTTTTTATTCTATTATACATCAATATTTACTAAAAATCAAGGTGTGATAAAAGAGTGAAGAATAGCCGTGTTAGAATTATATCAACAGTTAGCTATCATGTTTTTCATAAATGTAATAAATGATGCATACTTTTCTTCTGTTATATGAATCAGAAAAAACTTCTAATTATCAAAATGTTCTATATTGCTCGAGGAGCAATATAATATGCTTAGAAAGATAGCTTGTTATAATAAAGCAAGCTCTTTTCAGTAAAGTATACATAAATTAAAGAAAGTCTCACATACTATTCATGAGGTGATGAACATGGCAAAACAAGGCATGAGCCGTCCGGATTGGACGCACACTCAGCAGAAGAATACAGCAGTTGCAGTACCTGAAATTCATGGAAAAGCAAAGCACGGAAAGGCGCACGCAAACCCCATCATTGCTGGTACAAGACCGCCTGCACAAAAGGTATACCACACAAAGCCATTCTCGCAGGAAAAGCCGATTTCTGATGTCTATGCGGTCATTGACAATGACCTTGCAAGAGATAATGTGGAAAATGACCTAACTGCTGCGGACTTACAGGATTTTTAAGAATACACGCCGTCTGAACTCAATCGGACGGCGTTTTACACAGGAGGAATTATGGAGTCAATATGGCAGAAAGAAGTGCAGTTACCTTCATTTCCGAAGCTGAACGGAGATACTTCAACTGATGTTCTGATTATTGGCGGAGGCGTTGCAGGCATTCTGACAGCTTGTTTTCTAAAACAGAACGGTGTGGATTGTATTCTCGTGGAAAAGCATAGAATTTGTAGTGGCACAACTGGACATACAACTGCGAAAATCACTTATCAGCACGGGCTGATTTTTCATAAACTCATCAAAAGCGGTGGAGTTGAAACTGCACGAAAATATTTTGAAGCAAATCGATTTGCCTTTGCAAAGTATACAGAACTTTGCGAAAAAGTCGACTGCGACTATGAAATCAAGGATAATTATGTTTACTCTGTCAGCAACAGAAAAAAGCTTGAAAATGAATTGACTACTCTTGAAAAAATCGGATACGAAGCTGAATATGAGGAAAATCTCTTACTTCCATTTCCTACGGTAGGAGCAGTTAAGTTTGCGAATCAGGCACAGTTTCATCCGCTGAAATTTCTATCCGTCATTGCAAAGGATCTGCCTATTTATGAAAATACCTTTGTAAAGGAAATGCGTGGGAATACCGCAATAACGGATTGCGGAAAAATTACGGCAAAAACAGTAATTGTGGCGACGCATTTCCCGTTCATCAATAAACACGGCAGCTTTTTTCTTAAGCTCTATCAGCACCGTTCTTATGTGCTTGCTCTTGAAAATGCTCAGGATGTGGGAGGTATGTACGTTGACGAAAGCAAAACAGGGTTGTCGTTTCGTAATTATGGCAAATATCTTTTGCTCGGCAGCGGAGGTCATCGTACTGGTAAAAAAGGTGGTAACTGGACGGAGCTGCGGTATTTCGCAGAGCAGTACTATCCGACTGCAAGGGAACATTGTTACTGGGCGGCACAGGATTGTATGAGCCTTGATGAAATGCCGTATATAGGCAGATATTCAAGCAATACAACAAGACTTTACACTACAACAGGCTTTAATAAGTGGGGTATGACAGGGGCGATGCTCTCGGCGATACTGCTTTCTGATATGGTGATAGGAAAGCAGAACGAGTATACAGATATTTTCAGTCCTTCGAGGTGCATTCTGAAACCGCAGTTATTTGTCAATTGTCTGGAATCTGCGGTGAATCTGCTCTCGTTTACAGGCAGACGGTGTCCGCATCTGGGCTGTGCGCTGCACTGGAATGCGGCGGAGCATTCGTGGGATTGTGCCTGTCATGGTTCACGGTTTGCTGAAAACGGTAGGGTTCTTGATAATCCTGCAAATGATGATATCAGATAGTTGTCTTGCGGATAAAATCAGCAAAGTAGGACATACTACTGTCATAATGCAAGTGGAGGAAGAAACAATGGAAAAAACAGAAATGCCTGTGGGACTGGGCATGGCTCTTGCAATGAATCCAGAGGCGATGCTGAAGTTTTCATCACTGACGGAAGCGCAGAAACATGAAGTGATCAACGGCACGCACACAATTGCATCAAGGAAGGAAATGCAGCAGTACGTACAGAATATCATTACTGCATATTGAACAAATACGCCGTTTGAGACCACTCAAGCGGCTTTTTTGAAAGGAGTGCCTATGAGCAATCAGCTGAACAAATCAACAAGTCCGTATTTATTACAGCACGCAGAAAATCCTGTAAACTGGTATATGTGGAGTGACGAAGCATTTGAAACAGCAAAAAAGGGAAATAAGCCAATTTTTTTGAGTATCGGCTACAGCACTTGTCATTGGTGTCATGTAATGGCATATGAAAGCTTTGAGGACGAGAAAACGGCTGAAATCCTCAATAAATACTTTGTGTCTATCAAGGTTGACCGTGAGGAGCGTCCCGACATTGACAGCGTGTATATGGCGGTGTGTCAGGCTTTTACAGGAAACGGTGGTTGGCCTACAAGTATTTTTATGACATGGGATAAAAAGCCGTTTTTTGCAGGGACATATTTTCCTGTGCAGTCACGCTATGGAATGCCCGGATTTTCTGATTTGCTTATGACAATTGCGGAACAATGGGAGAAAAATCAAGATAAATTGCTTGAATCAGCAGATGAAATAATAGCTCATCTGAAAAATAGTAATTTGAATGGGAAGAATAATATTTCTGAAAATATAATAGAAGATGCAGTAAAGCATTTTAAATATATCTACGACAGCGTATATGGAGGATTCGGACAAGCACCCAAATTTCCTACACCGCATAATCTGCTTTTTCTGATGATGTATTCAAAAATAAACAATGATACTCTTTCGATGAAAATGGTAGAGAAAACTCTTATTCAGATGAGAAAAGGCGGTATATTTGACCATATAGGAGGCGGCTTTTCGAGATATTCTACAGACAAGTATTTCCTTGCACCCCATTTTGAGAAAATGCTATACGACAATGCTCTCCTCATTATAGCGTATTCAGCGGCTTACAGTATAACGAAAACACTTATATATCTTAAAACTGCCGAGAAAACAGCCGACTATGTACTGTGTGAAATGACTTCGCAGGACGGTGGATTTTATAGTGCACAGGATGCAGATAGCGAGGGCGTTGAAGGAAAATTCTATACCTTTTCGCTTGATGAAATTCTGAATGTATTAGGTGAATCGGGACAGCGTTTTGCAGAGGTTTTTGACATCACAGCAAAGGGCAATTTTGAGAGTGTGAACATCCCGAATCGGCTGAAAAGTAATGATTTAGAATCAGATTTTTCCAATGAAAAACGAAAGCTTTACGACTATCGCAAGCAGCGTACAAGCCTACATCTGGATGACAAGATTCTGCTGTCATGGAATTCTATGATGATTGCAGCAATGTCTACGCTGTATCGAATTTCAAAGAATGAAAAATATCTGAAAACTGCGAGAAATGCACAGCAATTTCTTGAACAAAATCTTTGCAACGATTTGCAGCTCTATACAAGTTTTCGTGACGGCAAACGCTCTGACAAGGCGTTTCTTGACGATTATGCGTACTATGTTTCTGCATTGATAGAGCTTTATAATTCTACGTTGGACAGAGATTATCTCAATAAAGCAGAACTGTTTTGCAGTGAAGCTGTGAAACGCTTTACAGCTGAAAACGGCGGTTTCTTCCTTTGTCAA
>JAFQHO010000075.1 GCA_017397925.1 Ruminococcus sp.
ATTTCACACTGTTTTATTCTTCCCTTGGAAGCTGATAAGGGCAAACACAAGGGCAAGAAAATCTGATAACAAGATATAACAGAATGTGGCAATCGGAGAACTGTGACGTATGTGCGAATATATTATACTGGAGGATTTATTGTATGGACAAGTACATTTTTGATGAAAGCAACGGCTTATGGTATGAATTGCAGGGAGATTATTACATCCCTTGCCTGATACTTTCCGAAGAAGAAACGCAGCCTATCGGCTTATGGGGGCAACGCCACAAGCAGTATCTAAAGGAGCATAAGCAATTCCTTTATACCACAATGCTGATTGAGGGTACGCTTAACCGCTACCTTGCCGATATTAACCAACAAGCGGAGCAAATGTTCCATAGATTGATTAAAGATATGGCAGAAAAGCAGGGCGTGACGGAAACACTCAAAGCAGAGAAACCTTGGGAATGGATAGGATTGATGAACAACATTCAAGCCTGTGCAAGAGAGGTTGTCAATAGCGAATTGATTTACGTATAATCCAGTATGGGTTAGGGGCGGTAAGCCAATTTTGGGCTTACCGCCCTTGTTTGCTCATAAGCAAAATAAAGAAATACTGTCAATGGCAGTGCTTGCACTGTTCATCGTGACCATTGACGGTATTGCGTATTTTGCTATCGGTATCTTTATTTTTTCGCATCTGAGTGATATAATTTATTTGACTGAAGGTCTACTGAAACTTTGAAGTTTCACTTGAAAATACAACATAAGAAGTTTAGTAGCAGCCATTCATAAAAGTGTATGGCTGTTTTCTATTGACAAAAATAAAAATGTTCCATATAATTACTTATAATCAAAAGCAAAAGGAATAATAAGGAATGGAACGGTATTATACAGTAGACGAGATTGCAAATATGTTGTCAATGCATCCAAAAACAATACAGAGATATATTCGTGAGGATAAGCTACACGCAAAAAAAGTTGGAAAGAGTTGGCGTATATATGAACAGGATTTGAAGGTTTTTATGGAATGTTCTAATATAACCAACGATATTATGCCACAAACGCCTAATAAGACTGTGGCATCATCAGTAGTAGATATTAATGTAGAGGATTCAAACGAAGCATTTGATATTGAAAAATATCTAATGGCTTCGATGAATAATAGGTTGGATGGAGTAAGTAGTTCAGCAATTCACACTCAGTACTTGGAACGTGAGAATAAATTGCGAGTTACTTTATGGGGAAACGTAGCATTTATGCAAAGCATATTTGAAATGCTTTTTGTTGTAATCAAAAATGAGGAAACGGAGAAATAGTGATGAATTTTGAAAAGATAATAAAAAATGATATTACGATAGCAGAGGTATCAGGTGACATACCCCTTATTACAGATGTACAGTCAGCCCTTGATATACTAATGAGTGCGAAGTATGATGTAGGTACTAAGAATATTGTTATTGATAAAAAACTCATTGTTGAGGACTTCTTTGTTCTAAGCACAGGACTTGCTGGTGAAATCCTGCAAAAATATATTAACTATGGCGGTCGTATTGCAATTTATGGTGATTACTCTCACTATACAAGTAAACCACTAAAAGATTTTATCTATGAAAGTAATAAGGGAAAAGATGTGTTTTTTGTTGCTACGAAAGAAGAGGCAGTTGATATGCTGATGCGATAAAACATACTGGAAATGCACACGAAACTTTCAGGTTTCTGTTGAGTTTGGATTGCATATGCTGACACCCTGCAAGACGAAAAAATCTTGCAGGGTGCTTCACTGTCAAAATATATGTAAGACCGCAAGGCAGGTTGCCCTGCGGTGTCGATTTCGTATGTCGTGATTATCTGTCCCTGTCTTGGGATTTCTTTCTCTGCTTCGGCTGAGAGTTCTGTTTGCCCTCTGCCTGTAACTGTCTGAGCCTGTTACGCACACTTTGTCTTTCGGGCGGTCTGTGCTGTTTTTCGGCAGGTTTCTGTCCGTTTTTAACAGCCAGCTCCCATTCTGCAAGGTCTTGGTTATACTGTGTCACAATAGCCTCTGCTTTGCGGTAAGTTTTCATAAATGCCTGTACATCAGGATAAC
>JAFQHO010000076.1 GCA_017397925.1 Ruminococcus sp.
TTGATGAGGTCGGTATAATACTCAATCTGCACCTGATAGCTGTTCTGCTGTTCCTCCTGTTCGGTAGATACTCGGCAGTAGGCAGCTACACGAAGCTGTTTGTACTGACTGCGGTTATTCGCTGTCTGCGGTTTCGCAGGAATCACCGTTACATTCGTTGCCGTTGCCATGTGATGCACTCCTTTCTGTGATATTGTGAATGATTGTGCCGTTTACAAGCTCAATCTCTATGGTACAAAAATGGCTTACCCATATCCTTGATACACAGGATTTGAGCAAGCCAATATCTAAGCTATTCAGTTGTTCATGACCGACAAGCAGACTTCTGAGAAGCTCTGTCTGCTGTGGTTTTTCGCTGTATGTACAGCAATCATACTGCATCTGAGCCAGACGCAGGATTTCGGATTTAGTTCTGTCGTAGTCAAGCTGTGTCGAATCCATCATGTGACGGATTTCGTTCTGCTGACGGACAACATCTCCGCTTGGGGCATATGTGCTTGATTCTGCACTGCTTTCCAGCAGACTCGGATTTGCGATTACAGAATTCAGCACATTCAGAATTGCACCGATAAGCATCTGGTCTGTCAGACGATAATCCAACGGATAGCATCTCTGATTTCTGCAATCCCATTTCTCACTTCTTGTATTGCCGCCCCTACGGAACAACCTGTGACCACATTCTTTACAGAACGTAAGGTTCCTGACCTGCTGCAGTTCTTCAGAAATCACGCACAGCGATAACGCCTTCTTTTCCTTTTTTGCATTGGCTCTGTGGAAGGTATCTTTATCAATGAGCTGTGGATACTTGTCCGTACCCAGATAATTCTCATTTTCGATGATACGCTTCACCATGTTCTTGTTCCATGCAACGCCCTCATTGTACGGAACTTCCATTGATTGAGAGATTGTAGTCAGACTATCTCCGTTCAGATAACTGCGGAAGATTGTTACTACCGCTAATACTTCCTTGGGATTGGTCGTGATTGTTCCATTCTGCATCATGTATCCGAAAGGAATCTTTCGGTTCTTTGCCATTTGTTTCACCCCTTTCCGAGTAGCTTTCCAGCAACAATCATATCATAACTGTCATCAAAAAGCCAGCATCATATACAATAAAAAGCACCTGTGATTTTTGGTCACAAGCACTATATCTTTTCTTTCAGTTCAAGTCCACCGAGCAGATGGAAGGTCAGTTCATTCTGATTTGCTGTAATCTTATCCACCATGCTGTCGAATGTTTCCGGTTCAAAGGATACCATCATATACTCTCGCTTTTCAAAATAATCGACGAGCATATCCAGCTGTTCCAGAATGTCATCTTCATCGTCGGAACGTGTTATTTTCTTCAGCTCGGCTTGCAGTTTTTTGATCTTGTTATTCAGTTCCTTGGTTTGTTCCTGATACTTGCCCTCATCCATAAAGCCCTTAGTGCGAAGCCTTGCAATGACATGATTCTGCTCTCGGAGCTTTGCAATCTCTTTGTGGATATCCATTACTCGGATATTGCCGCCATATTTCTTGCATTTGAGTTCTTGTAGCATCTGCTGTAAGGGGAGAAGGATACTTCGGTGGTGATGCAGAAGCTTGTTGTGTAATCGGATGAAAGCTTGATATATTTCAGTTTCAGACATTCTTTTTACATCACAGGATTCTGCGTTTATATAATGATTTCTGCATACCCAATATGCTTTTCCATTACGGATTTGTTTTTTAAACGTTGATCCACAATGTGAGCATAGGATCTTCTTAGAAAGCGGATATATTGAAAGCTTTTCAACTCGTGGCTTCTTTCGTTCATTTATCAGATTCTGTGCTTTCTCAAATGTTTCAACGTCGATTATAGGTTTATGTGTATCTTTGATATAATATTGCTGTTTTTCTTCGCGATTTCTGACTTTCTTAAACGGCATGGAAATATTATAGCTTTTCTGCCACAGCGAATCGCCAATGTATCTTTCATTTGTAAGAATATATTGGATTCCGGGTACAGCCCAACAATGTCCTTTTTTATCCTTCGGTTGACAACTTCTATTAAGTTCCCGACAAATAGCCATATATCCGTAACCACTTAGAAACAAGGCATATATTTTCCTTACAACTTCTGCTTCTTCCTGTACAATTTCGAGAACACCATTTTTAATTTGATATCCATACGGAGCAGAATGATGGTTGATAGTACCTTCTTCCATTTGTTTTTGATATGACCACTTCATGTTTGCAGAAATTGAAGTTGATTCTTCCTGTGCCAGACCTCCGAGAATGGTAATCATAATCTCATCGGTCATATTGGCTGTGTCTATGTTTTCCTTTTCAAATATCACGGTAATGCCAAGGGCTTTCAGCTCACGGAGATTTTTGAGGCAGTCCTTTGTATTTCGTGCGAATCGGCTGATGGACTTGGTGTAGATTCTGTCAATCTTACCTCGTCTGCAGTCCTTCATCAGCCTTTGAAACTCGTCACGCTTCTCCTCACGGGTACCGGTGATGCCTTCATCGGCATACAGGTCTACAAGTTCTTCTGTGGTCGAATCTTCAAACTTGTGGCTGTAATAGGTCAGCTGTGCCTGATAGGAATTCAGCTGATCCTCGCTGCTTGAGCTGACTCGGCAGTAAGCGGCAACTCGCCGTTTGACTGTTTCGTTCATAATGCTCGGTTGAATTACGGTTATCGTTGCCATGCTTACACCTGCCTTTCGTTTTTTTTACTTACAACAATACCACATTTCTCTGTGAATTGGAATCACCAAACCGGACAAATTTACTCGTCGGAATCTGTGTAATCTATATGCTTGTCCGCTTCTTTACCTGCGATGCAGCAGCACATGGCAACTACTCCAATCGTACCGCCTACAATGCACCCAATAATAAATCCAATCATGCCGCTACCTCCATATCCCATGCAGAGGGAAACTCTGCAAATACTTCTGTGGCTGCTTTTTTTGCAACCTCTGCTTTCTGCTGTTCGGTGAGGTGTTCCTCGTTTTCAAGGAACACCTGCATCAGTGTGTACATCAGCTCTGCTTGTCCATATTTCTTCATGATTTCTGACTCCCTTCATTTGTTATTCTGTCCCAGAAAGTATGCAATTCTTCAATGCTGTCTGCTCTGTTCTTTACAGAGAGTGCATCAAGTGCCACATCTGCATATTTTGCCTTTCGCAGGCTTACTCTCGGATCAAGTATAGATACGATTCCCGTATCACTTGCTGAGCGTATCAGTCTGCCCACGCCTTGTTTAAGCTGTATGACCATTTCGGGAACTGCTACTTCATCAATCGGATTCTCGGTCAGTGACATCTTGTAGTCAATTATCGGTTCTGGTACGGGGAAGGGAAGCTTATAAATTATTACTTGTGACAAGCTTTCACCCTCTACATTAATGCCCTCCCAATAGGTTCCTGTTCCGAGGATTACGGAATTGGTATCTGCCTTGAATTTATCAAGCTGATATGCCTGTGAAGATGTTTTGCTCTGCATAAGGATTTTGTATGGAAGCTGCATATTACTCAGCTTCTTGTACACATATTCCATATCCTCTTTGGAAGTGAAAAGAATAAGTGCCTTTCCGTTTGTTATTTCAAGGAGCTTTACAATCTCCGGTATAGAAGCTTCTCTGTATTGCTTTCTGCGTTCAATGCTCGGATATGGCATAGTATCTGAACAATAGAGCATTGTATGGTTATCGTAATCAAAGGGTGACTTCTTCGGTTCAGATACCATGCCGATTACAGGATATCCGATACTGTTCAGATAATAACTGCACTTCTCTCTCAGCGTTCCTGTCTGCTTGTCCGAAATCGTTGCCGATGTCAGAATGGTACATCTGCCTTGTGAAAAGAGCAGTTTTGAGATATCTTTGCGGATGTCTTTCTGACATACGCATAGTCTGAGCCTTTTATCTTTCTCAAGCCATACAAGATTATCATCCGCACTGTTGGAGACTTCACGCAGAAACTGCAATATTGCTCCTGCGTCCTTTTCCGTTCTTACATTCAGCGTTGCGAGATTTCTTCTGATGACAATAAGTTTCTCACTGATATCCTTGTTCATTTCCAAAAAGAACGAGGTCACATCTCCGTCGGATTCTGATTCCTGCTTTTGTACCTGTACTCTGAACATACGGAACAATTCTTCCAATTCCATTTTGATTTCTTCGGCAAGTTCTTTCATGTATGGATTTCGAATATTCATCACAGACTCGCTTATTACATTGACAATATCTGTTTTACTGTAGGCTGTGGTATACGCACTTCTGAATTTGCTTTCAATATTGTGTGCCTCATCAATGATGTATGTACTGACTGATGGGCTGAATAACCCTTTTCCTTTCTGCTGATTCATGAGATGTGATACCAGCATATTCTGATTACAGATAACAATCGCACTTTCATACACAAGAGCCGATCTCATTTTGTGATACTGACAGCTTCGTGTATAGGGACAGCTCTTGCACCGATCTTTTCCAAAATTAGAAATACTGATCTTATCCCATTCTGTGTCGGATATATTCATAGTAATCTCAGCCTTATCTTGCTGTCCGTTACGCACTGTTTGCCAGAGCCGACCGTAATAGACATCATTCTTATGACGGCTGTACAAGCTATGTACTCGTTTCATGCAGGCGTAATTCTTCATACCTTTCGCAAGAATGATGTTTGCATGAACTCCAAGCATTTTCAGAACAGACTGTGCGTCGTGATAGAGTTGTTCCTGTAGTGCAATGGTAGAAGTCGCAATGATTACTTGTCTGCGTTCTCTGAAATACTGAATCAGTGCAGGTACAAGATACGCAAAGGATTTTCCGATTCCTACCTCAGCTTCAACTGCAAGAGGTCTTTTTTCAGTAATGGCAGTACAGATTTCGCTTGCCATTTCCATTTGGCCGTCACGCATTTCAAAGCCTTTTGCAGCGGCTTCTTCAAAAAATCGTTTTACCGTTTCATCAAGAGGGTATTTAATCAGATGAATCATATTTTCATTCCTCATTTCATTCATTTAGTCCAAGGCTTTTTATCAGAGCCTTATCAATTTTCCTCATATCACTTCCGCTGAGTATCCCTATATATTTGCCAAGTCTGCTGATTGAGATTGTTCTGAGCTGCTCGGTAAGAACATATGACTTTTTACTGAAAATATCCTTGCTGTGCAGAGTTACATGGACTGCGGTTGTTTTCTTTTGTTTCGATGTGACCATTGCTACAATTGTGGTATCTGAATAATAATTGCCTTTATCGTTCTGTATGATGACGACAGGTCGGATACCGCTTTGTTCAGAGCCTGACGCTCCATTCATATTGGCAAAGTACACATCACCTCGTCTTGGTTTTCTATACATAGTAAATCCTTTCTATGTAACAGCCGCCGCTTTATACACGGCGGCTATAGGTCGTTTTACCTTTATGCCACCCCATCCGGGTGACTTCACTGCTGCTACACGCAGCAGCACTTTCCTTCAAATCGAAGGTGCCGGAAATTCTCTGACAGGATTACTCCTGCCCCCGCCGGCAAAAGGAACAACTTCAGCTGATTGGCGTCCTTTCCAATCACATAGAACTGGGCCTCTTGGACTACAAAATCCAAGCCGCTTTTTACGGAAGTACCTTACCCCAACTTTCATTGCCTTACAAAGCTGGCACTACTTTGCTGATCTACGCATATTTTCTCGCTCGCTCTTTAGAGGTCGTGGCGTATGGAGATCTCAGCTGACGGAAATGCATCCATCATCGGAGTACGACGTACCGAAGTGTTGATATTCAATTTTCAAGGTTCTCAGAAGAGCATCTCGTTCATGCCCCTCTATATTTCTCTAGTAACGAAATCGGGTTTTCACAACCAATTATTTTTTAAAACTCATTAAGTTTGTGAGGTTTTCCAAAATCCTTTTATTTTTCTTACCGATACTTTATTGAGTTTCACTATTGCGTTTTCCAACTTCACACTGTGAAAGCATTTCCCAATAAAGTGATTTCACAATCTCTTTTTCATTTTCATCAAGCTGTGCAAGTGCTTTGTAAAGCAACTCATATTGGTATTTTTCATAACACTCGATCTCGACGTTGACGTTTGTATCCTCAATTACTTCTGTTATATCCTGACCTTTTTCAAGTCGGTATTGCTCAAAGGAAATAACCACAGGTTTCTTTCCACTTGCATCTTTGCTGATATAGTCAGAATGATTCTTTTCTTTATCATTTTTTTATAAACCTCGTAGCTACATTCCAATACAGAAGTGCCAAACGAAATGTAATACCTTCCTTTGGTTTCCATAACATCTCTCTGGAATTCTTCCATAGTTACTTCCATATATTTTTCGCCGTTTGGATTTGTGTTGTATTCAAAATACTTAACGCTCATGTTATACCTCCGTTTTGATTTCTTGTTGTTGGTTGAATCAAAACGAAGGCTTATGGATATTTTGCTGTCAAGCACAGCCAAGGGTAGGTGAATAACATAAAAAGTCCTTTCCTCGTCAAACGAAGAAAGGACTTTTAACGCTATACGAAACCATCGTGCAAATAAAAAACGCCGCAGAAACAAACAGACATAGCTATAGCGTAACTATAACTTGTCTATCCGGTTTCGTACGGCGCTTGGCAGCCTGATTCTAATGAATCTTCTCCGCTTGCACGATTAAAAATCGTAATAGTTATTATTAAATTTTAGTAAGATATACTGTAAAGTCCTGATCTCTGCTGTGTCCAAATGTGCGGAAATAGGCAAAATTCAGAATATATTCATTCTTGCATTTTTTACACTTTACCTGCATATGTCCACGTGCATCTGCAAATACAGTCGAAATACGGAAATTACAATTCGGGCAAAGCATATCTCTTTTGGTCATTGTTGCGACCTCTGCTTTTGAGATTTCCAGTTTTTCAAAAATCTCATCATTCATTGATTCGATCATTATCCACCAGCTTTCCCATTATTCAGATGAAGCTCGTTGGATATATATTCGTCGAGTTTATGTTTCTCAAACAGCTTAAGCTGTTTCATTCGTATAGTAAGTGCTGTATATGATACGCCAAGATATGTTGCCATATCCTGAAGAATTTCCTTGTCTTTTGTTGTAAAGACATTTTCACCATAGATGCATATATTTTTTCCGTTGGTGAACTGCAGGCAGGTGTTTCTCACAAGAGCTGACGGCATAAGCAATGCAGCAGCACCTCTGTCTGCCTGACATTCTCTGAAGCTCATCATTTCAGAAAGTTCTTCCATCGGATATTCTCTGCTGCTGTCAAATTCTCTGTGATAAGCAGACACAACAGGTAAATTCGTAAGAATAGATTCGATGTAATGAAAGACCTCATGGGCGATACAGAAGTATCTTCTACTGCGTTCATGCGGATATTTCAGAACTTTATCCAGCAGTATTGTCTTTTCGGGAATCAAAACAGACTGAATTTTCCCCTGATAGTATACTTTGATTGCTGCAACACCATCACCAAGAAAAGAGAGCTTGTTCGGATCATTTTCTGCAATTGAAACATACATCAGCTTCAGCTTGAAGTAATTAATTGCAAAGTCTACTATATCTACGGGTTTGGTGTCATAAGTTTTACCCTCATGCTGTCGAATAAGACATTCGCAGATTTCATCAATCTCTGCATTCCGAAAACGTGGGACTCGTTTATTCATCTATTTCACTCCTGTCATTTTCAATATTTCTTGGCTTATACTGCGTTCTTAGAAAGTATAAGGCCTCTGTTTACGCCACGATGTACAATAATCAGCCCTCTGTTTTCAAGTTCTGTAAGATATGCATGTATTGTACTGGTCGAGTTGATGTCAAGCTCCTGACAGATTTCTCTGATAGAAGGTGGATATCGACGCTGATCGTATGCATCTTTAATCATAGCATAAACAGCCTGAATCTTTTCTTCTCTTTCCTTGAATTTCTTTTTCATGCTCCTGACCTCCTGAATATATAATATGGAAGCCTCTTTTCTTATTGTTCTACATTTTTCAGAACCCTTATTGCAACACCCTGAATGATAACATCATTATAATACTGATCTTCCATTTCACTGTTTTCGGGGTGCAATCGAATTTTCTTTATCTTTGGTTCCGGATAATAGCGTTTCAATGTTGCAGTAGAATCAGTTGTGCTTGTTAACGCTACAACGATATCTCCGGGATTTGCGGTGGCTTGCTGACGTACAACAATCAAATCTCCGGGTTCGATTCCTGCCTCAATCATTGATTCACCATCAGCTTTAAGTACGAAGAATGTGCCTTTACCAAGATATGCAGCAGGAAAGGGGATAAGCTCCTGTACATTTTCTTCTGCATACTGTGGTAATCCGCAGGCTACCTTACCAACTAACGGGGCATTGACAATTTCCTGCTGTGGTTTATTCTTGCTCAAAGTGATGTTACGGGCATTCTCAATTTCAAGCATTCCGTTTTTACGCATTGTGGCAAGATACCTGGAAAGAGTGGATTTTGGCATCCCCAATGCTTCTCCTATCTCTCGTGATGAGGGAGATTCTCCGAACTTACTTTTATAATCTTCAATGAAATTGAGTATGTATTTATAATATTCTGTGTTCTGATGCTGCATATGTATGCTCCTTTCTGTAAATGGAACTATGTTCTATATACAATTATAACCCCTATCAACTTTAATGTCAATAGGGGTTTTCGTTGTTGTCGGAGTACACCGACAGGTCACGACAATTTTGTATACTTGCACAAAATGCAGAATATAGTTTTATGCATTATCACATAAGTGTCAAACACTCATCTTCGAATTTACAAAGAAATTCTTTATTGAGAAAGATACCATTCTCTTTCATCTGATCATAGGCAATTTGGCAGAATGGGAAAAGTTTGTCTGCAAAACCAAGTCCATATGTCTGATTTTGAAGTGCTTTATATGCTTCATCACATGAGTTGCTATTCACAACAGCTTTAATCGTAAGCATTTCTGAAACAACTCGTGCAAGAGCTTCCGTAGTGAATTTGCGATATTTCGCTTCATAAAAAAGTTCAGCAAGACGTTCTCTGTTTAGCTGTTCACGGTATAGCCCTGTCATTTTGGTATGAATATGATTTCCAAGCATATCTGCAATCATTTCTCTCCATACACGATAACCAAATGCACCGTCACCATTATGAAAAATAGCCGAAATATACTTTTCTTCCATACTTGGGATTGTTTTTGTATCGGAAAACTCAGCTCTCATGCAGACAAGATGACCTATTTCATGTAGCAATACAGACAGAACATTCCCTTGCCACTCACTGTTGATTTTCGGTACATAGACATCTGTTATGTACAGGATACCATTCATATTTCCTTCTACAAAGGCTATTCCTTTGGTATTCTTGAAAAAATCTGCATCCTTATATGAATTGGATTTCAGATAATGCGGAAAATGCTCTGTGCAGAAGACTTCAAAGACCTTTACTGCACTCTTAGCAGTACATAATTCAAGCAGGAGGTTTTTATCATTGAAATCCGTTCCTAAAATGCAATTATAAGCGTTTTTCGCCTGATCGAATAATTCTCGTATTTCAGAACGTTTCATTTGTTAGCTGCCTCCTTATCCTGTTTCGTTATTTCCCAAATAAATGTCACTCAATTTCATAATCTTCGCTGTCGTCGGCATCACCAGTCATACAGGTAAAGCACATAGTTATCCCCGTTACCGCCGAGCCGGCAACCCAGATGGGCGCAATGTCACAATTCATACAGGTCTTACCACTGCGTTTGAGCTGTAACATTTCATTACAAGCAGCAGTCAAAGATGCAGTATCCTCTGTAGGGTTCGCTTTCACAGTCTTGCTTGACAAATTCCTTAACGGGTATTGGTACCATGGTTAATTCGCCTCCCTGATTGCTTTCTCTACAGATTCAATCAACATTGGACGACGCATTTCTCCAACCATGATGTCAAACGAATCGCCTGTGCCGTCACCATACATCAGTTCGTCTGCATCTGCTGTTTTCAGCCAGAAAAGAGCCTTTTGCAAACCGTCAAGCGTAGTTATATCGAATTCTTTGTGTGATAGAAATGTAAGATTGATATCCTGCTGTGTACTCATATGTAATTCTGGTCGGTTGTTATGTATTTTCACACAAAATAACGGCTCAGAATAATAGCTGAACCGTTATCTGTAATATTATAATATCAGAATGCGCAAAATTTGTCAATTAACATATAAAAACAACAATTTTATAATCAGCGTCTATTAACTGTTTCATGTATTTTTCAGTTATCATAATATTCTGACAAATCAAAAATTTTATGGAAAGTATAATATTTATATGAATGTATTTATCAGTAATTAAGAATTATACTTTCTATCACGCTGTCTTCATTCCAGAAATTCACTGAAAATGTATCCGACATATTGCTGACATCAACAGTAACAGTTTTTCCGCATGCTCTGTTTATCACAAATGATGAAGCTGTCCAGTTGTCAGATACAATCTGTCCGCCGCCGTTATAAACCTCATTTTCAAGGACTATCGTAACTGACTTAAGATTTTCCGGGTTATAATCAGAAATGTCAAAAGTATTATTTTCAGAAGTAAGAACTACTGAATTTTCCGGAACTTCAGGAAGTGCTTCTTCCGTATAAACAAATTCGATTTCCTCAATCTCAGGATTTTCACCGTACCACCTGTATACTGTAACCGTATCAGGTGCTTTCCATAAACTGCACGGATCAAAGCTGAATTCAAAGCTGCTGCCGCAGCAGGTACTGCTGTTTATATTTCCCATAACAACATAATCGCCTAAAACAACTGCACCGGAAAAATCAGAAGCAATATCATTTCTGAACTTAATCTTTACTCCGCTGATATGAGCACAGTCATATTCTTTTATATCATATATATTTCCCGGAACCATATTATTTGTAAACAGCATTTTGTTTTCTTCAGGGCTAAGCTGACCGCATACTGTGCATTTTCTTCCGTCATAGATATGTCCGGCTACAGAACAGTCGTTTATACTGATTCCGCAGTGTTTACATAATCCTTCATCTGAAAATTCATGTCCTATCCATGCTTCGTAAAGATAATCATTTCTTTCTGATATCCAGTTTTTAAAGTAACTGAAGTTTTCTTCAGGAGTGCTGTCAGGAGTTCTCATTGTATCAGCATATGATTTTGATACAACCCATCCTGCACCGCCTTCTTCAGCTGAAGCAAAGTTTCTTTTAAACATTTCTTCATTTTCAGAATATGCACTGTCAAGTTTACCGCCTTCGGCAATAAGATTATTTATATATTCCTGTTCTTCAAGAAATACCTTTTTTACATCATTCATAAAATCCTCGCTGGCTGTGAGGTATTTATAAAAATTATAATTAGCTGCGTACATTCCTTCTGCAGATGAATTTGAAGAAAAATCCGCGTATTTTTCCACATATGCCTTTTCACTTTCCGATGTTACAAGTGACGGGTAATCAGGGTTGGTATTACCTGATGAAAGATCATAGTCCCATACAGGTCCAGCATAAAGCTTTCCTTCTTTATAGTAAAAATTCACAGAACTCCATCCGAAATCACATGTTTTCATGATTTCATTCAGTACATAGTAATCTACAAAAGATTCAATATCAATAACATCACATATTTCTTTATAATCGCCCTTTTTTATAGTATCTGTAATATTATTGATTTTATCTGAAATATCATTGATTCTGAGATTATATGCTTCCATGTCTTCGTCATACTTTTCAGATTCATCATCCTTATAGTCTGACTTATCGGGCATTTCCGGTTCACTGACTGCAAATCTGAGATTTCCTTCATCTGATGTTATATAGGCAACAAGTTCTTCGTTCCTGTATGCCTCATATTCAATCATAAAATCATCAGCTTCCGTATCAATGTCAATTCTTGTTGAACCGCTTTCCACAGGTTCTGAAATAAGATAGCTTCCTTTGTAAACATCATCCAGCCACAGTTCAGCAAATGCTGTATCCGGGGTATATGGCAGCTTCAGTTCACGTGCAATTTCAAATGCAGTGTAGTTTCTCATAAGAGACGGATCAAAACAGTTTGCAAGAAGACACCATTTCTTTCCGCTTCCCATACCGAGTACATCCTGTTTCTCATCGAACTTAATGTTGAACGGTTTCTTTTCAGCCAGTGAAGTTGAATTTCCTCTTACCTTAATTTTTCCTGTTTTTTCATTCACGCTGAATTCACCTTTTCCATCAACCGGTGATACTACTGCGATTGTGGATTTCTGATACCCGTCAGCTTTCTCAATTTCATTTCCGTTTCCGGATTCTGTTGAGATATAAATTTTTGCGTACTTTCCTCCCTCATATTCAGTTTCTGCTGCTGAAACAGAAAAAACTGAAAACTGAGTTGCAGCCACAGTAAGTACGGCTGCAGATACAAATGCTTTTGAAAGAATTTTTTTCATTCCATTTCCTCTCCCTATAATAATTATTTATTTCAGTGTTAACTGATATGAACATATTATACCATAACAAAAACAAAAAAACAATGTCCATAAGAGACACTGTTTTTAAATATGCATTTAATTTATCAGCCGGGTATTGAAATAAAGATTATGCTGTGCATCTTACTCAGCACCTCTGATATATGTGTTTCTGTCTGTTCTTCCGTCCGCAGTAATGTATTCCGCCAGGGAGCTTACAGTCAGACAGATGATATCAAGAAAAATATTTCAGCTTGTATAGCAGCGCCGAACACTCTCACAGCCATCTGAGCAAAACGCGTTACATTATGCTGCATGACAAATTTCATCCACGCCGGCATCATTACAGCAAGTCCTGCACCGTGAGCAACATCATAAAGTCCTGACAATTCGTGTTCAAGTCCGTGACTGTTCCAGTCCTGTTCACGTCCCACACCGCATATATTGTTGTGAGCCATAGTGCCTGCCCACATGATATTTACCCTTGCATCGTAGTTTTCGGGATCCTCAAGAACTCTTGGAACTTCCTTTATAATCGTACAGAGAATCGCTTCACACATTCTGTCTGTGATTTCAGCCTCTTATGTATTTCCACAATCCGTGAACAAGTAATCCAATCCACGAAAATCGGTAACTTCTAATTTTTTCTGGGTGAAAAAAATCATCAAAAAATCTATTTTTAGCTCACCTGATGGGTGAATACAACTTGGCTTTTCTTTTTGCATATGGTATAATATAATTACCATAATAATTAAAAGGGGTTTATTACACCATGAATTCAACAAAAAACATTTTTCGCTTACACATTTAGATTACATATGTAGCGACTCAAGAGTTGTTCCACATGCAGGACTTGTTATTCCTGGGCAGATACTTGATGCAATAGGGTTCGATAAAGCTGTAAATAAAAGTACACCTGTCACTAAGGAATACAAGAACAGCGAAATTCTAAAAGCCATGCTCATATGTATTTTGTGTGGAAATGCTGATTATGACTCAATACACGAAACTGATGACGATCAGGAGTATTACTGCAATGCCATGCGCATGACTAAGATTCCTTCTGAAGCAACTATGCGTCAGCGTATGGATGATATGGGTGAAACGCTGAAAGATACACTTAAACCTATACTTAGAGAGGCAACCGTCAATCTGTTTAAATACTTCAATGTAAATCCAACTGCTCTTGAAAACGGATATGTTCCTGTTGATATAGATGTAAGTCCGTTTATCAATGAAAAATGTCACAATGAAGGAATATCAAAAACATATAAACTCAAAGATGGCTATGCCCCTATTTTTGCATACATTGGTACTGAGGGTTATCTGCTTGCCTGTGAGTTACGTGAGGGAAAACAGCATTGTCAGAAGGATACACCAGCGTTTCTTAAGGAAGTAATTGAACTTGCACGTAAAATAACTGACAAACCACTTTTAGTTAGACTTGATTCCGGGAATGATGCTGCTGAAAACATAGGTATTTTTATGGAGAAATGCTATTCCGGAGACAGCATTCATTTTATTGTTAAGCGTAATATTCGTAAGGAAAATCCAGCTGAATGGCTTGAAAACTTTCGCGAAGTATGTACAAATGTAAGTAATCCTCGTGAAGGCAAATCAGTTTATATAGGTGAAACCTTCCGTGATGTTATCTACAAAGTTGATAATAAAGATGAAGAAAAAACTGTAGGAATACGAACAATTTATGAAATAACTGAAAGGCTTTCTGACCATGATGGTCAATGCTATGTAGAACCTAAAGTTGAATGCAATATGTATTCCGTAAACGTTGATTTCAATGATGAAGAAATAATAGAGTTATATCACAATTATGGCGAAATGGAACAGTTCCACAGTGAAATTAAAACTGATATGAACTGTGAACAGCTCCCATCCGGTAAATTCAATACCAACGAACTTGTGCTTGAATTAATTCAGCTTGCTTACAATATGCTTCGTTTAATTGGACAAACATCACTGTCCTTAGATGATGTTAGCATTCCTTTGAAAAGGCCTGTTAAACGAAGAAGGCTTCGCACTGTTCTTGAACGAGTTATTATGGCACCTGGATTTATAAAAAAACATATTTTTTCATCATACATATATTAAATACAAATTTTTTCACTTTACTCCGCCCCCCTTAGCTTCCGGATTAGTTCATTTGTATTTCCGATATCAAGTTTTTCCTTTAAAGAGGCAATGACTTTCTTGACATAACTGTAGGAAAAATACAGTTTTTCACCTGTCTCTTTTCCGGAATATCCTTCGCAGAGGAGCACTGCCACTTTCCGTTCATTTTCCGTAAGCTTACTGAATATTTCATCTGAAATCCGGTGTTTCGGAGGAGTTTTAGCAAGCTGTACAGAAATTCGGATCATAAGCACTTCTCTTGAAAACGGCTTGCGGATATAATCCGAACCGCCAAGTGTCAGTCCTTTTATTTCATCAGCTGTTTCAACCATTCCGGTCAGAAATATTACTGGTATTCTGCTGAGTCTTTCATTGGCTTTAAGCATCTGTATCATTGAAAATCCGTCAGTTCCGGGCATATAGACATCCAGAAGTATAAGATCAGGAAGTTCACCTTTTCCAAGTGACTCCATAGCCTGTTCCGCACTTTTCATAAGACTTACAGTATATTTGTTTTCAAGAAGTATTGCCACCTGCTTGAGCATCTCTATGTCATCATCAACAACCATTATTCGTGCACTGTTCATCTCATTGTCCTCCTTTATATATTACCAAGAAATTCTTCAGCTTTTCTGAACTCCAGATTATTTGTTTTTTCCATTGCCAGTCTGTAAATATCCTTATCAGGAAATTTACAGTACAGTGATTCCAGGGCCGACTTTGCCTCAAGCCAGACATTATTTCTCAGTGCCTCAACTGCTTTCCTGACCAGAATTGTTTCGGATTTATCTGAATAATTCCGTTCCGGTTCATTTTTCCTAATTTTATCTGAAAGAAGTTCAGCACATTCTGCTGCTCGTTTCCACTCAAGCATAAGAAGCGAAAATGCACACACCACATATGAACTGTCTCCGGCCTTAAGATGTTTCTCAAGTGCTGCGGCTATTTTGTTAAGTTCAGCTGCGCCAATTCCAAGGGCCTGTGATTTCAGTGAGTGAACAATAAATGTCAGAGCCTCATAATCCCCGGCTTCAAACAGTTTTTTTCCTTCAGCTGAATTAACTGAATAATTGTCACAGAAAAGTCTGAGAATACGGCCATATGTAGCAATATTTCCTCCGACACGTTTTAGTGCTGATGAAATTTCAATGCTTTTACCCGCAGCAATACTGTTCAGTGAGGCTATTCTGTCACAGTCAGCCGCATTGTCACAGTTTCTGCTTTCAAATACAATTTTGTCTTCAGGAATATATTTCATAAGCAGCTTTTCGAAATTCATCCAGTTTACAGGCTTGGTTACATACTCATCAAATCCGGCTCCGAGAATTTTCTCCGCTGTTCCTGCAACAGCATCCGCAGTAAGAGAAATAAAAACTGATTCCGTTCCGTTTTCCTTCATCTTCTCAAGAACCTGTATTCCGTTCATATCCGGCATCATATAGTCCAGTATGATAATGTCATACTTTTTATTTTCCGCAAGTCTGACAGCCTCTTCACCGCCTGCAGCCGTATCAATCTTCATCATTGTTCTTTCAAGAATGAGTTTCATAATCTGAAGATTATCTCTGTTATCGTCAGCAACCAGAATTCCGGCATTCGGTGCAATAAAATAAACTCCCTCTGACGATTCAGTGAGCTCAACTTCAGTTTCAGAAATATTCTGCTCAAGATTTACATAAAACTTTGTACCTTTTCCCATGTTGCTTTCCAGAGAAATATCCCCGTCCATCAGCTCAACAAGCTGCCTTGTTATTGCAAGTCCCAGACCGGTGCCTTCAACAGTACGTCCGTGTTCATTATCTATACGGTGAAACATTTCAAATATTTTCTCTTTTTCTTCTTCCGGGATTCCGATTCCCGTATCCTCAACTGTGAAACTCAGGCGGCATGACTTACCGTTATCATCAGCATTAATATGAACTTTTACATGCCCCTGTTTTGTGTATTTTACTGCATTGTTTATGAGATTCATTATTATCTGTTTTATACGGTCAGTGTCTCCGTACAGAAAATATGATTTATTATAATCTCTGACCAGTTTAAAATCCAGTTCTTTTTCACGTGCAAGTTCCTTTCCTGCAACCTCCAGTCCGGAAACAAGCTCCTCCAGACTGTAAGGTTCATTACGCAGTGTGATTTTACCTGTTTCGATCCTTGTAATATCAAGAATATCCTTGACCATATCCTGAAGCTGATTGCCAAACATCCTGATATTATGATTGTATGAAAGCACATTTTCATCAGAGGACGTACGTTCTATCATCTCACTCATACCAAGAAGAATGTTGATAGGAGTACGTATCTCATGGCTCATGTTTGCCAGAAATATGTCCTTCGCCCTGCTCTGCAGTTCAGCATCTTCAAGGGCTTCCTGTGTCTTTGTATACTGTCTTCTGTACAGCATTGCCTGAAGATATACGGTAACAGCAAGCGATACTGTACATGCTATTATTCCAAGAACAATATCCCTGTACACAGCTTCTTCTGTTTCAAAAAATATTACCATAGACGGATATTTTACTGACAGCAGACAGCAGACAAGAAATTCGGCAAGTTCGAAAGCAGATATAAACAGACCGGTTTTATTCTCCAGCATAAATATTGTAAACACAACAGCAAATGAGAAAAACATAGGCATGCCACTGTGCATTCCTCCGGCCGTAAAGAACATCAGCGGAAAAAGAATTATAAACAGAATAACTATTGTGATTATGTAACAGACTCTGTATTTTCCTGTTTTTTTCGAATACAGAAAAAGTGTTACAGACAGAACAGCACTGAATCCCGTTGAAGCAAGATTGATTACAGCTGCATCATTGAACAGGGATGAAACAAAAACTGTCAGACTTACGCAGAATCCTACAAAAGACATCAGATTAAAAATCCCGATTCTGACATTTTCAGGTGTTTCAAATATTCTGCGTATTTTGATACACTGTTGTTTCGAAAATTCATTTAACATTTTATTCTGGCTCCTTTTTATACCTTGTTGTTTTCTATGAATTTTACTCTTTCGATCAATTCATCACTAAAGCCCTCTAAATCTTTATCCGTTATAGCACACTCCTGCAAAAGGTTTACGATATTACTAATCATAGAGGAACGAGCATTTCTTGCAATTACACCTGTTTTTGTACCATCGACCTTAATTCTGTCAAAAATTGCCCAGAATTTATCCGATGCATTTTTGTCAGAAGTTAAGACTGCCGCATATTCCTGACATAATCTCTCCATGTATAATTCCTGCCAGACAGTTATTCTACTGCGATACAGTTTCCAATCGGCTTCATTAATATCTATTCTATGCATCTTATCCTCCTTTCTGATAATCATGCGGATGATACAGCCGAAATGTATAGCCGTGTATTACACTCCTAAATGCTTTTCAATCACCGCCATAATCTCATCCAGCCGCTTTTCACCGACACCCTTAATACTGCCAAGTTCTGTTCTCAGCTCACCCAAATCAAGCGTCGGAGCTTCTGCATCTTCCATGACGTTGTGGTAATAATTCGTGAGGAAGTTCTGCATCTCCTCACGAGTCATGCCTTTTATTTTCTTGTATGTAGCTCTGTCGAGCATTTTCTGTTCCATATCGCACCTCACTTTTCCGTCATCTCCCTATACATCCCCATAAGCTTTGCCACGTATTCGGACTCTGTGTTCAGCATCCCCCAGAAGCCATAAGCCTCCATAACCGCACGGTCATTGAGCTGATGTGCCTTACGCAGTTCAGGAGGCATCACCGCTTCGTCGTAGAGGTCGGCGAGGGAGCAGTCGGGATACATCGCACGGGCATCGAGGATCATCTGTGCGGTTTTCTCGATTTTGGCTTTCTGTTCCTCGGTTGGACTGCACCACGGGAAGTTGTTGTATACGATGTCTTTAGAGTAGCGGTAGTCGCTCTTGATTCTTCCGCATACAGTTCTTGTCCATGCCATATGGACATTTGACATAAGTATTCCAAAGTGATAAAGCGTTGCTTCTGGAATAATCTGAACAGCATCATTAACAATTATTTCAGACGATACGAATCCAAAAGGAATATAATTTCTATTTTCAGATGAATGTCTTGGAATAATAATATACTCTGTACTCGGGTGGCGAATTTCTTGAAATAAAGTAGGTGTTTCTGCACTTCTTTGAGTTGCTTCTTTAGTGCTTTCTGTTCTGAATTTACGCACTTGTTCTACTCTATTCATAATGAAAGATGATTTTCTTAATTCATTCGGATTCGCCCCTACAAGCCATAAACAATATCTCTTTTTATTGTTAATATACTCTGTTGCACCATAAATCTGCTTTATATATCTTTCAATATGTGGTTCTTTGCTGATTGCGATTTCACGTTCTTCAACTGTAAGAAATAAATGTCCACCATCAGTAGGTTTGTTTCCATATACCATAGGCGGTACATCACATATAGACTTGCTTCTACTCTCAATAAACACATTAGGTGCTTCTACAAGAAAAGCATTGATATTCTTCACAACCTTCTCAATACCATTATCAAACAGCCGTCTGTCCGCAGTATTCTCCGCAACACTAAAGCCAACAATCACAACATGAACTGCTGCCATATAGCTATCAGATTTTTTCTTCTTTCCTTGTTCATCTAATCCACGATTATCCCAGCGGAATGTACGGTGTGCAAAGTCAATATGAATCCCGAAACGGTCATACAGCGGTTTCCATACGCCTGCAACTTGTTCACCTTGTGTTATGCTGTTTGTAGAAACAAAAGCAGTACGGATATTCGTGCCGACCATAAGCTGTGCCGCCTTGAAGTACCAAGCAGACACATAATCAATCTTGCCTGCGGTCTTGTAAGGCTTGCCCTTTTCGTCCACATAAATGGAGAGAATATCGTCTTTCTGAGCTTTACTCTGGAGCGAATACCCCACAAACGGCGGATTACCCATAATATAAGACAGCCTGTCCTTCGGCACAACGCTCTCCCAGTCGATACGCAAAGCATTGCCCTCCACGATGTTGGCATAGCTTTTCAGCGGCAGAAAATCAAGGTCAATCTGCATAAGCGATTCCGTTTCCTGCATCATCTGGCTCTCCGCAATCCACAGTGCAGTTTTCGCAACAGTTACCGCAAAATCGTTGATTTCAATGCCGTAAAACTGCCCGATGCTCACCTGAATCACGTTCTCCATACCCAGCATCATCTGTCCGTGAGTTTCCTCAAAGAGAGCGTCATTCTCCAGTCGGCGAAGCGAAATATAAGTTTCCGTGAGGAAGTTTCCGCTGCCAGCCGCTGGGTCAAGGAACACGAGAGAGGACAGCTTTTTGCGGAAATCACGCAGTTTCTGCTGACGGGTTTTCTCCACTTTCAGCGCCTTGATGTCCTCCAGCTCCGCTTTCAGACTGTCGAGGAACAGCGGATCAATGACCTTGTGGATGTTTTCGATAGAGGTGTAGTGCATACCGCCGCTGCGGCGAGTTTCGGGGTTTAACGTACTTTCAAACACCGCACCGAAAATGGTGGGTGAGATACCCGACCAGTCAAAATCCTCGCTTGCATTGCTCAGCAGGAGTTGTACGATTTCTTCGGTGAATCGGGGGATTTCGATATTCTCATCCGCAAACAGTCCGCCGTTGACGTAAGGGAATGCAGCGAGATCTTCGTCCATATAAGGATCACGATCTTCAGGCTTATGGTCAAGCACCTGAAACAGTTCAATCAGAGCCTTGCGGACATCTTTGGACTGGAATTGTTTGAGATAATCATGGAACATTCCGTGCTTGCCGAAGATGCCTGCATCCTCCGCATAAAGACAGAATACAAGACGAACACAGAGCTTGTTGAGGCTTTTGAGCGTTTCGGGATCATCGGGATTCTTGTACTGCTTGAGAATCGCATCGTACAGCTTCCCGACCAGTTCTCCAGCCTTTAAGGAGATTTCCATTTCCTTTTTCAGATGCTCACTGCCCATATCCACGAGGAACTGCAGACGGTAGAACTCTTTCGGCAGGTCTTTGAGGAAAATCTGCTCCGGCTCGCCGTTGGGCTTGTTCATGTTGTAAATCAGAATCTCGCTGAAATTTGAAACAATAATAAACTTTGCTTTCTGGTCGTATGGGAGATAATTGTTGTAGCGGAACGCCTGTCCGTAGGGCGTCAGCTTTTCTCCGTCCGACTGAACGGCAGTACGTCCGAGCTTGACGTGGGAGCCTTTCTGCTCAATGAGAATTTTTGTCGAGGGGATATAACCGTCAATGTATTTCTGATTCTTTTCAACTATAACAGGCTTTTCAAATTCTATAAACTTTGTCGGATCGTCAACACCAAGCACCTTGCCAAGCAGTTCTATCCAGAATCGTGCTGTTTCCTGCTTTTCGTCGCCTTTGTCCTGCCAATATTCAGCGAATGCCTTCGCTGCGGATTTCATTTCTTTTTCGGTCATGTCTGTTCTCCAATCGCTTTTTTCAGCATTTCAATATATTCTTCACGCACCCACTCTGGTGCAGTAATCTTCATCTTGCCCGTAAACTGGAATACCCATCCCCAGAATGTAGGACTAAGCTGCACATCGACATTTGTTGTGAATTCCTCATTGTCAAGAGGAAAAATCTTAGTTTCCATACCGAATTTTTCATATATGTAATCAATCATCCGTGCATCAAACACAAGCGTTACCTTGACGGTTTCACCGCCATACATTTTGAACACCTGTGCAGTGTACTTTGCAACAGATCTGCTTCGGATAATTGCATTCTTGCTTATTTTTTCTTTGAGAATCTCTACCCATTCAATACGGTCAAGTCTGTAATTGTAATTCTTGTCAGCAACAGGATTGTAGCAGGTGAGATAGTACTTGTCGTTGTTATAAACAAGAGCAATCGGTTCTACTGTATGAATTCCGTTTTCAGAACGATACACCTTTTCACGCTGCTCATTCAGATGAAAATACCGAATCGTGACTTTTTTCTTTTTGCGTATTGCTTCTTCCAATGTCCCGATAGTATGGTAGATCCGTTCATTTGTGGATTTTGCAGAATTGAAGCGCACAACAGTACTTTTCAGCATTTCAGCCTGTTTGTCACTGCTCAGACTGACAATTTTATCTTTCAGCTCCTGCGTCTTTTTTTCTGTGAGAAGCTGCGAGGCCTCTACAGCATCCAACAGCATGCGTAGTTCTGGAACTTTGAATGCACGGTCGGCGATGAAATATCCTTTTGCTCTGCCAACCTGACATTGCTGTACCTCATATCCCTGCTCACGCAAGGTCTGAATTTCCGAAGCAAGTATTCTTCGGTCACAGGAGATGTCCATATCTTCCATCCGACGACAGATGTCAGTTGTTTTCATAGGATGCTGTTCATCTGTTTCTCTCTGCAGGATTTCCAGTAGTTTCAGCAGCTTGAGTTTCCTGTTTTTATCTCTTTCCATGTGACACCTCCGATAACAAGAAATGCTTAGTGCTATTATAACATATTTTTTGGTAAATGTAAATAGATTGTTGGCGGTTCAGACCGCCAACAACATATAAATTTCATATATTTTCTCTTTTGCGGTAAGCACCACGTTATTGCATCGACATTCCATGCTCATCACGGACACCAAGTTCCTGCTTATGCTTACGAATCACACGTTGAATCTTACTGTCAACCTTGGATTGCAGTTTCTTGTGACTCTTTTTGTAGTCTTCCTCAATCGCATGACTTAAGCTGACAAACAATCCGAAGATAGTTGATGCGAATGCAGCGTTTTCCCTCTGCTCCATGTTATCAAGAAGCTGCTGTGCATACTCGTTACCACCTTCTGCGGACTGGGTAAGCCATTGTATTGCTTGTGGCACATCACGTTCAATACCATCTGCACCAAAGAGATACAGTTTGCCGAGCCGATATGCAGATACCGCATCTCCATTTTCTGCAAGCTCTATGAGCGTTTCCACAGCCTTCACCACATCCATAGGAATGTATTCACCTGATAGCTGCTCAATAGCAATCATGCGTTTGGCATTGATGTTTCCATGCTTAGCTGAACGTGAGAAGTATTCCAAGGCTTTCGAAATATTTTCATCCGTTCCAAGTCCATAGCGATACATTCTACCGAGCTTGTACAACAGGTTATCATCCGCACGATCACTTTCTTCAAGTTTCAGAAAGCCTGCCAATGCTTGTGCATAGTATTGCTGTGCCGCAGCTTCATCTTGCAAGACAGCTTCACCATTTGCATACATCTGTGCAACGGCATACGCTGCATAGGGCAATCCCTGTTCTGCCGCTTTCATATACCAATGCAGAGCCTGTTCCTTGTCCTTATAGAATCCGTTACCGTAGTAGTACTGATTTGCAAGGCTGAACTGTGCAAACTTATTTCCTGCAATTGCAGATTTCAGAAACCATCCGAACGATTCTGCGTAGTTCTGTTCAGTACCCAAACCGTAGCAGCACATCTTGCCGATACGATATTGCAGATACGGCTGCAGTTTCTGTGACATTGGTTCAAGCTCAAGGAAACCATCAAGTGCCTGCTTGTAATATGCATCGGACTTTTCTTTGTCATCCGCATACACTTTTCCAAGGTCATGAATGGCAAGTACGTTTCCTTTCTCTGCTTCGGAGTGCAGCAATTCCACAGCTTCTTTCTTTTCGTCATCCGTTGCATCCTTTTTGTAATACAGTTTGCAGGCTCTTTTGTAATCTTTTGACCATTGAATGTGCAGATTGGAGCTTTCTATTTCAACCTCAACATCATCTTCATCACTCCAAGTAAAGATTTCGTTATCAATATTGCTGAAAGCAGTATCGTCGCTGTCATCGTTCTGCGGAACAGAATACGGGCTTGGTTCAGGCATATGCATATCAAGTACTGCACGGATAATCATATTCTTCACAGGCTTGAACACCTTGTTGTCAGCAAGCGGTGGAAGCTCCGGTTCTCTCTGCGTATAGATCTTATACTTCAGCCGTTCCAACTCACACCACTTTTCATAGAGCTGTGATACCTGTTTATCCTTTGCAAGCTCTGCGAGAATATCATCAACAGTCCGTTTCACATCATGTGGCAGATAGCCATATACCTTTTTGCCACTAATCGTTTGTAATTGTTCATGGAGCTTTTTCACCAACTTCTCTAACTGTGGATTGTGGAACTCGCTGTTCTGAATCTGCATTACCATCTGATGCACCTGTTCCTGTGATATAGATTTCAGCTCATCACGGCTCAGCGTCTGCTCCTGATAGATGCTCTGTAAATCATCGTGGAAGATATCATTTGCAAACGCTGAGCGGATTTTGTCAATGCCCTCTCTGCTCAGATATCCTTGCTTTGGATTGGTGGAATAAACAATCAGATGAATGTGCGGATGATGTGTCGTATCATGAAACGCAGCATACCATTTCAAATTGCTCATGGGGATTCTTGACTGCTCTGCAATGACAGGAATCTGCCGCTTGACAAGCTCACGCCATCGGTCGGAGTTATCATAGCCAAGACGTATTGCATCCTCACGGCGAAGCGAAACAACATGACTCCACACATTACCCTTGTGATGAGCAACCTCATCCGCAACCTGATTCAGCACGATAGGTTCATCGCTGTCATTAAATAATCCGTGAGCACCACGCTGTTCTGCACCGGGACGCTTTGCCATGTAACCAACAAAATTCTGACGGTTGCCAATCACATCTGCGTGCCGTTCAATGATCGTTGTGATCAGCTCACTTGCATTCTGCACTGTAGGATTTGCAGTGTAGTCCTCATATTCAAGATAGCGTTTTGCTTCGGGAAAGTCACTGAGCAATTCGGATAGCATTTCCTTTTGTGTTTTCGTGGTAGCAGCATTGGGATTATACTGATTCTGTTCACGCTTTTCCACGGTTTCACGGGTTGCGATATACTTTGTGTAGTTTTTTCGTTTCGTCACACTCCTTGCGCTACCGCTTTTGAGATAACGGCTTGTGACGATGATTTGAGATAAGGGCATGGGATCACTTCCTTTCAAGGTGTTGATTTTTCTTCGGTGATGTGGTATAATATAGGAACCAAATCACAATCAGGAGAAAAATATGTGGAGTAATTTTAAATTTAATGAACCTTATCAAGGGGAAATCATCACAAAAATCAATACTGTTGTGCTTCCCGATGATTATATCAAATTCATGAAAATTCACAATGGCGGTGAAGGAGATATTGGAGAATCATGGTTGCAATTGTATTGTTTAGAAGATCTATATGAATTGAATGATATGTATAATGTCGCTGAATTTTTACCTAATCATATTATCATCGGTTCTAATGGTGGTGGGGAATTCTACGGAATTAATTCAGATGGAAAATACTTTGTCGTTCCATCAACATTTGAAATAAATGATATAACTTTTCTTTGTGGAGGTATGAATACATTTGCGGAAAGCGTTAATTATTTCTGGAAGAACTTGTAAGCAATATAATATGTACAAGGCGCTGTAAAAAAAGAGTAAAAAAAGAAAAAAACTGCTGTCACGCAAAAAAATGCGTGACAGCAGTAATTTTTTGTGGTATTATTAAATTATGACGAAAAAAGTACCACAAGAATATTATAACACATATCAATTGAAA
>JAFQHO010000077.1 GCA_017397925.1 Ruminococcus sp.
GATTATGCGTACTATGTTTCTGCATTGATAGAGCTTTATAATTCTACGTTGGACAGAGATTATCTCAATAAAGCAGAACTGTTTTGCAGTGAAGCTGTGAAACGCTTTACAGCTGAAAACGGCGGTTTCTTCCTTTGTCAATCCGATAATTCCGAGCTGTTTATGAACCCGAAGGAAGTTTATGATGGGGCAATTCCAAGCGGTAATTCCGTAATGGCATATAATTTTGCAAGGCTGTATCAGCTGACGGAAGATGATAAGTACAGAGGGCTTGCGGAAAAGCAAATCGCTTTTCTGTCTGAACAGGCAGCAGATTACCCGGCTGGTCACAGCCTGTTTCTGCTTGCAAAGCTGATGTATGAAAATCCGCCGGAGCATGTGACGATTGTTCAGGATGGTAAAACGGATTTGTCGGAAATTCGCATGAAACTACCATTATTTGCGAATATTTCAATAGTGAATGAGAGTGAAAAATATCCATTGCTGAATAAAAAGACAACCTACTATGTGTGCAGAGGGCATATGTGCTTGCCGCCAGTGAATGAATATATTGCTGAATAGGAGAAAAGGCTGCGAATTCGCAGCCTTTTCACGCATCTACAGTAGCGAGCATATCATAAATCGGAGGTGATAGAATGGACAGAAAAATACAAAATTACGCTGCCGTTCTAATGCAGTTACTACATGCGTCAGCAGAGTTGAAAGGCAGTGCTGCATATCCGTACATTCACGGGTATGTAAGATTCTATCAAACAAGAAATTGTTTGCTGATAGCCGAGGAAATCACCGACTTGCCGCATTCACACAGTATTTGTCAGCATCCCGTGTTCGGATTTCACATTTATGACGGCAATCAATGCGACGGTGATATGCAAGATCCGTTTTCGGGTACGATGGCACATTATAATCCAGCAAAATGCAATCATCCATTTCATACAGGCGATCTGCCGCCATTGTTCGGCAATCATAGATATGCTTTTTCAATATTTTTGATAAATCGGTTTTTACTATCGGAAGTCCTTGGAAAAACTGTAGTTATTCACGGAAATCCCGATGATTTCACCACACAGCCGTCGGGGAATGCAGGGGAGAAGCTCTGGCTTGTGGGGGGATTAAAAGCTGTAAGAAATGGTGCGGTTGGCAGTAATTAAGGTTTGTTGACAGTTTTGACTTAAATACCCGTATATTTATGAATTTTGTAAGTCTGAGTATTTACATCAAATGTTTCAATATTTGGAATACCGCTATCGTATATCCAACGTTCAATAAATGAAGGTTTTACAGAAAATAATCTTTCGTTCTTTAATGATGTATAAGCGTCATAAGACCCTTTGAAACACTTTTTAAAGCACTCGCAAAATGAAGTGTTTTGCAAGGGATGTCCCAGTTCCTCACATACTCCTTCAATTTGTATATTATCAATACACAATGCAACATTAGGGTTTGATAAAAGCTGACGATATTTTTTGAATGTCACATCAGTTTGAAAATAAAAAACACCCTCAATCTGAATAACGCTCATCATTCTAGACGATACGATATCATTTTCTGAGGTTGAAAGTACCATTGTTCTTGCGTTTCCAAAATCAGAAAGAAAAGCCTGATATTTATCGTGAAATGTATTCATAAGTTTCCTCCGAAGAAATCAATTTCTTGTTGTGTAAATTATACCACATTTCCGAAGAAAAAACAATGCTTCATTTACTGTTTTGGTGCATATTATAAATAGATGGAGGTATCAGCTTATGAACAGAAATAATGATAACAACTGGAAATGCAGAGAGTTTGCTGTAATTTTTCCGCCACAGCATCAGAACCGTCATCCCGGATTTGAGTATGTTATGAATCCAAGACCTATGGTAGAATGTAATTGTAACTGCCGAAAGTTGGAAAACAAGGTTGCTCATATTATGTCAGGTCGATACTCAGCTTTGTCCTGTTTGTCTGTACTTATATTATGGTTTATTTTTATTGGGTTAATTCCATTTACACAGTTTATTTTTCATTCCACTTGATTATTGTTATTTGAATACGCTATTAGAAAACTGTGTATCCAAAACACCCTGTAAATCACTTGCAAAACATTTTAATTGTTGATACATTCTTTTATTTGGAAAGCTTGCTAATTTACTAACAGCTACATAAATACTGTAAATAGAAATGAATAGAATTATAACAGTTAATATACCAGAAATCATTTCCTTCGCACCAGAATTACTGCTTAAAATAGTTGTTATAATCGCCAATACAATTGGAACAATCAAAGTTTGCAACCATTTTTCAGTTCTTTCCTGACTTTTTTGGTCAATAATTTCCAGTTCCTTCATACTTACATTAACACGATCAAGCAGAATGTTTATTTTTTCTTCGTTTTTAACATTGCAACTATTAAGCCAATTCTTTATTTTTTTACAATAATCTTTATACTCATTAGTACGTTCTTTACTATAAGCTATCATGTAGTTTTCTGTGTATATGTATAATAATACACAAAACAAACATTCTGCTCCTACTGCCACAAGTGACAAATATTGATTTATATCAACCAAAGAAATAACTACTGAAATAATTCCAGATATAACAATAGCAATTATAAGAAGAATTACTACTTTAGGCTGTTTTAACAATTTAGGCCAGAATGTCAACTTATTTTCTTTTAAATATTCAAGATACATATAAAACAAATACCTATCCATAAAACAGCTCCATCACGCTGCCGGATAAGTCTGATAAATATACTCAAAAATTCGTTGACGGTAATTTGCAACAGCCTTATCATCATAACTGTCAGGCAGATCTGCCCAGAGAAGATCACGAATCAATACACTAATAATCGACTGTGTTTCTTCTTTATCACGCCAGTGATCCAATTCGTGAATTCTCGCCTTGATTTTCACAAGCATAGTCTGTGCCAGCTTCTTCACTTGCTTGATCTCTTCCTTTGAAATTTCGGAATCTCGGCTAAGTAAATCAAATATAGTCAATTCTTCATCGCTATCAAAACCTTCTGCAATGTAACGCTTCTGTTCGTCATCCAGTTCACTGACAAGCTTCATCAGATTTTCAAATGTAACGGCAATTGTATCTTTTTTATTATCCTGATTGTATTCATTCACTATTTCCTGATAGCGTTCATAATAATCAATACGCAAAGGATTTTCTTTGAGCATCTGAGCAAGACGCTGTTCAATCAATTGCTGTAAATCCATCATTAACAGATTTTTACGAGGGGCTTTCTCAAATTCCTTGCGGAGTCTGTCAAAATCAATCTTGCTGATGTCAAACTTCTTGCTATCGGCAGAATGAATTACCCTTGTAACTGATACATGATTGCTGACAATATCACTTATCTGTGACATAAGTGCGGAGTTATCTGCGTGTTTACGTTTTTCTTGAAGCTGATCATAGATTGCACTGATTGCATTTTTATGTTGCACAGTTTCTTCCGATACTTCTTTTGATTCGATATATTTGAATTTGCGGAACAGTTCTCTTGCCTGAATTTCAAAACGCTTCTTGATTTCAGTAGTTGCACATACTGCATCCGCACCATCTTGTATAAGAGCAACCTTTTCAAAATCGGATGCATTAACAAGATTTTCAAGTGAGAACCCATGCTCTGTTAATAAAAGCTTGATACTGGAAATAATTTCTGCAATTCTTGAAATCAATTCACTTTTATCTGGAGCAGGATCCGGTTTCGGACCGTTACCTTTTCCAGTTGTGTAATCTGCAAGTGATTGTCGAAGAGCCTTGACAACACCGATATAATCCACAATCAGGCCATTACTCTTCCCATCACATACACGATTGGCACGGGCAATTGTCTGCATCAAGGTATGTGCTTTCAGCGGCTTGTCCAGATAAATCGTAGCAAGGGATTTTACATCAAAACCAGTCAGCCACATAGCACATACAAATACAATGCGGAACGGATTGTCTGCATCCTTGAATTCCTTGTCAAGCTCTCGCTTCTCCATTTTTTCACGATGCGGTGCAATGTCCAGTCCCCAGTTGCGAAAGGTTTGGATTTCATTCTGTTCCTGACTGACGACAACTGCCATTTCCGTTTTTTTCATCCAGTCAAGTTTCCGCTGAAGTTCCTGTGATTCCTGCTGTGAAGCAATTTTCAATTGTTTTTCAAGTTCCTTGATTTTTTCTGCCCAGAACTCCTGCACCATATCATACATCCGCACACAAGTGACTTTATTTACACAGACAAACATTGCCTTACCCGTTGTCCAGAGTTCTGAATAGTGAGACACAAAATCTCTTGCAATTGCTTCCAGACGAGGTTGTGCCGTGATAATATGTATATCCTTTGCAAGTTCCAGTTCAAGCTTTGACTGTTCGTTGACATCAAGGTCTGCGGCTTCGACTGCTGCAAGAAGTTTATCATTGATTTCAGGATTCTGAATATCAAGCATATCACTGCGATTTTCGTAATATAGCGGAACAGTTGCACCGTCGTCCACAGCACGCTGAAAATCATACACCGAGATATAGGTGCCAAAGGTTCTCTCTGTGATGTTGTCATACTTGAACAGCGGAGTTCCTGTAAAACCGATACGGGAAGCAGTTGGGAGCATTTTACACATATTCTCCGCAAAGATACCATTCTGTGAGCGATGTGCTTCATCAGAAAGAATAATAATATCATGGTCGGGAATAATCGGCTTTGCATCAGACTGATTGAATTTCTGAATAAGAGTGAAAATATAACTCGGATTTCCCTCCAACATTTCCACCAGTCTTGCACCGCTTGACGGGATACATTTACTTGCTTTGACCGAGCCAAGACATCCACAGGCTTCAAAAGTATCACTTATCTGCTTGTTCAGCTCATCACGGTCTGTAAGAATCAGAAACGTAGGACTTCCTGCGAATTTGCGGCGGATTTTCTGTGCAAGAAACACCATTGAATAACTCTTGCCGCTGCCCTGCGTATGCCAGAAAACGCCCAATTTGCCCTCTTTTAGCTTCCTTGCCTTGTAGGACTCCATAGCTTCATTAACACCGAGATACTGGTGGTTTCGTGCAAATATCTTTGCTGTTCTGCCGCCTGAATGATCAAACAGAATAAAATTCTCGAACAGATCCATAAAATTCTGCTTATTACAGATACCAAGAAGCATTGTTTCCAGATCGACAGCACCTGTTTCATCTTCTTGCAGACGCTTCCACTCGTGAAAAAACTCATATTTTGAGCCAAGTGTGCCTACCTTTGCTTCCAATCCGTTGGAGAGCATAAGAAATGCGTTGAAATGAAACAACTGCGGAATCGTAGACAGATAGTCCGTATAGTTGCAGGTATAAGCGTCCTGTACATCCACAGTCTGCTTTTTCAGCTCTACAAACAGCAGGGGAATACCATTTACAAATCCCACTATATCCGTTCTTCTGCGGTAGAGGTCGCCATGAATTTTCATCTCCTTGACTGCAAGGAAATGATTTTCTTTGGGATGCTCAAAATCAAAAATCTTCGCTGTTCTTGTTTCAAATGTACCGTCAGGCTTTTTGCACTGCACAGGAATACCGTCACGCAGAAGCTTATACTTCTCCTCGTTAATCTGCATCAGCGTTGCAGAGGCAGTATATGCACAGAGAGTTTTGATTGCGGCGGTGCATTCGTCCTCCGTCAGCCAGTCGTTATTTTTAAGAAGTGCATGCCGCAGATAGCGTTTCAGTACAATTTCATGGTAGGAAGTTCTGCCAAGCGTGCCGTTTTCGCCGAGCTTTTCGCTGTTATAGGCATAGACAACTTCCCAACTCAGCTTTTTCTCCAGTACATTTCCTGCACTGTTCTGAATCAGGACGTTTTCGGAGTATTCGTAGTTCATAATCATACCTCCAATTCCCCGCTCATCAGCTTGGGGAGTAAACGGTCACGGGCTTCTGTAAGTAACTGCAACTGTGAATCAAGTGATTCAATTTTTCTATCAATATCCGAAACAATTGCATTGTAATGCTTTGTTAATTCATCATCAGAAACAATAAATTCTTGTGAAAGCAATTCGTTTTTTGAGATAGAAGCAAATATTGAACCATTTCCAACTATGTTGTCTTTATAAAATCTTTCCTTCAACATATAAAACAGAAAGCTTTGTAAACCATATTTATGGTTCATGGCTGACAAACCACGACCTATTACTATTTTATTTTTTGTCAAGTTTAATCTTCCAACAGGAGCACGAACACTGAATAAGATGCTTCCTGTTTCAGCAATTTTAGTAAATGATGTTGAATAGGTATCATCTACAACAAAACGAGTACTATAACTGCCTACACCTTGATGAAAAGGCAAGCCATGTTTATCATTATTATAAAACTCTGATTTTGGACTTTGTCCCATTACAATATCTGCTATTTCATAAAGTTTTACCTTTCTCCACCCCTCCGGCACACCGTCCACAACAGGCGTATTTTCATAATTCGGGAAACGCAAATCTACAAACCATTCCTTATAAAGCCTTTGTGCTGCTTCTTCAAGGAGCTTTATCTGCTTTTGATTATTTTCAATAAGGTCGTCGTAGGCGGAGAGGATTGAGGCTATGCGGTGTTGGGTTTTAAGCGGTGGCAATGCAACCATTAATCCAAGTAAGTCTTCGTTTCGGAGACTTGCTCTGGTTGTCATTGTAGAAAATGCTTGAAATTTTCCTCTGAAACTTGGAGTTCTCATATAATAACCAATGTATTCTGGAAGTACTCGTTCTGGGTAGATTGGGCGCATTCTCTTTGTGAAACCATTATATGTAGCATGGGGATAATCTTTTAATGCAACGCAACTCATACCAAGTTCATCGGATGTTTCACTTGTTCGTGTAACAAAAACATCGCCACGTTGAATAGAATAGCTCTCCTGCTCTTTTTCTGTTGATTGAACAAGATCAGTCAATTCATCTGGTATAAAATAATTATTGAAAATCGTTGAAAACGAGAGAAATGGGTATCCAGAGCCAAAAAATTGTCGTCCTTTTGAAAGCCCGTTATGAACTGTATATAATTCGCCAAGCTTTATATATTCCCAACTCATACCCCCAACTCCTCCATATTCTTTGATATGGTTTCCATAAGGGTGTTTGACTCTGCCTGTAAGGAGAGAAGTTCACTGTGAATTTCTTTCATACGCTCTGCAAAATCCACGCCGTCATCCTCAACAGGAGCAACGCCCACATACGCACCGGGCGTGAGAGAATAGCCCTTTTCGGCAATCTCCGCACGGCTCGCAGACTTACACAAACCGAGAATATCCTTGTATTCGCCCTCACCGAATTTTTCATAGAGCCAGAGGGCTTCTTTAGCAATGGTAATTTCAGCATTTTTAGCGGCAATAAGTTCGTCATAATGTGCCTGCACACGTTTTTTTTCGTTACGTCCTGCGTTTTCAACTTCTATTTTTGAACGCTTCTGCAAATCAGCAAGTTCGTCTTGTAACAGACCGAGGGATTCTTCAAAAGTAATTGCACAGCCTAAAACGCTTTTGTATTCGGTAAGCAACTGCTGATATTTTTCAATCTCACCACGATAGAGCCATACAATCGCATTGAGATTTTTCAGCTGCCATTCGCTCCACTCATTGAGGGTACGGTCAACAACGGTGTAATAATTTCGTGCGTCAATAAACAGCACCTTGTCCCTGATTCCCTCACTCTTTCCCTTATCAAAGAACCACAGGGAGCAGGGGAGAGACTTTGTATAGAAAAAATTATTGCCGACGGAAATCATAACATCAACATCGCCTGTTTTCACAAGTGCTTCACGGATATCCTTGTCCTTGCCCTGACTGTCCGTTGCGGAAGAAGCCATAACAAATCCGGCACGACCGTTTTCGTTTAAGTAGGAATGGAAGTAGGAAATCCAGAGATAGTTTGCGTTGCCGATTTCCTTTGCCTTGTTGACGCTTGGCAGACCAAAAGGCAGACGTCCTGCATTCTGACAGGTTTCAGACTTAACTTTGTCCACGTTAAACGGCGGATTTGCCATGACATAATCACAACAGCCGTCCAGATTATGAGCGTCATGATAGAAGCTGTTTGCTTCATTTCCCGATACAATTTTTGCATTCAGACCGTGTACAGCCATATTCATCATACAGAGCTTGGCGTTGTAGTCCACTTTTTCCTGTCCGAAGAAGGTCATAGCGGTGTTGGCGCTTGTGCCATAACCCTCAATGAAATCTGCAGAAGATACGAACATACCGCCGCTTCCGCAGGCAGGATCCAGTACAGTTCCATGACTCGGCTCAAGGATATTGACAATCATTCGCACGAGGGATTTCGGCGTAAAGAACACACCGTCATCCGATGCAACAGCAGGTGCAAATTTATTGAGGAAGTATTCATAAATACGGCCGATGATGTCGTCTTTCATTTCATTGAATGCGCTGTTATTGAAAATACGCAGAAGTTCACGCAGTAGGTCATTCTGGAGAATAGTATAATTCTTTGGCAGAATACCACGAAGCTGTGCGGACTGTCCCTCAATCAGCTCCATTGCTTTATTAATTGCTTTTCCGACATCTGCTTCATCAGGGAGGTTTATGAGGTAGTCATAACGTGCTTCTTTGGGGAGGAAAATAGCGCTTTTGCTTTTGAAATCGTCAGCTTCGACAGGCAGAACACGTCCGCCTCTTGTAGGACGGTTTTTGAGAATGTCCGCTTCTACGAATTTAAAGCGGCTATATGCATAACGCAGAAAAATCAATCCCAACACGGGCATACAGTATTCCTGCGATGTTACTTTCGAATCAACACGCAGAAGGTCTGCGGCTTCCCAAAGTTCAGTTTCCAGTTTTCTTATATTTATCATAGGGTTACTCCGTTTCATTTAGTTTTTCATCAATAGATACAACTTTTCAATATATATTATACCATATATTTCTATAATTTGCAACAAAATTATACAGTTCAGATGTTTCCGATATAAGAAAGCGTTACGCACATTTCAGTTTCACCCGACATAATATAAATTGAGGTGATATAATGGAAAGGAATATACGCAATTATGCGGCAGTACTGATGCATAAGCCCAACACCTACGCAATCATCAAAGGAAGCGAGAAATATCCGAATATAAGCGGTATTGTACGCTTTTATCAACTACGGAACGGTGTGCTTGTTGCTGCTGAAATAAACGGATTACCATACTCTGATAACAGTTGCCAGCAAAAGATTTATGGATTTCATATTCACAGCGGTAATAAATGTGAGGGTGATATGACAGATCCGTTTTCAGAAGCAATGACGCATTATAATCCAAATAACTGCCTTCATCCGTTTCATGCAGGTGATTTGCCACCACTGTTTGGCAGCCGAGGGTATGCATTTTCTGTATTCCTGTCAGATCGATTTTCGCTGTCGGAGGTCCTTGGAAAAACTGTAATTATTCATGGAAATCCCGATGATTTCACCACACAGCCGTCGGGGAATGCAGGGGAAAAGCTTGCCTGTGGTGTTGTTAAAAGTTGTAATTTACAATGCTGATAAATAAAATCCCACCGTATAGCATAAAAGGTGCTATACAGTGGGATTTCTTTAGGGCATCTGTAAAAACTCGTTTGATTAAAGAAAAAACAGATAGGTATGACAGCTGCAAGGAAACCTACCGAAGGCGTGCTGTCGCACTCCAAGGGAGGTTGACGAAGCAGATGACGTGCATAGCTGTTTTTTCTCAAAAGGGGTTTTTAGAGATGCCCTTTATATATTCATTTTTAGCATAGGTTTGTGGAGCAGGTTTTCTGCTTATCAGAAGCATCTATTTGAATCTACTTCATTTTAGATTTTACATAATCAAGAACTTCATCAGTTATAAAATAATTTTCGTGATTGATATTTTTGAAAATTCTGATTTCCGAATTATTAAAGCAACCAGCTACTTTTTCTTGTAGTGAAGCGTCTAAGGTTTTATCAGCATCTGAGCCTATAACATATACAGGGCAAGAAACATTTTGTGCATATTTCGATGCTTGAATGTTATTTGAAATGAAAACTTTCAGTGGTCCGTGGAAAATAGGTATAATTTTGTTGTATAAATCAGAGAGATCACGATAACCAGCCGCTATAATCAGGCTATGAGTTTCCCTTACGCTTGAAAGATATGCGGCTATTCCTGCTCCATAGCTATGTCCCATAATTACAATTTTAGCTTTTGGATATTCTTTTTTTGCCCAGTCGTACATATCAGTAGCAGTTTGCTGCATAGATTTCAGATTCATTTTGCCTTTACTGTCCTGCGTTCCATAGTAGTCAGCTGAAATAAAAGGACAATTGAATTTGCCGGAATATGAAGCAACAGAATTGTATGCAATATAGTTTGAACCACCAAAGAATAAAATAACGCTGTCAGATGGAATGTCAAGATTGTAACCATAGCCTGTCAGTTTATCGCTGAATTGAATAAATTGCGGTTTGTATGATATATCAGCAATTTTTTTGGCATTTTTATAAAATGAATAGCTGATAGTCTGCATAATAAAGTTACATGAAAATCCTATTATTAAAAACCACATCAGGATTTTTAAGATTAATCTGAATGCTTCCATTGTTTTTTCCCTTTTTATCATTTTATGTTTCCTTTAAGGAGAATTTTTCATTACATATTCACGTTTAAAAGAATTGCAATATCTCAATAATATACTTAATTCTTCACGGATTAGTAATTAATGTGAATTCAGTATAACGCATTTTTATTTGTTTGTCAAGGAATTTTAGAGAACTAATTGAAAAAAGTCAGAGAAATTCATTCTACAGTTGACATTTATAAATTTATTCTGTATAATAGAGATAAATAGAAATTTATTTAATTATCAGAGGTGATGCAAATGACGTTAATAAACAGTGGTCGTATAAATTTTTATTATAGCGGAGATGTAACGCTGTATATTCTGAAAGGTAAAGAATCTGACCTTCTGATTGATACAGGATTCAT
Organism: Ruminococcus sp.; assembly: GCA_017397925.1. Classification (GTDB taxonomy): domain Bacteria; phylum Bacillota; class Clostridia; order Oscillospirales; family Ruminococcaceae; genus Ruminococcus. Next base: position 10,927 of record JAFQHO010000077.1, read on the forward strand.
TGGC
>JAFQHO010000078.1 GCA_017397925.1 Ruminococcus sp.
ACTTCAACAGCACCTGAAAGTCCCGACATAACTTTTATTTTATCATTTGTATTATCAACATCAAGCTTTACAAGATATACACTTCCAAGCTGTTCGCTGTTAAATGAACTTGCACTTATGTATTTAACCTTGCCTTTTACAGTTCCGTATTTATTGTACGGATAGGCTTCCAGCTTGATTTCTGCATCCATTCCCACTTCAATATCCGCTATATCCATATTTTTTACATAGCATATCATTTCAACAGGAGTATCTGCGGGAACAATTGTTATGACCTGCTGTGCTGAGGTTACGGTTTCGCCGATATTGTTTACTGAAATACTGTTTATGTATCCGTTTACAGGAGCCGTTATTTTCTGATACTCAATAGACAACTGATATTTCTCAATTTCAGCTTCAATCTTACTGAGTGAACCATTTATTTCAGAAAGAGCGGCATTTATCTGCTCACTGTAAGAAATCTGAGCTTTTAGCAAATTTGTATCCGCCTGTATATACTCGTTTTCAGTTTGCTTTACAACAAGATTCTGCGCGTCAAATTCAGCCTGTGAGACTGCATCGTTTACTCTGTATTCTTCCAGTTTAATTTTAGCTATATCTCTGTTAAGGCTGGCATTTTCCTTAACGCTTTCAAGAGTACTGAGGCTATTATGATACGCAAGATCTGTATTTATTATTGTTCGTATATATGGCTGTAAATTCAAATCATACTGCGTTACATCGACTTTTGAAACATCTTCGTTATTTATTATCATAGTGTAAATTTTTTTCTGTGCATTAATCACTTTCTTCTGATTACGTAAAGTATCAATATCAATATCAAGACTTTGAGTATCAAGCTCAATCAGTACATCGCCAGCTTCGACATATGAGCCTTCTTCAACATTTATAGCCTTTATAGTTCCGCTTGCATAGGAATTCAATGAGCTTATATTTCCTACAGGCTGTATTGTTCCGCTGGATGTTACAACTACATCAATTTTTGAACAGCAAGCCCATATTACTGCAATTATCAGCATCGAGAATACACTTAATATTATTACTGTACCTGCCTTATGGGCTGGTCTTTCAATAATTTCAAGGAGTGACGGCATAAAGTCATATTTCAGTTCTTTATCACGTTTCTTACCGTGTTTCAGAACGTATTCCGTAAGCTTATTATCCATCTACATCACCCCTTTGCTGCTGATTGTAAAGGTGGCAGTACAAACCTTGAAGTGCCATAAGATTTTCGTGGGTATCGTATTCCACAAGGCTTCCTTTGTCAATAACCATTATTTTCTGTGCTTCTCTTAAAGTTGAAAGTCTGTGGGCAATAATAAGAACAGTTCTGCCCTTACAGATTTCTTTGAGATTATTCTGAATGATACTCTCTGATTCATAGTCAAGAGCCGATGTAGCCTCGTCAAATATGAGTATTCTCGGATTATTGAGAATCGCTCTTGCAATGGCTACTCTCTGTTTCTGACCGCCCGAAAGTCCCATTCCTTTTTCACCGATAACTGTATCGTATCCGTTAGGAAGTTCCAAGATAAAGTCATGAGCGCCTGCAATTTTTGCACAATGAATAATCTGTTCCATACTTGCTGTTGGGCAATGTATGGAAATATTCTCTGCAACAGTGCCGTTAAACATAAAGTTTTCCTGTAATACTACACCTATCTGCTTTCTAAGCATAGCAGGATTTACAAGGGATATATCCATACCGTCAACGGATATTTTACCAGCTTCGGGAATATACAGACGCTGAACAAGCTTTGATATCGTACTTTTACCGGAACCGCTTCGTCCTACAACACCTACAATTGTATCAGGTTCAATCTCAAAGCTCATACCCTTGATAACCTCGCCGCCTTGTGGATTGTATCTGAAATGCACCTTATCAAATGCTATTCTTCCTTTGATTTTAGGCATTGCTGTCTGATTTGTATTGAGAATAGGTTCGGGAGCTGTGTTGAAAATATCACCGATACGTTTAACAGAAAGTGCTGCCTGCTGATATTCCTGCCACAGCTGTACAAGTCTGAGGACAGGACCGCTTACTCTGCCTGAAAGCATACGGAATGCTACAAGCTGTCCTACTGAAAAATTACCGTCCATAACAGCTTTTGCACCGAAGAAAAGAATTAAAAGGTCAAATACTTTCTGAATAAACTGACCTGTTGTGCCTGCTGTTGCGGAAACCATTGATGTCTTATAGCTTGCCTTTACATAATCTGACTGCAAATCTCCCCATTTTTTCTCAAACTTTGGTTCAAGGGCATAGGATTTTACTGTCTGAACTCCTGTGATTGACTCTACAAGGAAGGACTGTGTATTCGCACCTGTTTCGAATTTTTCATCAAGACGCTTTTTGAAAAGAGGTGTTACAATTGCCGATAATATTGCATAGACAGGAATTGAGCAAAGCACAATAACTGTCAGCATTTTATTGTAACAGAAAAGCACAACGATATATACAATGATAAAGACAAGGTCAATCATTGAGGAAAGCGGAGTTCCTGTCAAAAAGCTTCGTATACTGTCAAGTTCTCTTACTCTTGCTACAGTTTCGCCGACTCTGCGTGATTCAAAGTATTTCAGCGGTAATGCAAAGAGATGCTTGAACAGCTTGAAACTAAGCATTACATCAATTCGGTTGGTCGTATGAGTAAACACATAGTTTTTTGCAAGTCCTAAAATCAGTTCATATATATAAACGATTGCAATACCTATTGTAAGTACATTCAGAGTTGACATACTTCTATGAACAAGGACTTTATCTACAACAACCTGCGTCATAACAGGAGTCAGAATGCCTAAAATCTGCACTGTAAATACAGCAATCAGCACCTGAATAAACTCTTTTTTGAATTTGAGAATTGTGGGAATAAACCATTTGAAGCTGAATATTGCTTCTCTGTCAGCAATTCCTTTCTTGGTAATAAGAATTACTGTACCATCACACATTTCAGCAAGTTCTGATCTCGTTTTAATTTCAGGCTGCGTTTTATCTGCAAACAGCACCATAAATTTATCTTCATGAGATTTTGCTATAATAAAAAATTCATCGCTTTTATTTTTAGCAATTATTGGCGAACTAATATTATTCAGCTTATAGATATTAAGTTTACATAATTTAGCTCGCATTTTCATAGCTTTTGCTGATTGAATTATCTCAATTTCACTTACTTTCTGTTCCTTATCCAGGACAGAAAGATTTTCTGCCTGTTCTTTTGTAATTGGAACACCGTGAAATTTCATGACTATCATAAAGCACGACAAGCCACTGTCTTGCTTTTTTATCATTTTTCTACCTCCTCCTACACAATAAAGTGCAGCGGCATTATGCCACTGCACTTAATATTGTAATTATTATACTGCTGAATTAACAAGAAGCTGATTCAAAGCTGCATCGGTAGTTGTATCTGTTATATTCACTGTATCATATACGTTTGCTTCATCTGCAAATGCTGACATATTTTCTGTAAGTACCATCAACTG
>JAFQHO010000079.1 GCA_017397925.1 Ruminococcus sp.
ACCAGTTGTAACTCTTTTTGAAGTAAAGCCTGTCGGTGTATTACCTCCAAGCCAACGTCCGTCTTTAGCAAGCTCCATAAGGTTATCCTGAATACGCTCGGTAAGAATATCACGCTCAAATTCTGCGATAATCGCAAGAACCTGAATTATGATTTTCGAGGTATTATTTTGAGTGTTGATATTATTTGAACATACAAGCAAAACAACATTATGACGTTCAAAGTATTCAAGCAAACGCATTAGGTCTGCAGTTTTACGTCCTATACGGTCTAACTTGTAACAGGCAACGGCTTTAATCTTTCCGTGTTCAATATCTCTGAGAAGCCTTTGAAAGTCCGGGCGGTCACAGTAATAACCGCTGAGCCCTTTATCCTCATATTTTGCAAACTCATAATCCTCAGGTAATCCCAACTGATTTATAGCATAATCTCCGCTTTGCTTAAACTGAACACCTATACTGTCGCCCTTGTTTGTGATACGGGATTTTCTTGTATAAATGGCTACCTTTCGAGGGTCTTCTTCAAAAGGTAACCGTGATTTCTTTTTCATATATTTTTTCCTCCTTAAATAATTCAGGGCGAACCGAAGTTCGCCCCATACTTCTTGATTTATATTATATCGTTACACTTCCGCGACTGCGAATGTGCCGATTTCTTTAATTGAGCTCAGCAAAGCACGAAGCTGTTCAGCTGAGTAATTATATAGCTCACGAGTAACATATTCCAATCGCTTTTCCTGAAAACGGTTGATATATTTCTCGCTATCATGACCATAATGAAATACTGCGGTCATATCAAAATCCATAAGCATACCTCCTTGTAAAGTTGAATTTTTTATTCACACATTTGATTCGTGGATTGATATTTGATAAATTGAAAAAGCCCAAGAAATCTACATCTTGGGCGAGCATTGCAAGGGTAAGAACAGAGTCTGATTGCGGTTATACAATCAGACTCTGTTCGATAATAGGAGTGTGTTATTTATGCAAGAAAAAAGTTGGATTGAAATTTTTGAAGAATTAGGTTTGGATACAGATATATTCGATGATGAAAAATGGGATAAGATGGTTAAAACTCAAATGGAATACAAAGGAAGTCAATTTTCAATGGAAATCAGCGGTACGGTGTATGATGTTACTACCCACTTTAATCCCAATGGTCGAGAGTCTGTTATTATGCAACTGTTTAACTATCTGATGTCAAAATATTTTGATGATTTATTCAAACAGTAAATCACCTCGCATCTCTGCCCTGACGGGCTCTGTATCTGCTTTCACAGATTTTTATGATTGCTTCTTCAATCTGTTCGGTTGTATAGCTTTTCGGAAAGTATTTTCTTATCCTTTCAGCGGGAATTCTGATTTTCTCTCGCTGATTTGCCTTTTCTTCAGCCAAGATTTCACCAATATACTCAGGTGTTAACCCTTCCTCTCTGCTTATTGCACGAAGCCTTTGAGCCTGAGATAAGTTTGGAGTAGCATCACAGACACGGATTTCTTCAACTAAATCAGCCTGTTCCACCTCATTCAGATAAGAAAGCTCTACTGCAGGTGTAAATGCAATTCGTTCTTCATCAACAAGGTCAAGCAGTTCAGGTATGAGATTAGTAAGACGAATATAACGGTGTATCTGACGTTCGCTTTCATTTGCCGCCTCACTTATTTGTGTTACGCTCCACTTCTCGCCAAGTTGGCGAGAAGTTTGTCCCTGATGATTTAATGCTTCAAGCTTTAACTTATAAGCAAACGCCTTCTCCGACGGAAGAA
>JAFQHO010000080.1 GCA_017397925.1 Ruminococcus sp.
TAGTAGACAAAGATGATGAGCAGAAATGATGTATGTCAAGGCGGACGACGAAAGCATACTGCCGTATGGTGAGGATGTCCAACGATGACATACGGCATTTATGCCATTAGATTTGTCTACTGTTGTTTCAGGGATTGGTATAAGCATACAGAAACTCTTGAACGTCTAAAAGCAAGCGAACAGCTATTTCTCGATACTATCGAGGGCAATGAAGATGCTGTCGCTGAACAGATAGAAAAGATACACATGGAAGAAACTTCACCTATTCACTACAACAAAGAAGATAGTCTTCGCAGCGTTATCAAACTCGCATACTATACCTACCGTGACAACTATGTTCAATGGGAGGAACTGCCTGCAGGAGCAGGCTATGCAGATGTTGCATATATTCCTAAATATGATTCCGGCTACCCAATACTTGTTATTGAGCTGAAATGGAATAACATCCACACCATAAAAAAGAAACCGCTATAAAATTCAAAAGTGCCGTGCAGCTCGTTACTGCACAGCACTTTTGTTTTTTATCTTCTTATACACGGTCATTCGCATTGTAAGATATGACGCAATTCCGCCAATAATATTAGAAACAGGCTCTGCAGCAAATACGCCAAGAACGCCTAACCCCAATCGTGGCAATAAAAGTGTAAGCGGAACTACAATTACAACTTTTCGCAGCAGAGAAAAGAAAATAGCGTGTTTTGCATCTCCCACCGCCTGAAAAGTTGACTGTCCCGCAAACTGCAAAGACATAAACACAAAGCCGAAAAAGTAAATTTTCATTGCTTCAATTCCCTGCGACAACATCTGAACATCATCAGAAAAAATGCCGAACCAGAATTGCGGAAATATAATGACAAGCAGCCATGCAATCAACGTATACCCTGCACCTATAATTGTATTGAAGTTTATACCAGAACGCACTCTTTCATATTGCTTTGCACCGTAATTATAGCTGATTACAGGCTGAGCACCGTTTACAATTCCCATAACAGGAAGATTGAAAACCTCACGCACAGAGTTTGTTACAGTCATAATACCAACATAAATATCTCCGCCAAATACCTGCAAAGTTGAGTTGCAAACGACTTGAACAAGACAATTTGAGCCGTGCATGATAAAATTTGAAGTGCCGATTTTTAAAATATTTTTGGTTATATCTTTTCGTATTCTGATACTTTTACGACATAGACGGACAGATGCTTTACCGCTTGTGAGGAATTTCAATACCCATATTGCCGAAACAAGCTGACTTATTACCGTTGCCAAAGCCGCCCCTGCAACTCCCATACCAAAACCAAAAATAAAAACAGGGTCAAGTACGATATTACAAACTGCACCAATTGCAACAGACAGCATACCTGTTTTTGAGAAGCCCTGTGCGTTGATATATCCGTTCATACCTGTCGAAACCATTGAAAAAGCCGTTCCCATAAGGTAAATATCAAGATATTCTTTGGCGTAAATGTATGAATCCGTGCTTGCACCGAAAGCAAAAAGAATGGGTTTAGCAAAAATATATCCCGTTACAGTTAATATTACAGAACTGACAAGCAGCAGCGCAAATGAATTACCAAGAATATTCTGTGCTGTTTTGTCATCGCCTGCACCACGTTTTATAGAAAACAACGGCACACCGCCGTTGCCGAATAGAGCCGCAAATGCCATAATTAGCGTAACAATGGGGAATGTCAGTCCCACTCCCGTCAAAGCCATACCATCACCGCTGCCCATGTGTCCAAGATAAACACGGTCTACGACGTTATATAATAATTGAACAAGCTGTGCAATAGTCAAGGGTATTGCCTGTGCAACAATAGATTTCCATACCGGTCCGGTTGAAAAATCAGTTTTCGCAGTAGTTGTCTTTCTGATATTTACACACCCTTTCAAATCACAAAACCAAAACACGAGGAAAATCAAGCCGTGAGGGTGGTTTTTAGAGGTTTATAATAGACATTATACACTTTATTTCTTCGATGTTAAAACATCTAAAAAGCTCATTATTTAACGTAGTTTATAACGATAGACTCAACAATATCTTCATCATTGAATGCTATATTCATAAATTGGCCTTTTGTTTGATAATAATTTGCTTCTTCCCGATTACCATAAATGTATGCAACCAATTTTTTATCTATCAAATCTGCCTCTTTTATTTCGTCAGGCTCACCAAACTTTTTAAGAACATCTTCTTTGGTTGACACCAAAGGGGTAATACCAATAACATTCGAGTTGGAATCTTTTAGTGCAATATTAAACAAAAAAGCTTTATTACTTTTTTTATGTGCATTTTCGGCAATAGAACAGAGTATCACCCCACTTTTATCCGAAATTTCAACTTCATAGAATCCATCGCCGAATTCCTCATCGACAAATTCATAAGTAAGTCCATTATCCAGTTCAGAAAGTTTCTGTGGAACAATAAATTCATAACCTTTGATATTGATATTTTTTCGCACTTCTTCAATATCAAAAGTTCCGTCCACATGAACAACTTTTGAACTACTGCTTTGTTCATCAGTTTTTCTCTCACACCCACAAACGCTGCCCATCAACATAACCGAACAAAGAAACAAACTAAGTATTTTTCTTTTCATTCAAATTCCCCTTTATAATATTTTGTAATTTCAGTAAATACCACTTTAATACACTATTATATTATAACAAACAATTGCAGTTTCGTCAACATTTTATCCAAATACAATTATGCGCTAATTTATTTTGTTTTTTAACGATACCCTTTGTGCCGAGTATTTGACGGAAAGGTTTAGTTGGTGGAGCAATAACATTAAATTCATCTACTGTTGTTTTAGAAATTGGTATAATGACATAAGATACTATGACCATTCACCGCAGCAATAGAGGATTTCGAATTCCTCTCCAAGTTCTTTGCAAAGCTGGTCGTATGCGAATTTTTTCTTTTTATTGAACATAATTGTATCTTCTTCAGTCCACCAAGGTGAATCTTCAGGAGCGTTATCCATATCCATCATAGTATCGTGATACGCTTGCAGATATTGAAGAAAGTCTTTAAGCTTTCGGGAAATTGGAAGTTTTTGTTCATCAACAGCATAACCGAATTTTTCTTTTGAAGCAGCATTATCCGACCAAAGGCAGGTGCCACCCCATTCAAACCAATATTTGAACACATATTTTGCCATACAGCACCTCATATTATACTAATTCACCCATTTTATTCGCAAGATAAAGAGGCAGATTAACAAAGCTGTCATTAATTTCATATCCCAGCTTTGACAATCGTACAGCTTTTTCGGGCTTATATTCCTTAATATAGTTTTTGAAGCTTGCGGATGTTACACTCTCGCCGGCTTTGACTTCAATGGGGATAATGTTCATACCGTCCTGCACAACAAAGTCAATCTCATTTGTAGAGGTTGGGGCATAATACTTCGGCTCAGTATCATATATTGCTTTAATCTGCTGCAATACATAATTCTCTGTCAATGCCCCTTTGAACTGATAATCTGATTTCAGAAGAATTGCTTCATTGCTGATTGCCGCCATTTGTTTCATCAGTCCCACATCGAACATGAACAGCTTAAAATGATTGAACTGTTCATAAGCTTTCAGCGGATGTTCAGGCTTGCTGACATTATATATACGCATAACCATACCTGCGGACACAAGCCATTCTATAGCTTCTTCAAACTCTCTCGCCCTTGCACCCTCTCGTACACAGCCAAAAATAAATTTTTCGTTATCTTTTGAAAGCTGTGTCACAAGACTGCGGAACACCATAAGAATACGTCCGCTATTGACTTTTCCATTGTGCTTGGAGAAGTCATTTTCATAAAGTTCAATCAATTCCTGCTGAATTCGAGAGATTTCCGCAGGGTCTTTGTGAGTAATCCACGACTGCACACATTCAGGCATACCGCCGATAATCAGGTAATAATTGTATGCGTCAAGCAGTCTGTGGTGGAAGATTTCCTCTATCTGCTGTCCCTTTTGGATAGCCGTATAGTAAGAATACAATCCCTCGTCAGATGCGGCAAGAAATTCATCAAAAGTCATGGGACTGATATTCAGCAGATTCACCTTGCCGACAGGATAGGATTTCGGTTTTGCAAGCAATGTTCCAAGCAGACTGCCTGCCGAAATGATATGATATTCATTCGCTTTTTCACAGAAGTATTTCAAGGAATTAAGTGCTTCAGAACATTCCTGTACTTCGTCAAAAATAATCAGATGCTTTTCGGGAAGAATCTTTTTCCCCTTTATCATTCCCAGCAGTTCAATAATTCGATGCGGATTCTTGTTTGTTTTAAAGACAGATTGCAGTTCATCCTCCTCATCAAAGTTAAAATAAAATGTATCATCATAATACAGCCTGCCGAATTCTTCCATAAGCCATGTTTTTCCCACCTGTCTTGCACCTTTGAGTACAAGCGGCTTGCGGTCAGTACTGTTTTTCCAAGCTAAAAGCTGCTCAATTGCATTACGTTTCACATTATCACTCCCCTTTTATAGCAAACGACAAAATCTTTTGGCGTTTGCTATTTGCCGATCCGCACGGAGCAAACTTTAGTTTGCGGATGTGCGAGGCACTATAAATATATTATACCACTTTTTCGAGAGAAATACAAGTAGATTTTACACATTTTTTGAGATTTTAAAACTGTATTTTACACATTTTTCTTTGTATCCACTTTTATTATATGGGCATCTCTAAAAAAAGTCGGGGCAAACCGCCCCGACTAATCTACCGTCAAATTTGTATACTGTTACTTTTGGGATTGAGATTAATCCTTTTCAGCACAAGCATTGCACAAGTACCTGTAAACAGACCTGCAATACTTCCTGTTACAATGAGTATTGGATAATAAGCAAAAACAGAAAATGTTTTCATCACAATAACAGCCGCAATAATTTGCCCTGTATTGTGCAGAATTCCACCTACAACACTTGAAAGCCACAGATATTTATTCGGAATAATCCTGCTTACAACATACATTCCGCATAAGCAGAAAAATGCACCTGCGGCACTATATATCAACGACGATACATTTCCGCTGAATACTGCACCAAGAAAAATCCTCACAATAACAATCATAGCTGTTTCGCTTTTTCTGAAACGATAGACAACGAAAACTGTTATAATATTTGCAAGTCCTGCTTTTACTCCGGGAATTGGCAGTAAATTCGGCAATCTCAGTTCAATTATAAATATTATAAGTGCCATTGATGTGAGAAGTGAAAGCTGTGTAAGCCTTTTTATTCCCGATGATTTACACATATTGACGTCTGTTGTATTATTCACGGTAAATCACCTCTGTTTCGTAGGACACAGTAAAATTAATAAAATCCGAAAGTCCCTCAGACTATATTATTTTTTCATCATCGGTAATCAGTATCATTTCAAAATCTGCTGAATTTCTCCAGTAATCTATTGCCTTATCTGTACCCAAAACAAAAAGAGCCGTAGAAAGTGCGTCACAGAGCAAGCCGTTTTCGCCGACAATTGTAACGGAAACAAGTCCGTTATCAGCTGGGAAACCGTCGGCGGAATCAAGGATATGCCAATATTTTCTGCCGTTTTCATCTGTGAAAAATCGTTCGTAATTCCCAGATGTTATTACAGCCTTATCTGCAATTTCGAGTATACATACCTGCTCCGACGGCGAAAAGGGATTTTGTACGCCCACTTTCCATAATGTACCGTCAGGCTTTGTGCCAACTGCGTGAACATTTCCACCAAGATTTACAAGTGCAGATTTCACACCGTTTTCTTTCAGAATTTCAGTTACACAATCGCTTGTATATCCCTTTGCCAATGCACCGAAATCAATCTGCATATTATCGGGCAGCTGAACAGTATTTCCTTTTACAGATATTTTTGTGTAGTCAATAAGTTTAAGCTTATCCGCTATAATATCATCTGTGGGAACTTGCTGTGTATCGGTTGTAAAACCCCATTCAGTCAGCAATGGATATATGGTAACATCAAGCGCTCCGTTAGTCTTTCCGCCTATTTCAATTGCTTTATTAAGCACAGTAATTGTATCATCAGAAACGGAAACAGGCTCGCCATTGGAATGATTTATTGCCCATATATCGCTTTTTTCAGAGGTTACGGAAAAAAGTTCCTCTAACGACAAAATCTGCTCCGAGGAATATCCAAGAGCAGTATCAGCGTGTTCTCCGTATGCTTTGAGATACATATATGTATCCATTGCAAAAATATCACGGGAATATTCTTTTGTATCCTCCGAGGAGGACTCTGCGGAATTTGCACATCCGCAGAGTGTAATCAAGAAAAGGAAAAATAATGTTGTAATTTTTTTCATAAATTTATTTTCTCGCCATATCAAGTGCGGCGGCTACAGCCGCCATTATAGCGTCAGAACTGTATGTAGCACCCGAATAAGCATCAACCTGTGTGCTTTGTGTATTAAGAATCTGGGAAATAACATGAGGTGCAGCTGAATCGTAATACCACGAATCACTTTCATAAGTAACACCCGTAATGTCAACTATAACATCGTTTTCGATTGTCACGCTGACTTCAATATCACCGTCATAACCATAAGCCGCAGCGGTATATGTACCATTATTGTAGATATATACAGGCTCAGGCTCTGTTTCAGGTTCTGGCTCAGGTTCGGGTTCAGCTTCTTCTTCGGCGGCTTCTTCCTCCTCAGCAATTTCCTCCTCTGCCGATTCTTCTTCTGCTTCTGTTTCTTCTTCGGTTACACTTTCAGTAGATTCTTCCGTTGTTTCTTCTGTAGCTGTTGTAACTGTTGTTTCTGTTGTATCTGTATCTGTTTCAGCTGTTGTTGAAGAAGTTACCATTTCAGAAGAAGTTATTGCTGTCGTGTTATCCTCAACAGGTTCATCTTCTGCAATTTTCACCGCAGCAGGTTTTACAATTGAACTATTTTTAACAGGAGAACTTTTTGCCGCTAAACAGGGCGTCATAAGCATAACTGCAAATGCAGGAACGCACACAGCATTTACAAACTTGATATTTTCAGCCTTTTTGCGTAATAAATACCATTTGCGGATACGGCAAACAGCATAACCAATGAATACAATGCTGTATGCAAATACACTCAAAAAATAACCCTGTCTGCCTGCTTTTGCCATAGGAACAAAAAGCACCATAACGTGCAGATACATCATTCCATAGAAAAGATAAGCAGTTCTCTGAATTTTCTTCCACAGCTTTGCATTCATCTTTTTGCGTATCTGTGGGAATGACATTACTGTCAGAGGTATCATAATAATCAGCATTGCAATTGTGAGAAAACTTGCAGTAAGCTGTTCTGCTGACATACGTGAAGCATCGGTAAACAGTCTTACAAAATAAGTTTTTCCGTAGCCGATATTATGACCTAAAGTCAGAATTGCCGCAAATATGGACAGTTCCCCACGTATAGGCATAAATGCTTTTATGGGTTTTGAGCCGTTAGGGAAAGCACCTGTCCACATTACAACCGCCCACAAAGCTGTTCCAAATGCACCACGGCTAAACAATCCTATGATATATGTGTTTACAAATTCGGGTACATTGCGGAAATCTACAGCCGCAACGATAATTGATATAACAGCCGCCCCTGCATAAAAGATATAGGGGTGCTGTTTCAGTGGCTTTTTGCACAGATAAGCAAATCCGAAAGCCGCCGCAATAGCAATGAGAAAAAGCATATTATTCCGCCTTTCTCACATTAGTCATTTTTCTTTCTGAATGTAACTGCTGCAGCACCTGCAAGTGTAAGCATGACCGCAGGAATAGCAACTCCTGCTACACCTGTTTTAGGGCTGTCTGTGGAGGCAGCTTTCTTTGTAGTAGCTTTTTTAGTAGTTGTTGCTTTCTTTGTAGTTGTAGTAGTTTTAGTTGTTGTTGTGCTTTCTGTTGCAGCTGCTGTTGTCATAACTTCTGCCTGTGCCGCTGTAATTGTAAATTCAAGAGGAGTTGTATAACCTGCTGCATTTACTGTCATTTTATAATTTTCGCTTCCGTCAAATACATTATTTCCGCCTGATGCAACAGTAAAATCAATTGTACCGTCAGCACCAAACATCTTTACGCTCTTTCTTCCTGACACTTTATATTCTGTTCCATTTACGGAAGCTGTTGAAAGATTTGCAAGGAAGTTTGCAAACTCCTCATCAGTTGCATTTTCAGCTTTTACAAGCTTTCCTGTACCGTCAAATGCGGCAGGCATATCTGCTGTTGTAAGATTGAATGTTACAGGAACATCAGCGTATACACCGCTTTCATCACTTACTGTGAGAGTATATGTACTGGGAACAGCGTCAGTATATGTAAGAAATCCCTCTGCAACAGAAGCATTAAGTCCCTCAACAGAATATTTCATCTTGTAATCAGCAGGGAATCCTGTAGTTGTTACAGCAGTTGTTCCTGTCTTTATGTCTGCATCTTCAACCTTAGCAGAACCGTCAAATTTCACAGGAACGTATGCAGAAGCTGAAACATTGTAATAGCCATTTTCGGTAATCATAACCATTTCTGTTATTGTATCGCCCATAAGTCCAACAAAATCTTCGTAAGTGAGTGTATTTCCGTGAGGTTCCGATGTAACAAATCCCGTTGACCAGGCAAGCTCCCCTCTCCAGATATTTTCCTCGTGACGCATTGCGTAGCTTTCACCGCTTGCAGTTTTGAGAATCCAACCGTAAGTTATGCCCATATCTTCGGGAGTTCCCTCAACAGTAAGAAGATAATCTCCCCACGCTGTACTTGTTCCGATTTCAACTTTAGCATCTGTAACAGAAACAGGTTCAGCATCATTGACAGCAGAAAAAGCAGCCTTACCCTCAGCAACAGTTACTGTTTTATATGCCGCAGGTGTAGTATCAAGAGGTGTAAATCCGTAATTATTTTCGCCAAGAGCGTTTAAAGCTTCCTGCGTAATAGCAACAGGATATGTTACACCGAGAATAGTTCCTGTTCCGTCCTCGTTAGCCTGATTGTATGTACCCTCAAACAGTTCGCCCTCGCCGTTCTTGCACCACTTTGATGTTGTTGCAGATGAAACTGCGTCAACTTCGTATTCGTTGGCAGAGCCTGCAATTTCAGCTTTGTAAAAATCTGCGTATGGAATGTTCATCGTTCCATATATCAATTCTTCTCCCTCAGCCGCTGCACTTATAGGCATAGCACCGAGCATTACAGCGATACAAGCAGATGTACCAATGATTCTTCCTGTTTTCTTCATAAAAAACACTCCTTAAATTTATTTTATGGCTTTCGCCTTTGTTAGTTTATACTTACATATCGACAAAAAATATATGCACGACACATCATGCACTATAATCTACTGTTCATTATTGATTTTCAGAAATAAATCCATTAAAGAGCATATGGTATGTTCAGAACCATATACTACAAAAGAAACTGCGTCCGCCTTTGCCTGATGTGAATCAATGCCAAGCTGTTTTGTCAGAAAACGATAGATAACGCTCACCTGATTATATATTGCCCTTGCAGGAACAAGTCCTTTTTGGGTAAGCTCTATGCTGCCATAAAACGCTTTTTGCAGATAACCTCGTTCATACAGCTTTGTTGTCATACAAGTTGCACTGGATTTACTCACTCCAACGGATTTTGCAAGCTCAGTAGTCTTAACAGTTCCTTTCTGTTTGTAAAGCTGATATATAGCAAAAAGATAGTGTTTCTGGGAGCAGGTAAGACTATCGCTGTTATCCATATAATCACATCCTTTTATGGATTGTATAATCTGTGTTATATTCCACTAACCGTAAAATAGTATAACACAGAAAATAGAGTTTGTCAAGGCTAACTTTTGCATCCGCCAATCCCCAAAGAGAAATACAAGTATATTTTACACATTTTTTTGAAATTCAAAAGTGCCGTGCAGTTCGTTGCTGCACAGCACTTTTATTTTTTCATAATACATGGACTTTGTGGCAAATATACGCTTACTTTATATTGAATGCACGTTTAAGTTTCGCTTCCAGATCAGGTTCAAGCAAGCCATCATTCATCATCTGAATGCAAACAGTCTTTAACTCAGAAGGCATAGTTTTCAGCTCATCCACGGATAATCTATCAAGAATCTCCATAGTCTGCAACATACTGTCTAATTCGTCACTTTCACATATATAATTCATCTTATAAGCTATATCATCAGCTTTAGCAACAGTATCAACCATTTTCAATTCAACGCCGCAATCCTTGCTGAATGACTGGAGCAGACTGTATGTACGGTCATCTGATACACAGATTGTCTTTGGAAGTCTTTTGTATTTCAGAAGTTCATCTGCAAAGCTATCAAGTATTTTTTGTGCATTTATATTGTAATCGCAAACACTCTTAACAGGCAGGATATAGTCATTTCTGCACTCTACAGCTATCAGCAATGCCGGGAAATACGGAGCATCAGTTGATTCTTCCTGACAAGCTTTCCTTATGTATATAACCTTACATTCCCACTTGTTAAGCTGCTTCAATGCTTTCAGCTTAGAAACTTTAGACTTGCTCAAAGAAGGTGCTGGAAAATCTTTTGCCGTTTTATTTGGAAGCTGCGTAGTCTGCCAGTCAAAACTGTCACCATTGGGAACAAGATACGGTATTTCAAAACTTTCGATAAATCCAAGCTTTTCAGCGGAAGTACCCTTTAATTTTTCAGATACAAATATAGCCGCTTCAAGTGCTTCTTGGAGAAGTTCGTATTCTTTCTTATCTTCAACATACCACGGCATACAGTAGGACTTCATACGGAGTATAGCGGGATAACTGTTAGCACCTCTTAAATTTACGCCATTACGTTTAGTGTATTCCTGAACAGAGTTGAGGTCAGCCAGTCGCAGACCGTATTTATTGTTAAAGCAAATCTGCAAACATTCCTGAGATATCATACACTCAAAAAGAGCCTCATCATTATTGCTGTACTGCGGACCTAAAATATTATAGAAACTGGAAAATCCATTTTCGCCAATATACAAGGACATTCCGTAAAACTCACCGTTTCTACCCATTACATTGCAATATCCAATCTCTCCGTTTGAAAGCTTCACCGCAAAAATATCGGTATCGTACAATTTATTCCACAGCTTGACCTTTTTGAAACGCAACGCCGTATCATAAAGTTCATCAGGGACAGGAACAAGTGGTTTTTCAAGCTCCGATATTTCCTCATCATCGTCAAAATACTCGTCCTCATCATCAAAGTATTCATCATCATCAAAGTATTCGTCTTCTTCATCAAAATCAGGATACTGCATTGGAGCTGCACCTTTTGTGCGGACTACCACAGGTTCTTTTGTATCCTCATCAAGAATATTCAATACTTTGCACTGAAAACGCCAATCGTCACCAAAGTCAAAGATATACAGGAACTTCTTTCCAATCTCCAGATTGAGAAATTGAAGCTTGCAAGCATCTGTTGTTCGGAATCCATCTTCTCCTGCATAAGGGGAATAATAACAGTCTATCTCATCCCATGCTCTGTTGTTCATAAAGAAAGCGTGGAGGTGGTCGTTATCAAAGTCAAAAGCATCAAGTATGGCATCTGATAATTTTTCAAGAGTTGCCATACCTGATATTCTGATATGTCTATAACAGCCTGTGCCAAGCGATACACTTATTACATACGATTTATTTTTTATTCTTACTTTCATAATGATACCTACCATTCAAATTATTAAGGGCATTTCTAAAACCCAAACACAAGGGAAATAAAGCCGTGATGGGAAATTTTTAGAGGTTTCTAATAGACATTATACACCTTTTTGAATAAAAAAGCAATGGATTTATTGAAAACTTCCTTAATACTCCTTAAAGTTTAACGTAATTTCAATGTTTTTTACTTCTTTTGTATTTTTGTCACATCTTAATTCAATTCTCTCAGTGCCTGTTTTACTAAGATAATAAAAGAAAATATCGTTTGATTTATATGGTGTACCAAAAATTTTTTCTGCTTCTTCAAGTGTAGCTCCTTTTCCTATTCCCTGTACGGTTAAACTTTCAGGATTTGAAATACGTGTGCATTTTGTATCGTCCGTGTATTCTTCTGCGGTAATACCATCAAAAAATAAATAACACACCTTTTCTTCACTACCGTCATCATTAACCTTGACAACAGCACCGTCACAACATTTTTCTTCAAACAACGAATCATAAATATAATCCATTTCATAGCCTTTTCCGAGGTCGTTTACACAAAACGGAAAATCGATTTTCTTCCCCTCAAAGGTTATATCCTGCTTTACTTTCTCCCAATCAAATCCTTCTGATAGGTTTTCAGTAGCACCTACAGAGTCCGCTGTGGAATCAGGTTCCGAGTTGTTATCGACTCCGCATCCACACGCTGCCACTGCCAGCATAACCGAACAAAGAAACAAACTAAGTATTTTTCTTTTCATAAATCTCCTTTATACTTTTTCAAATCTAATTGATATGTGATTAACACAATCGTCTCTACATATTACTTTAATTGTAAATTCTTCAGTTTTAAAGTCAAGTGTATATGTTTTTTTCTCATCATCCCATGAATAATCACTTTTTTCCATAAAATAAAGGTTCTTAAGCATTGTTTCAGATGATGAACCTATTGTTACACCATTAACGGAAACAGGATATTCTATCTTTTCATCAGATTCAAGGTCAAATATTATGGAATTAAGTGGTGAATCAAAAACTTTATCTTCACCGTTACATTGCATAACGCTAAAATAACCTACTCTTTTTCCATTGAATAAAATACGAGCGTTGGCACTTTGGTTGTCTTCTCTGTAAACAAGCCCTAATTCATCATTTGTATCAATTTCAAATTCATCTCCGAATTCACGAAGTGTACATATTGGAGAAATATTTTTCCCATTTATAAGTACAGCTTCACACAATTTTTCCGTTGTCCATTCCTCTGTTGATATGTCTGTTATTACGATATCACTTGGTTGTATCACAGTTTTATCATGTCCACAACCACATACAGTACCTGATAGAATGATTGAGCATAGAAATAGACATAGTATCTTTCTTTTCATAAAATCTCCCCTTTGTAGTATTTTGTAATTTCAGCAAATACCACTTTAATACACTATTATATTATAGCAAACAATTGCAGTTTCGTCAACATTTTATCCGAATACAATTACAATTGCGCATCATTTTATTTAACATAAATTATATATATTCTCTCCCCCCATTTTGAGGACGTTAAGGATCGGGAATATTCCCTTTTGTTTATGATTACAGCTCTTTTATCGTCAAAAAATTGAGTGGAAAACTTTAAAACACAACAAAAAGGGCTGTCTGACCCGAATAGACATAGTATCTCCTTAAAAAGTATACTAATATCTATCCAAATCAAACAACCCTGCCTTTCATTATTATGTCACACTTTTAAGTTTCTGTCAATACTTTGGAAATCAAAACACAAATCCCCAACTATTCTGCCGTTTTTTCGGGAATTGGTATAAATATTCAGTTAAATAAAACTGGGATTGACTTAATTGTTGTAACTATCCGTTATAACATAAAATCCTTCTTGAATTGCTGAAAGTGTTGCAATAGATAATACAATTGTGGCAGTGTATTTCAATTCCACGAATGATATTGTCAAAGGTAATAAGAACAGAAGAAGTCCTGTTATTTTATTCATAATCGTATGCAAGGATATAAACTGTTTTTTAGAAACATATCCCCATATGATATTACTGACTTTGATAACCGCAATCACACAACTCCATATCCACAACCATTGTGGAATATAAATTGCTGGCAACAACTTAAACAAAGATACCACTACAAAAATAAGGTCAGCAATCGTATCCAGTTGGCTTCCAAACTTGCTGATACTTTTTGTTTTTCTGGCAATTGTTCCATCTACCATATCACTAAATCCGCAGAAGCAATATATGATATAAAATGCCACGGAAAATGCAGAAAAGAACAGCAATAAAAGGCTACCGAAAATACGACAACCAGTGAGTATATTTGCAATATGCTTCGTCATCTGTTCACCTATAACTTCTTATCATTCTGTCCGACTCCTATATTATACAATATTACGGAATATAATTTCTCACTATTGCAGTTACAACACCGTTAGAAGTTTCCACAATTGTATTACTGTTGACAAAATGCGTATCATATGTAAGAAGTGACATAAGTTCTTCGGCAGTATATGTCTTGGGGTTATCCATATCAGAATTATCTGTAAATACGAAATCAGCTGAAAGAGTGTAGGTATTTTCACCGATTTCATAATAGGAATGGCGGTCATTCATACCGCTTTCGAAATATAAGCCATTTTCGTCTGTTTTAAAATAACGTCCGCCATTTTCAATGCCGCCATTTACAATGATAAGACCGCTGTCACGGACTTCTATAGTTTCAACAGCAACATTCTTGCCAAGACACCAGATTGTATCGCCAACTTTCAGAGATTGAATATCTTCAACGCTGAACATTTCATAGCGGTAAATCATAGTTGTCAATGTGAATGTGCTGTCAGCGTTCTTTGTGAAATCGCCTGCTCCAAAAGATGCCGCAAATTTTGCATTGTCAAATTCCTCAACTCCCTGATGACGTCCAAGTGGTCCATTCAGAGCGAAAATCTCATTGGGACTTGCTGCGGTTGTTTCTTGGGCAACAGTTGCAGGCTCAGTAGGTGGCTCTGTTTGGATAACAGCAGCAGTTTCCGCCTCAGTAGTTGCGTTTATTTCGGGAGCTGCGGTATCAGCTACGGTTTCCGACTGTGATTCGGACTCTACAGTAATTTCCGCTGTTGTTTTCTCCGTTGCGGCTTCTGTTGTCTGTTCAGCAGTGCTGTCCGTTGAAGTGTATGATATTTCCTCAACCTCAATTCCGCATCCTGTCAAGGAAAGCAAAGCAGTCAGCACTATAATTCCAATATATTTTTTCATAAATCTTCTCCCTATTTTTCATAAATTTATTGTATCCCTTTCGCATACACAACACATACTGAAAGAGCTTACTTTTTTCTTAATTATACACGACACAAAAAAAATTGTCAATAGTCCGACTACTATTATTGACGGTTTTCGGAATTATTTATCAAAAAGCTGCACTTATCCGCAGGTTATAGCTGATATTTGTATTGCTCCACAAATTATCCTTGCCTCAAAGACTAAAACAGGAATGCTGTTGCATTTCAAATTTTCTGACACAGAGAACTTTTCTTTATGCCAAGTATTTGATGGCAAGGCTTAGCTGATGGAACAATATTATCTGCAATATTTCTGTATTGCAGCCCTCATAAACTCGGCTGTTCCTTTGCCGTATCTGTCGATATTGGCTTTGAAGCGTCCATCGGCGGTATACATCGCACCAAGTCCTGCAAGAATTTCCTTTGTGCAGGTGTAGAAATTGTCCGTGATATAAGCCTGCCACTTTTTCACAAGTGCCTGTGCTTCCTCGCTTTCAGGATTATTTCCGCCAGTCATACATCCTGCAAATTCTGCAATAAGAGCGTCCATACCGTCGTTAAGTTCATTCTGCTTTTCTGCTGAATAAGCCTTTGCGGAATATTCCTTGTATGCGGCAGTATCGCCCCACTTTTCCCTTGCTTCCTTTGCATAGCTGTCACGCTGCTCCTCAAATTCGCTGTTGTCAAATACATTCATAGTGAAATTTTCTCCTTTCATTACACTGTCAAGAGCCATAATCAGCCGTTCAAGACGCTCTTTTTTCAGCGTAAGCAGATGCTTTTGCTCTTTTAGTGCTTTCTGCTTATCGTAATTATGAGAGGACAGAATTGCATAAATATCTTTAAGCGAAAAATCCAGCTCACGATAAAACAAAATCTCCTGCATACGCTCCAAAGAATGTTCATCATAAAAGCGGTAGCCGTTTTGTTCGTCAACAAAAGATGGCTTTAACAGTTTGATTTCATCATAATAGTGCAGTGTGCGCACACTGACACCTGTAAGCTCTGCAAATTCTTTTATGTGCATTTTCATTATATCGCCTCCCTGATTATAATTATACACTATGACGTTACGTGAATGTCAAGTGTTTTTCTGAAAATTTTTAGGTCAATGTAAATACTCTTGTAATAAAAAAGTATTTATGATATAATTAATGAAACAATCTTAGGAGGAAACGAACATGAAAGAAATTCTCATTATTGACGATGACACGGATTTATCCTTTATTATATCAGAAATGCTGGAAAGCTACGGTTATTCCGTTACAACAGCCGAAAACGGCGAGGAGGCTTTTGACCTGCTTTCAAAGCATACATATCACCTTATTCTCCTTGACATAAATCTTCCCGATACAACGGGGCTTGAATTATGCAGGGAACTTCGCAGAGTGTCGCAGATACCTGTTATTTTTGCAAGTGCAAGGACAAGTGAAAGCGACCGCATTACAGGCTTTGATATCGGCGGTGACGACTATCTGCCCAAACCATACTCAATGAAAGAACTCCTTTCAAGAGTAAACGCTTTAATTCGGCGTACCTACGGATTTTCTGCACAGGAAAAGGTTATCTCTTTCGGCAGTATCAGCGTAAATATTACTTCACGCTCCGTAACAAAAGACGGTATACCCGTTTCTCTTTCCCTGCGTGAATTTGATTTGCTTGCATATCTCTGTGAGCATATGAACAATGCTGTTGCAAAGGAAAAACTTTTATCCGAAGTGTGGGGAGCATTTTCAACAGTTGAACCGTCAACGCTGACGGTACATATACGCTGGCTTCGTGAAAAACTGGAAGAAAACCCTGCACAGCCAAAATACATCAAGACTGTATACAAAGTCGGTTATATGCTGGAGGTAAAAGAATGAAACGATACCTTTTAACAGCCGCTATAGTATTTACAAGTTTGCTTGCCGTTATTACAGCCTGTCTTTGTAATGTGGCAGACAAGCCCTCTGAAATTGATTTCGGCAGCTATATTGTTGCAGCAAACGAAATTGAACAGCTTATTGCAAACGGTGATACGGCTGCAGCGGAAATTCGTGCAAACGAACTTAAAATTGCTTTATCTGAATATACTCCTGACGACAATAAAAGTACCCCTTTTCTTTGGATAAATTTCGGTGTATGTGCAGTTTTTATTTCTTCTGTTTTTATGTATATATGGTTTGCAATTCTACGCCCCTTTAAGAAGCTGACAGCCTTTGCGGAGCGTATTGCAGGCGGAGATTTTGACCTGCCGCTTAATTATGAGCGTACAAATTATTTTGGTAAATTTACGTGGGCATTTGATTGTATGCGTCGTGAAATTTCCTCGGCACGTGCCTGCGAAAAAGAGGCAATCGAAAACAACAAAATTGTTATCGCTTCACTTTCCCATGATATAAAAACTCCCGTTTCGTCAATTCGAGCCTACGCTGAGGGACTTGAAGCCGGTATGGACGCTACTCCCGAAAAGCGTGCAAAATATCTAAGCGTTATTATGCGTAAATGCGATGAAGTCGCGGCACTTACAAACGATATGCTTTTACACTCGATTTCTGATCTTGAGAAACTGAAAATGAATCCCACGAAATTTGAGCTTTGCGGATTTATTAAAGATACTTTGTCGGAAATTTCAGCACGGAATAATATCCGCCTTAATCTTGCCCCACAATTAATTGAAGTAAATGTTGACAGAAGCAGGCTTACACAGGTTTTTGAAAATATCGTAAGCAATGTGGCAAAATATGCAAAAACCGATGTTGAAATTTCCGCCGCCAAGACAGAAAAGGGTGCGGAAATTGTTTTCCGCGACTTCGGCAAGGGTATTCCTGACGAGGAAATCCCATTCATCTTTGACAAATTCTATCGCGGCAGTCATACGGAAAAGGAAAACGGTGCAGGCTTAGGCTTATACATCGTGAAATATGTTGTAACACAATCGGGAGGAAACGTCTATGCTGAAAATCTTCCTGACGGATTTCAGATAAAAATAATTTTGCCTTAAGGACTTCTTAATATCTTTTGCTGTAAAATGAGAACATCAACAAAACAGTAGAAAGGTGTATTATAATGAAAAAAACGATTTTATCCGCAAAGGGACTTTGCAAAAGCTTTGCACACAACGGTGTGCAAAATCACATTTTAACAAACCTTGATATTGAGATTTACGAGGGCGATTTCACCATAGTAATGGGTGCGTCCGGTTCAGGTAAGTCTACTCTGCTCTACGCTTTAAGCGGTATGGACAAAGCAACAGGCGGCTCAGTTAATTATGACGGAAAGGATATTGTCAAGCTTTCCGAAAAAAAGCTTGCCGCACTCCGCCACAGTGATTTCGGCTTCATTTTCCAGCAGATACACCTTGTAAGCAATCTCAACCTTTTTGAAAATATTGCTGTTCCCGGATACTTGAATAAATCCGTTTCTGCTGATGAAGTCAACAAGCGTACTGATGAGCTTCTTGAAAAAATGGGTATATCCAATATTAAAACCCAGCTCCCCTCTCAATGTTCGGGCGGTGAACAGCAGAGATGTGCCATTGCACGTGCAGTAATAAACAACCCCAAGCTCCTTTTTGCCGATGAACCTACAGGCGCTCTCAACAGAAAAAATACAACTGAGGTACTGAACCTGCTTACCGATTTAAATGTCGGCGGTCAGAGCATTTTAATGGTCACTCACGACAGCCGTGCAGCACTCCGTGGAAACAGAATTATCTATATCGCAGATGGTGCAGTTATCGGCAGACTTGACCTTGCCCCATACTCTCCCGAAAATGAAAAAAGCCGTGAAGCACAGGTAAATGCTTGGCTTAATTCAATGGAATGGTGAGGTGCGGTATGGAGATTTTAAAGCTTTTAATAGCTAATATAAAACACAAAAAAGGTGCATTCAAGAGCATTATTGCCCTTACAGCAATTATCGTATTTTCATTTGCGGCTACGGTAAGCAATAATGACAATCTAGACCGTTCCCTTGAGCGTTCCCACAGCTATGCAGATACACCTACATTTACAGCCTTTGCAAATAAGCGGAATTTACAGGACAATATTGCGGAGGAAATTGCAAAGCACCCCGATGTTACAGACGTCACCGAAACAAAATGTATAATCACTGAAAATGCAAGGATTAAAGAACAGAAACTATCGCAGATATTCTTTTTATACAGAGAAACCGAGGATATTTACCGTGTATTCAATAAAAATTTCACAGCGTATAATAATAATCCCGAACCACTTGAAAAAGGCGAAATCTATATTCCTTACGGCTTGAAAGCGGCTTCGAATATAGAAATCGGCTCTGTTATATCCTTTGGCTCAGAAGATAATCCCGAAAATTTTACGGTAAAGGGATTTGTGGAAGAACCTTTTGTTGGTGCAGCACCCATAGGCAAAAAACGTTTATTTATCAGTGACAGCGACTTTGAAAGAATCTACGAAAATGCCGATGACCTTTATATCGGCAAGGCTGCTGATATAGGTGTAAATCTTACAGAGGACGCCGACTATATAATCGTAAAAGAAGAAATAAACGATATGTGCGGTCTTATCAGCAGCTCTATAATCTCAATATCAAAAGCTGAAACTATACAATCCACAAAAATTTTTTCCGAATTCGGCTCAAAAATTCTCCTTGCCTTTCTTACCCTTCTTATCATAATAGTAATTATTTCAATGCGTCACAGCATTTCAACCTCAATCGAAATGGAATACATAAACCTTGGAATACTTAAAGCGCAGGGCTTTACTTCGGGTAAAATCCGCCTTGTATATGTACTCCAGTATCTTATTGCTGAAATAATCGGCTCTATAATCGGTCTTGTTATTTCTATCCCTGCATTAAAGGGGCTGGGTATACTTTTTCAGCATATTACAGGACTTCTTACCGCTACGGATATGTCTTTTCTGAAATGCGGCATAATGGCTGCGGCTCTTATTGCTATAACAATGATTTTCGTTGTGCTTTCAACAGCAAAGGCAGCTAAAATCTCCCCTGTCCGTGCAATTTCGGGAGGCAAATCCGAAATCCACTTCGACAGCAGGCTGAATATTCCCGTAAAAGCTAAGCCTCTCTCCTTGTTTATCGGCTTGCGTCAGTTCACTTCCCGTCTCAGAAGCTATGGCGGCTCGGTCTTAATCGTGGCTTTGCTCGTGTATTTTATGATGACAATAGCTGTACTGTCACAAAAGCTCACCTCTGATGTATTTGAGGAAGGCTCTTTAAATCCCAATATCACCGTTTATATGACAAAGGATTTCGATATTGATAATATGAATGAGGTTGAACAGGCGGTGCTTGATGTTGA
Organism: Ruminococcus sp.; assembly: GCA_017397925.1. Taxonomy (GTDB): domain Bacteria; phylum Bacillota; class Clostridia; order Oscillospirales; family Ruminococcaceae; genus Ruminococcus. The sequence continues at coordinate 20,191 of JAFQHO010000080.1, forward strand.
CCCCGATGCAAAAACAATTTTCACTTTAAATAAATACGTAATGGCAGACGGAATTGAAATTGCCTGCTCCTCCTACAATCGTCCCGATGATATGCATAAGCCTATTGACGGAAGAATGCCCATTTATGACAATGAGGTTGCTGTTACGGAAATATCAGCAGATATTTTCGGCAAAGACATAGGAGATACCATAACAATTAGCAGCGGAAACGCAGAAGAATTTATAATTACAGGCACTTATCAAGGTTTTAACGACTTGGGAAAAACAATCCTTATTACCGCTGAGGGACTCAATAAAATAGATAAGTCAAAGCCGTTATTTATAGCAGAACTTTCCGATATAAGCCTGTTAAATGAAGCGGAAAAGGCACTTAATAATAAATTCGGCGGTGTAATCAAAAAATTAGAAACAACTACAGAAGAAAATTCAAATGAAGGATTAATTGAACTTATTGATTTTATCTTCAATATTCTTTTGATAGTAGTTTATGCTATTTCCATTATCTTCTCTGCGGTTGTAATAAGTATGATTTGCAGCAAATCCTTTATTAAAGAACGCACCGACATCGGCATTTTCAAGGCAATGGGCTTTACTGCAAGTACACTTCGTACACAGTTTGCCTTCCGCTTTATGATTATTGCGGCAATCGGCTCTTGTCTTGGCGGAATAGCTTCGTTTTTCCTCACCTCACCGCTGCTTGTGACTCTTTTAAGAATGGCAGGACTTACACAGCTTGACGCAGATATAAACTTTTTTACATTTATAGTTCCTGCCGCAGCAATATCTTTAAGCTTCTTCATTTTCGCTTATATTGCCGCAAGGAAACTAAATACGGTTGAGATAAGGGAGCTTATTTCAGAATAAACAATAATTATAGCAAACGACAAAATATTTTGGCGTTTGCTATTTGCCGATCCGCACGGAGCAAACTTTAGTTTGCGGATGTGCGAGGCACTTTAAATCTTTAATTATAGTGAATGTCAAATTATATTTGACGTTCACTATAATAAAAAAACGAGCAGTATCACTTAATTGCGGTACTGCTCGTTTTGGCATATGCATATCAATTACAAAAATCATCTATCAACACAGCTCTGCACGGCGAACCGTCCGCATCTGATAAATTCAGCGGTGCAGCATTTAAAAAGTAAATGCCCTCTGAAACCTCTGCCAGACGAATGCCTTCCAGCAGAACAACATCTGCTGTCAGGAGTATCAAATGCACTTCCATAGGAGCGTTTTCAGGACCGACAGTCTGGGATTCATTCCCAAGAAGTAAAATTTCCGCAGAGACAAATACTTTTGCAGCTTCCGCAGAAACCTCTGCATCACCCTTTATGAGGATTCTCTTTGCTGATTCGGGATTTTTTTCTTTTGCTTTTTCAATTATTTTTACAGCATCATCTCCCGTAATAACACCTTGATGTTCTGCCACATAAGCCATTCCTACAAACGACTCTAAAGCTATGTCGTCCACAGTTTTTCCGTCTTTAATAAAATGAAACGGTGCATCAATATGTGTGCCATTATGAGCACACATACTGAATTCTGTAAGATTGTACAAGCCGCCTTTTTCTATAGAATTAACAAGCTTCTTTTCAGGCACAGGATCGCCTGGATATACCTTACAGTTGAAAACTTCCTGTGAAATATCATAAATATTCATTTTTTATTCTCCACTAAATTCAAATTATAATCGCTGTTTCAAGTGCGATGTATTATTTATTATCCATAACCTTACTATCAGTTATCATTTCATTATTTCTTATCTTCTTATACACGGTCATTCTCATTGTAATACCAATCCCTAAAATGCCATTAGATTTGTCTACTGTTGTTTCAGGGATTGGTATAAAAACCAAATTGACAAATGGTTTTCTCCAAAACCAAAACACGAGGGAATTCAAGCTGTGAGTGAGATCTTTAGAGAACCCCACAATTAATTATGGCATATACTTCCCACTTTTCAACGAATATTCTATTGATTTCACACACAAGAATTATTAATTAACCTTGTTTAATATAACAACTGCCGCCTTAATAGGCGGCAGTACAGTCTGATTATTTTTCGTTGTGCTTGATAAGACCAAGCGCCTTTGAAACTTCCATAATAACTGTTGGGATAAGGAAAAGTCCCACGCAGATAAGATACTGAACAGCTGAAAGCTGTACAAGTCCGAAAATTGTACGGAGGGGAGTGAAAAGCACAATAGCAACAAGAGCAACTGATGCCAGTACAGCCTTGTTCAAAGTCTTGTTTGTGAAAATTCCTGTCTTGAAAAGTGAACGGTCACTTCTCATATTAAAGGACTGGATAACCTGTGACATAGCAAGAACGAAGAATGTCATTGTCTGACCGATTTTTAATGTTTCTTCTGTGCCGTTGTAACCGATTTTAAATGCAACAAGTGACAGTATACCGAACATAAAGCCCTGTAAAATTATACGCACACCAAAACCGTTTGCGAAAAGTCCTTCATTCTTAGGCTTTGGCTTGCGTGTCATAATATCCTTGTCAACGCCCTCCATACCAAGGGCAATTGCAGGAAGTGAGTCTGTTACGAGGTTAATCATAAGAAGCTGCATTGAAAGCAGAGGTGTCTTGTGCCAGAGAAGCATTGCGAAGAATACCAGGATAACCTCACCGATATTTGTACCCAGGAGGAAACCTACAACCTTCTTGATGTTAGCGTAAATTCCGCGTCCTTCTCTTACAGCGTCAACGATTGTAGCAAAGTTATCATCTGTAAGTGTCATATCAGAAGCACCCTTTGCAACGTCTGTACCTGTGATACCCATAGCACAGCCGATATCAGCAGCTTTAAGTGCAGGAGCGTCATTAACACCGTCACCTGTCATTGATACAACCTGATCTTTTTTCTGCCAAGCCTTAACAATACGAATTTTATTTTCAGGTGAAACTCGTGCATATACGCTGATTGATTCAACCTGATTATCAAGTTCTTCCTCAGACATAGCGTCAAGCTCTGCACCTGTAATAGCTCTGTCACCCTCAACGAGAATGCCTAAATCCTTAGCAATAGCGGCAGCTGTTATAACGTGGTCGCCTGTAATCATAACGGGACGGATACCGGCCTGGCGGCAAACTGCAACGGCATCTCTTGCCTCAGGACGGGGAGGATCTATCATACCAACAAGACCTGCAAGTGTAAGTCCGTTTTCGATTTCCTCAGAGGTGAGTTCAGCAGGAATTGTATCAATTTCCTTGTAGCCAATAGCAAGAACTCGGAGAGCGTCAGCGCTCATTTTCTCGGTGATTTCCTTAGCCTTTGCGATATTTCCGCCTGTGCAGCGTTCAGCCATCATATCAAAAGCACCCTTTACGATAACAATATTCTTGTCACCGAACTTATTGATAGATGTCATAAGCTTTCTGTCGGAATCGAAAGGAATTTCTCCTACACGGTTGTGCTGTGCATTGATTTCGTCCTTGGGCATACCATTTTTGTGAGCCGCAAGAACAATAGCTGTTTCTGTAGGGTCACCGATATGCTGTTCTTCGCCGTTTTCAAAGGATACGCTGCCGTCACAGCAGAGAGCGCCAATCATAAGGAGCTTTTTAATATCCTCGGGACAATTTTCATCAACGAGAACAACATCGTCTGCGTTGTCAATATAAGCCTTGACAACTGTCATTTTGTTCTGTGTGAGAGTACCTGTCTTATCGGAACAGATAACAGAAGCGCTTCCGAGAGTTTCAACAGCGGGAAGTCGTCTGATAAGAGCGTTTTTCTTAACCATACGCTGAACGCCGATAGAGAGAACAATTGTAACAATTGCAGGAAGTCCCTCAGGGATAGCTGATACCGCAAGAGAAATAGCTGTCATGAAGATTTCAAGAGCAGGAATACCGTTGAGCATACCTACAATGAAGATGATAGCACAAGCTGCAAGAGCCATAATACCGAGATATTTACCGAGCTGTGCAAGCTTCTGCTGGAGAGGTGTCTGAGAATCACCCTCGTTATCAAGAAGATTTGCAATTTTACCCATTTCGGTATTCATTCCTGTAGCTGTTACAACAGCTGTAGCAGTACCATATGTAACGGAACAGCCTGAGAATACCATATTTGTTCTGTCACCGATAGGAGCCTTTTCCTCAACGGGAGCAGCTGCGTCCTTTTCACTGGGTACGGACTCACCTGTAAGGGCGGATTCCTCGGATTTAAGGCTTACGCTGTGGATAAGACGTGAATCGGCAGGTACGAAATCGCCTGCTTCAAGGTGAATGATATCACCGGGAACCAGCTCAGCCGCGTCAATAACCTTTTCTGCGCCGTTTCTCATAACACGGGCATGGGGTGCGGACATATTCTTCAGCGCGTCCAGAGCCTTTTCCGCCTTGCTCTCCTGGAAAACGCCCATAATAGCGTTGAGAACAACAATAAGCAGAATAAGTACAGGCTCAAAGAATTCCTTTGGATTGCCCTCAATAATAGCAACAACGAATGAGATTACTGCCGCAATAAGCAGGATAATAATCATTACATCCTTGAACTGCTCCAGAAAGCGCTGTAAAGTAGTTTTCTTTTTCTTTTCACGGAGCTTATTTTCACCGTATTTTTCACGGTTAGCTGTAACCTCCGCATCGGATAACCCCTGTTCGATACTCACGTTGTATTCTTTGAGTATCTCCTCATTTGATTTGCTGTGTGCTGACATAATTTTAATTTACCTCCTCATATCATGTGTTATGTTGCACTAACATTTTAACAATGTTTACCATACAATTATAATATGTTTTGTAAAAAATGTCAATGGGGTAAACACGGTTTCGGGAGTTTTAACAAATAGCGGTTTATCGCGGTAAATTAATTGGTAAAGATAATAATTTCAGCTGCAAATTCTATCATAAAATAATCACAAACCTTATTTTGCGATTAAAAATCAATAAATTCAACAGTAATCCTGAAATCTCCCGAATTATCAAACTCCGCAAAAACATCGGCAAAAAGCTTTTCTGCAAGACATTTCACCACATAAAGCCCAAGTCCCGAACCGTTTTTGTTCCTCGATGAGGGCTTGTAAAAGGGCTCAAATACGCGGTTTATGTCTATTTCTGTACCGTTTTCGGTATCATTGAAAGCAGAAAGGATAATTTTTCCGTTATCTTCTGAAAGGGAAATCCCCAGGTGAGTGAATGTGTATTTTTCGGCGTTAGACAGCAAATTTTCAACAATTCTCATTATATATCGGCGGTTGCTGTTGATAACTATGCCGTCGGCAATATGAAAATCGGGGGAAATATTCCTCTCCTGCATCCAGTTGTACTGCTCCATAACAAGGTCGGAAATAAGATTGCTGAGATTTACGCTTTCCACGGTCATTTCCTCGTGACCGTTTTTAATTTTCGACAATTCAAAAAATTCGTCGGAAAGTTCTTTCAGGTATGTATTCTTTTGCAAGGCAATTTCAAGGTATTCCGCATTTTTCCCCGTTAATCCGCCGCTTTTTTCAATCATTTGCAGATACCCCAGAGAGGCGGTCAAAGGGGTGCGGAAATCGTGGGATATCCCCGATATTACGTTGTTCAGCTGCTCCTTGCTCCGTTTGTATTCCACATCAAGAGAACGCTGAATATCCGTATGCTCGTTGAGCTTTACAGCAAGGGCAACAATATCCTTGTCGAAAAAGTCAACCTTAATGGGACTGCTGTAATTTATATTTTTCCGCTGTTCCACCTGCCTGCCAAAGCATCTGATCTGCCTTTTCAAGGAGATATACTTCACAGCTAGCACAACAGAAAACACAAGAAGGCAAACTAATATTATTTTTGTGAAATCCATAATTCAGCTCCTTTTTCATCGGTTGATTATGTATTATATGGGTTGAATTTGTATCTACTTATATTGTACATCACAGTTCTACGTTTGTCAATAGGTTTTTGAATATTTTTCGCAAGTTTGTATGATCGCACAAAAACATAGCGGCGCTTTTGTAGAGTTTTAACAATAGATAAAATTTAGGGCGAGCAATGCTCGCCCCTACAATTGGCTATTTTACGTTGTTAATTTCTGATTATTTGAAATTCTTTTTCTTGTAACTTGCATATGTAAGTGCATACAATACGGCAAAGCATACAACAAAGCCGCCTATAACCTTTACAATAAAATCCGTTTCATATTCAGGTTTTACAAATTCCATTATCTGAGTTTGCGGGATATAGCTTAAAATATCGGTTACCCATTTATACTTGTCTGAAAGTTCTGATAATAACATATACACAAAGGTAGGAAGCATACCTAAAGTATAAACAAGAATAGGTCCACCCAGACTATGTCTTATAAGCATAGATATAAAAATAGTAAAACAAGTGAAATTCAGAATAATTACAACTCCAAGAATTACTGTCAGCCACAATTGTTTCAAATCGCCAATGGGATAACAATTTCCGGCTATGGCAAAGGTGATTATAGCCGGTATAATCAGCACCACTGTTGATATACAACTGTATACAATAAGCTTACTTAAGATAATATGGTGTGTATTTGCCCCGTCCATAATTTCATAATAGTAAATTCTGTTCTGATACATATTTGAAATCATAGACGACAGCATAATTCCAACAAGTTCTGTCATTACAAGTCCGCCTATCTCGGCATATATAAGCAGTATGCTGTGCAGATTTATTTCCTCCATATCAGCCGTTGCAGTAAAAGGAAGTACAAGCGGAAAAAGTCCCACAAGAATTAATATCTTAAGAAATATTCCCGAATGTGAAACTCTGTAAAATTCAGCCTTAATCAGTTTATTCATTTTCAGCACCTACCTTTGATAAATAGAATTCTTCAAGGCTTTCGCCCTCGCTTATGAATTTAGTGAGGATAAGTCCGTTGTCCGTAATCGTTTTCGACACTTTTTCAACATTATCAAGGAAGTCAAAAAGGCGGATTTCATCACCGTGAATGACCTTGTACTGCTTTGTACCCAGTTTATCTTCAATAACTGCGGCTGTACGGTTAATATCGTTTGTGCGGATTGCATAGTAGCTGCGGCATTTCGTCATAAGCTCCTCTCTGCTGAGATTTTCAAGCTGCTTGCCGTGGTTGATTATTGAAAAATCGGTGCAGAGTTCTGACAATTCCGAAAGAATATGGCTTGAAATGATGATTGTGACGTTTTTCTCCTCTGAAAGCTTTTTCAGCATTAATCGGATTTCCACAATACCCTCTGGGTCAAGGCCATTTACAGGCTCGTCAAGCACCATAATTTCAGGCTCTGTGAGAAGCGCCATAGCAATTCCAAGTCTTTGCGTCATACCAAGTGAGAATTTGCCTACAGCTTTCTTGCCGACATTTCCAAGTCCGACAAAGTTAAGCATTTCGTCGATTTTCTTTTTGTCTGCAACTCCCTTGACATAGCGGACATACTCCATATTCTGCCTTGCATTCATACTTTTGTCAATGATTGGTGCTTCAAGCATAAATGCCATTCTCTTTCTGCTCAGGTCAAGATTGTCATTTTTGCCGAAAAATCCAATTTCTCCGCTTGTGGGAGAGGCAAGACCTGCTATCATCTTCATAATTGTTGTCTTACCTGCACCATTTGGACCAATCAGACCACAGATATGACCTTTTTCCACGTTAAGGCTGAAATTGTCAACTACGGTTGCTTTGCCGTATTTTTTGCTTATATTTTTCAGCTCTAATACGTTCATTTTTACCACCCTTTCTGTATGTGTGTTTTGTTTACAATTATATTATAAATCTCCCGAGTAAAGAAATGGTAAAGGGAAAGGTTAAGAAATGGTAAAGTTAATCAGACAATTTATATCCCATTCCCCACACAGTTTCAATATATTCCTGTGTGTCGTCAAGCTTTTTTATCTTGCTTCGGATATTGCTCATATGCACCTTTATTGTGGTATCTTCCTTGAAATATGGCTCATTCCACACGCTTTCAAAGAGATTTGACTTTGAAAACAGCTTTTTTGGGTTAAGAAGCATAAGCTCCAGAATAGCGTATTCCTTGCCTGTCAGCACAAGGGATTTACCGTCAACTGCCGCTGTACCGCTGTTTCTGTCAAGGGTTAATTTCTTGTATGTCAGGAGAGTTTTACCCTCTCCGCTGCTTTTTTGCTGTGAACGGCGTAATACAGCCTCTATGCGAACAAAAAGTTCGTCTAAATCAAAGGGTTTTGTTATGTAATCATCAGCTCCCATACGTATAGCGTCAATTTTCGACTGCACCATACTTTTTGCAGATACTATGATTATAGGAATATCAGAAAATCCGCGGACTTTCTGCAATACCATATCACCGCTCTGAAAGGGCAGCATAAGGTCAAGTATTACAAGGTCAATAACAGACTCATCGCGTATGATACGCACAGCGTCAAGGCCGTTTTCCGCTGATATTGTGATATATCCGTTATCTGTAAGATAGTCCCGTATAAGGCGGTTTATTTCCTTATCGTCCTCAACTACAAGTATTTTTCTCATATTTTCCTCCGAAAAAATTATTGATTATATTATATCATATAATTTTTTACAATTCAATAGCAATAGCTAAAAAATGAACTGCAGCATATTATAATACAACAGCATTTATGCTGTTATACTCTGACAAGGACTGATTTTTATGAAATATATATTGCAGATGCCCTCGTATACCTATGCACAGAAGGCTGTAAGGCTTCTCGTTGCATTTGGTTATAAATGCGAGCTGAAAAGACGTGAGGGCGAATGCGGCTATGACTTATTCACCGAGAGAAATCCCGATATACCGCGACTTCTCAACAAGCATAAAATCCCTTATAAGCTGCGTGAGGAGGGATATCCTTGATTGTAAATTTCGATAACGCCGCAACAACATTTCCAAAGCCTGTTGCTGTGAAAAAAGCTGTTGTATCGGCTATGGAGCAGCTTACAAGCCCTGGCAGAGGCGGTCATCCTCTGGGGATGAAAACCTCGGAAATGGTATACTCTGCCCGTGAAACTGCGGCGGATTTCTTCGGAGGCGAACCCGAAAACGTGGTTTTCGCCCTCAATTGCACACATGCCCTAAATATGGCAATTCAGGGTATTATGAAAAACGGAGGTCATCTTATCATAAGCGGAATGGAGCATAACTCCGTTTCAAGACCTGCTGCAAAGCTTGCAAAATCGGGAAAAATAAAGCTTTCCGTGGCGGAGGTTTTCCCCGACGCAAAAAAAACTGTTGAAAGCTTCCGCAGACTTATCCGCAGTGATACAAAAGCCATTGTTTGCACTGCCGCAAGCAATGTGACGGGGCAGATTATGCCCTTGAAGGAAATCGGCAGGCTTTGCCAATCGCGTAATATAGCCTTTATTGTTGATGCCGCCCAGACATCGGGCATTATTGATGTAAATCTTTCACAAGGTATCAACATCATATGCACCGCAGGTCATAAAGGACTTTATGGCATAACAGGTACTGGAATGCTCATCAGCGACGGTAAATTTAACATTGAGCCCATTATGCAGGGCGGTACGGGCAGCGGCTCCCAACGACTTGAACAGCCTGTACTCCTTCCCGAAGCCCTTGAAAGCGGTACTGTGGGAACTGTAGGGATTATGTCCCTTAAAGCAGGTATGGAATTTATCCGAAAAATCGGGATAAATAATATATTTACCCACGAGGACAAAATCTGCCGACGATTTATAAGGGAACTGGAAAAAAATCCCGGAATTACGGTTTATCGCTCTGAAAAGGCTGAATATGTGCCTATTGTATCATTCAATATTGAGGGTATCCCCTCCGAAAAAGCTGCTTCTGCCCTTGCTAAGGAGGGTTTCTGTCTCCGTGCAGGCTATCATTGTGCCGCCCTTGCTCATCAGTCACTCGGCACTGAAAACGGCTCTGTGCGATTTTCTCCCTCTATATTCAGCAAGGAGGAAGATGCGGTAAGGCTTGCACGGCTTATAAATACTCTTTAGTTGTATGATTTTCTGAAATAACGGGCGGAGGGCTTCTTCCGCCTTTTTTATTCGGGAATATTTGTATATATTGCTGTTTTCTTGTAGTTTTTTGCAGTTTTTTCTTGCATTTTCTGGAATAATATGATATAATATACTCGTGGTTTATTATGGTAAATCGCAAAAATGATATGGAGGAATTAAAAATGAAGAAAATGAAAAGAATTGCAGCTATGACAGCGGCTCTGCTGATTTGTTCAGGAGTTATGGGATATATGCCTGCGGAAACGCTGAAAGGCGGCGGATTTGCGGCAAATGCGGCTGGGGATACTGTTGCTGAGAGTGTTGAAATCAATGAAACCAACTTCCCTGATGAGATTTTCAGACAGTATGTGGCTGAGAGATATGATAGAGACGGGGATGGAGTGCTTTCTGCGGAGGAAATCAACCGCGCATCAGATATGAGCGCTCATGGATTAGGAATTTCAGATGCAACAGGAATAGAATATCTGACTGAATTGACATGGGTTTCTTTAAACAACAATAATCTTACGACGCTTGATGTAAGTAACAACAAAAAGTTGAAGACATTATCATGCTGGAGAAATAAATTGACGAGCATCAACATAAGTGGTTGTGCTTTATTGAAAGATTTAAATGTAGAAAGGAATCAATTTACAAATATTGATGTAAGCGATGCTGTATCGTTAACACATTTAATATGTTTTGAAAATCAACTCACAACTCTTGATGTTAGCAAAAATACTGCATTGATTGATTTGGATTGTGCTGATAATCAACTCGATTCACTTGATGTTAGCAATAATACTGCTTTAAAATATTTGGATTGTGAAAATAATCAACTCACTTTACTCGATGTAAGTAATAATACAAAATTATTAAGTTTAAATTGCTCTAATGATGGTTTTTTCAATGAAGAGGAGCCAATTTATTGGAATCAATTAACTTCACTTGATGTAAGCAAGAATACTGCATTAGAAACTTTGCATTGTAATAATAATCAACTTACTTCACTTGATGTAAGCAAGAATACTGCATTAGAATCTTTGTATTGTGATAATAATCAACTTACTTCACTTGATGTTAGCCAAAACACTACATTGAGGAATTTGTATTGTTACAAAAATCAACTAACTTCACTTGATGTCAGTAACTGTACTGCATTGACAAAGTTAGTGTGTTATAAAAATCAATTCACATCTATTGATGTTAGCAAAAATACTGCATTAACTGATTTAAGTTGTGCTGATAATCAACTCGCATCTATTGATGTTAGCAAAAATGCTGCATTGACTGATTTGAATTGTGCTGATAATCAACTCACATCTATTGATGTCAGCAAAAATGCTGCATTAGAATGGTTGTCCTGTGGCAGTAATCAGCTTACTTTACTTGATGTCAGCAATAATACTGCATTGACTGACTTGAATTGTGATAATAATCAACTCACATCTATTGATTTAAGTAACATAGCATCATCAAATGCCTATATTTGGTGGAATGAATACGAAATTTTTCTCACCAACAACACCTTCGACCTCTCCACCCTCCCCACAGGTTTTGATGTAACAAAAGCCTCTGACTGGAAAAATGGCACAGTAAACGGCAATATTCTTACAGTTGAGGACGCTTCAAAGGAAGTTACATATAAATATGACTGCGGAAAAAAGCAAACTGTAACATTTACCTTAATCCCCACAACTTCTACAGAAACTCCCGAAAAGCCTCCTGTTTCAGCTCCAACTGTTTCATTAGGCGATATAAGCAGTGATGGCTCAATTGACTCCAGCGACGCAACACTTGTTCTCTCCGATTACGCAGTAATCGCAACAGGCGGTAAATCCACATTTACAGCCGAGCAGGCTAAAGCTGCCGATGTAGACGGCGACGGCAAATATGATTCTATCGACGCTTCAATTATCCTCGCCTATTATGCACACACCTCCACAGGCGGTACAGGCACACTTGAAGAATATCTCAATTCATAATTATAGCAAACAACAAAATCTTTTGGCGTTTGCTATTTGCCGATCCGCACGGAGCAAACTTTAGTTTGCGGATGTGCGAGGCACTTTAAATATAATTTGCAGGGCGGATAATATCCGCCCTTAATTTTATCTGTTGTTAAAATCAACCAAAAGCATTACACTGTTTTTGTGCAACCCTACAAACATGCAGAAAACTTTCAAAAACCTATTGACAAGCGTTGAGTTGTGATGTACAATATTAGTAGAAGTAAATTCAACCATACAATATATAATCACACGTATAAAAAGCTTTGGCAGGCAGATGCCTTTGTACGGTGGATTCCTTGACATTCAGAAATTTTTATTATATAATAAAGAAAATACCCCGTTTTTTGAAAATACCCTGCGTATACTATATTTAACAGGAGGTGCAGAGATGAACTCCGAAGCTCATGAGATTATTTTAAGAGTCTGTCGCGCCAAAGATGACAAAACCGAGGCAGACAGGCTTATATCGGACTATATGCCGTTTATTAAGGCCGAAACGGCTAAATTCCTCAATCGTCCTCCACAACAGAGCGACGATGAGCTTAGTATTGCTATGTTCGCTTTCTACGAGGCAATACGCAGCTATTCAAAACTCCGCGGCGCATTTTTGAAATTCGCTGCTTTACAGATAAAAAACCGCCTTATCGACTACTACAGAAAAGAAAAAAGAAATACAGGCGGTATTTCCCTCAATATTACCGATGAGGATGAGAAAACTGAACTTATAGACACTATCAGCGACAGCCGCGATGATTTCAGCGAAAATGAAATGCGTGAAGCCACAAAGCAGGAAATTGCTGAGCTTTCCGCACAAATGGAGGATTTCGGAGTTTCTTTCACAGATATAGCCGAAAACTCTCCCAAACAGCGCAGAACTCTCGAAATATGCGGAAAGGCTGTACGCTATGCGCGGAATAATCCCCAGCTTCTGGCGGATTTCCTACGCACAAAAAGAGTCCCTCTTGCAGCGCTCGCAGAGGGTGCTGATGTTGAAAGAAAAACTCTCGAGCGTCACAGACGCTATCTTGTGGCTATGCTGCTTATCTGCACCAACGGATACGAGATTATGAGAGGTCACATTATGCAAGTATTGAAAGGCGGTGAAAGCAGATGAAATATATCGTTATGGAATGCTGTAAAGGCTACGCTGTGCTTATGGATGAGGACGGCAGATATGTCTTTGCTGCAAATCTCAATTACGAAGTAGGACAGACTGTCACAAACCCCGTTATTATGTCGCAGCAGCACAAAAACAGAAGTACTTTTATAAAAATGACACGTACTGCTATTGCCGCTGCCGCGTGTATTGCTGTTATTGCACTCCCCTGCTATGGCTACTATGCGAAAAATTTCAAAACCTGCTCAACTGTTACTCTTGCATCTGATACATCTATCAGTATGAATCTTAACAGCTCGGGTAAGGTAATCAGCCTTGAAAGCGATACGGAATACGGCGAAAAAATCATTGAAAAGGTCGATATAAAAGGCAAGGATAAGGTTGAAGCTGCCAACGAGATTGTTCAGGCTGAAATTTCTGAAGGATATATATCCGCAGGTGACACTGTAGATGTTTATATCGATGGAAGCAATTCAAAGGATTATGAAAATATCAAATCAAAACTTGAGGAAGAACTGCCTAAGCACCATATAAAGGTAAATATTCACGATAAAAAGCATCCTGCGGTCAATGATGACAAGGTTAAAAATGAGGATAAACTGCCTCACGAAAAAACAGAGACTCCTGCACCTCCGCATCCTGATACTGAGGCGGATATAAAACCCGCTGCAACAAAGCCTGTGGAAGCTCCAAAGCCTCCTGTAAAGGATAATAAGCCGATACACGTTGTTCCTTCAGAGCCTGCAGAAATACCTGTTCCCCCTGCTGAGGGCGATTTGCCCCCTGTTCACGAAAAGCCTATAAAGCCCGAACATCAGCCACCCAGCGATAACATCGGCGATAAGGATAACAAACAGGACGATAAGCCTGCTCCACCCGTTAAGGAAAACGTGGATATTCCACATCACGAGAAGGCACATCAGCAGAAAAATACTATTATTGAACCTGACATTGTTGTTCCTTTAGCTGAACACCCTGATACAAACATATTCTGACCTTCAAATAAAAAACGCACGGCTTCAAGGCTGTGCGTTTTTTGTAAAGTCTATTTATCCAGATGTGATGAAGCCTCTGCAAGAAGCTCAATTATAGGAAGATGCTGCGGGCATACGCTTTCGCACTGACCACAACCGATGCAGTCGTTTGCTTTTCCGCTGTTTTCTACAATTCCTCTGTACACATTACCGGAACGCCATTCCTCTCCGTAAAGTCTTATGGTATTGAGTACACGGAAAATCTTAGGTATCTCTATTCCCGACGGACAACCGTCACAGCAATAGCGGCAGGAAGTACAGCCAACAAGCGGCGAATTGAACATAACCTCGTTTACTTCCTCTATAAGCTTCTTTTCGCTGTCAGAAAGCGGCTCAAAATTTGTGAAGGTATCAATATTATCCTGCATCTGCTCGTCATTTGACATACCTGAGAGTATTGTTATTATGCCGTCAAGTGAGCCTACAAATCTCATCGCCCAGGAAGCAATTGAGGACTGAGGTCTTGCAGCTTTAAGCTTTGCCTCCAGCTCAGGCATAAGTGATGCAAGAGTTCCGCCTTTGACAGGCTCCATAATTATCATCGGTATATTGCGCCTGTGAAGAATTTCATAAAGCTCGCCCGAATGTACTATGGGATTTATCCAGTCAGCATAATTCAGCTGAATCTGTACAAATTCAATTTCGGGGTGCTTATCAAGAACAACTTCCAGCAGTTCGGGAGTACCGTGATAGGAAAAACCGAAATGCTTTATCTTTCCCTCACGCTTTTTCTCCATTCCCCAGTTGAAACAGTCAAACTCCTCGTATGTATTGTAGTTATTGCCGTCCTCCAGTGAATGAAGCAAATAGAAATCGAAATAATCAACTCCTGCTCTTTCAAGCTGCTCATTGAATATCCTGTCTCTGTCCTCTTTGCAGTTCATACACCAAGAGGGCAGCTTTGTAGCAAGCTTGAAACTCTCTCGTGGATATCGCTTTACAAGGCATTCTCTTGCAGCTACCTCGGATTTTCCGCTGTGGTATACGTATGCAGTATCAAAATAATTCAATCCTGCCTCCATATACTTATCAACCATACGGCAAACGTGATCATAGTCTATTTTTCCGTCCTTTTCGGGAAGTCTCATAAGCCCAAAACCAAGCTTTGAAACATCAAATTTCTCGTTTTTATCCATAATATCACCTGTTACTTTTTCATATCTTCAATTTTTCTTTTTATGGCGGTCAATGCATCTTTCGGATTACCTATATCCTTAACCGCCGTTTCAATAGGACAAAAGCCCGTATTATCGCGATTTCTTACAGCTTCCGTCATAGTCGTATATGTAACCTGAATGCTGTACTTTTTAAGAGTATCATATGCAGGGCGGCTTATAACAACGGCGTAAAGCTCCTTTATTTCAAGGAGTACGTAAAGATATGCCGCACCCTTTCCTACTACCTTATCTGCTGCAGAATATTCCGACAGATTTCTGCCCTCATCAAGCCATTTCAGCAGCGGTGCAACTCCTCGCATAGTGCTTGTCTGCGTATCCACACTGCTGCATATAACGCAGGTATATCCGCCCTCAGAAAGGATTTCTTTCGCTCTTTCAAGATTACTCATTGTCGGCTTTTCTCAGTCTGTACACGACAAGAGGAATTATAACAAGCTGTAACACAATTCCCACAAGTCCTACTTTTATGCTTGTAAGGATAACCACAGGCTTTATAGCTGTACCTATGCCGTAAAATCCTATGAGAATGGCTGCTCCGCGGATTGCTCTGCCTGCAAGCTGTGCAAAAAACACCTTTGAAATATCGGGAATTTTTGCATCCTTCAGCATTCCTGCACATATACCGTATACTGCAAGCTCAATCATCATAAAGGGGAGCATTGCCGCTGTAGGCATACCTGTAAGAGCAAAGCTGATAAGGGGGCTTAAAAGTCCTGCTGCTCCTGCGGCATATGGCCCTATTAGAAGCCCTGCCAGGATAATCGGCAGATGCATAGGCAGAAGTATTTCACCCAATAATGTACCGGCTCCTGTGGCAATTCCAAGCATATGAAGCAGCTGCGGAAGCGTTACTGCCGATACTGCAGCCACTATTGCCCCTGCTGTCTGTGCTTTTACGGATAATTTTTGTTTTGTAATTGTTGTTGTCATATTCTGACCTCCTTATTTATATTTGCACATAAATTATAACATATTTTCGCGCAATTGTAAATAGCAAATTGTAAGTTTTTGACAACAAATTCTAATTATTCAGAAATATATATTAATATCTCATATCAATCTTATTGATTCATAAATAAAAGCCTCCTGTAATTGCTCACAAGAGGCTATCTAATACATTATTCAATTTTTATAATAACAAAATAGAAGTTCTTTATCCAATTGGACCTACATACACATGAGAGTACCAGTTATCAGTAAATGGTATTTTAGTTGTATTATCGCTCTGATCGGAATACTCGTCTTCAATATATTCAAGAAATAAGACACGGTAATCGCCTTGTTCGTTGTGTAAATCCGTTTCGCTGATTTTTATTAACAATTTCATTCTGCCGCATTCATCGTAATATACACACGTCCAAAGTCCATCATGATATTCTTTTATATCTTCCGTATCGCCCATTTTATACTTCTCAGCGTAATATGTAGCAAAAGCATCATATTTCTCGGTATGCATATAATACTCTATTCCAGCATGTATTGTTGTTTTGAAGAAAAACACGAGAATTGCAAATATCGTCATGACGAGAATAGCAATTGTAATTGTCATCTTATTGATTAATTTCTTTTTCATAACTGTTTACAACTCCTGATTTATTAGTCTGTCCGACCTCCTATATTATACCACAACACGCATACTATTGCAATAAAAAACCTCCAATATTTTCATATCGGAGGCTTACTGTCTGTCTTGCTCAGAATAGATGACATTTAGAACGGATATGTAATATTATTCAGTTAATGCAAATCAGAATTTAGCTTTCAGGAAATCTTTCATCGTATAATAATACCCATTCTTCGCCGTATTCTTCTTCGGCTTCCTCTTCCATAGTTATATGAACATATGTAAGGAAATCAAGAAAATCTTCATATTCTTCTTTATCATCGCCGATTGTATAAAAAGCCCCTGTATTTTTGGAAAAATACAAATGGTCACTACCATATCCAAGGCTGCCGATATAGACATCTTCTTTATTAGAAACACTTGTTTCTGGAACAAAAAGCTCTATTCTACCATCCATAATTCTTGCGTATGAAGTAAGCAACAACCAGCTTTTATACATTTCGGGTATTTTTACACTATTTTCTTTTTCCCATTCTTCAATCTTTTCAAAAGAATAAGGAGCATCAAATTCTGATTTTTGTTTTAAAATAGAAGATATATTTTTTAAATCTTCAAATTCATCTTTTATTATTTGAATAATATTATCCATAATACATTCTCCTTTTATACTATATTTGTTGAATTCCGATTTATCATCCTGTCCGACCACATATATTATACCACACTTTACAGATAATTGCAATAAAAAACCTCCGATGAAACATCGGAGGGAAATTGTCTGTCTTGCTCAGAATAGATGACATTGAAAACGGCTTTGGTGATTTACAAACTGGGATTTACTTGTTATCAACAGTAGAAATAACAGGTTTTCCATCTTTATCTAATAACGGAGTTAATCCTCCTGCGTATCCTTGGTGATAAAACATATAATTTACACCGGTTTCTTTATCCACCCAAATCTGTACCTCATGCACCTTTCCCTGAGAATAAATTTTTTCAAATCTTTCATTGTTATCCATTTTACTTTCCTCCAATGTATTATTATTTATCGGTCAGTCCAACCTCTTATATTATACCACATTTCAACGTCATTTTCAATACAAAAAGCACCTCTTTCGAGATGCTATTTCTTTTGGTTGGGGTGGAAGGATTTGAACCCTCGAATGACGGAGTCAGAGTCCGTTGCCTTACCGCTTGGCGACACCCCAGTTTCTTAAGTTTTTATGCTTAACTCATTCAGCTTTATTATTATATCACATCTTTTCACGTTTGTCAAGGGTTTTTAAAAAATTTATTTTTTAATTATATCATTCTATTGCAAATCCCATAAAATAGCGATATAATATATAATAAGGTATTTAAAAAATACCCGAATTCACACATTTCAGGAGCAGATTATGAAAAAACTCTACTTCATTGTAAATCTTATTGCCGGCAAAGCCACTATTGGCTCAATGCTCGGCGAAATAATCGACGAATTCAATAAAGCTGACTATGAAGTTACAATTCATATCACCCAAAACGGCAGCGATGCACAGGAGAAAACACGCTACGCCTGCACCCACGGCTATGACCTCATTGTATGTGCAGGAGGCGATGGAACTCTCAGCCAGTGCCTTCACGGCATTATGAACAGCGAGAGAAAGCTCCCTATCGGCTACATTCCCGCAGGTTCAACCAATGATTTTGGACGCACTCTCGGCATTCCAAAGGCTACTATGGATGCTGTACGCTGGATAACTCACGGCGCACCGATGAAAATCGACATCGGCTGCTTTAACGACCGCTATTTCACATATATTGCTGCTTTCGGAGCTTTTACCAACGTCACATATGAAACCTCTCAGCAGGTGAAAAACGTCCTCGGTCACGCCTCTTATATCCTCAACGGGCTTACACAGATTACAAATCTGCGTTCCAAGCTTATGCGTATCGAATACAACGGAAATGTTCTTGAAGATGACTTCATCTTCGGTATGGTTACAAATTCAGGCTCTGTGGCAGGACTTCTTTCAATGAACGACTTTCTCCTTGATGACGGCGTTTTTGAAGTAACTCTTATAAAAAAGCCCACAAATCTTGTGCAGCTCCAGAAAATAGTACACTCCCTGCTGAATATCTCCGAGGATATTGACAGGGAGTATATCAGATTTTTCCGCACCGACAAAATAACCTTTACTGCCCTTAACGACGAGCAGATTTCCTGGACTCTTGACGGTGAGTTCGGCGGCGATTTACCTGTAAATGTGGTAGAAAACCGCAGTAAAGCCATTGAATTTATGACAGGCGACCGCGATCAGTCAATTTTCGCTGACCCGGATCTTATTTCGTAGCCTCATAAGCCTCTCTTACAGCAATACTCAGCTGATCTGCGCAGGAAGTAGGACGCATACCACAAGTATTTCCGCGAAGTTTGGACTCGATCTGTTCAACGGTATAGCCGTCCACAAGCTTTGAGATAGCTTTGAGATTGCCGTTGCATCCGCCTAAAAAGCGGACATTTGTAATAACATCGCCCTCGATGTCAAATTTAATTTCCTTTGAGCATACCATTTTGGTTTTGTATGTATATTCCATTATTACACCTCATATTCTACTCCCCTGCTGGTTTCAGCGGGGGGATTTTTATTTGTATAAAACTAAAGCGGACAAAGTCCGCCTTAGTAGTGTAATCATTAAACGATAGGAGCAGCTGTTACAGGTGCAGCAGCAGGAGCAATATGCTGCTCTGTGGGAGCATCTGTTCTTACAACCTTAACCTGATTATAGCAGTCCATACCTGTACCGGCAGGAATAAGCTTACCGATAATAACGTTTTCCTTAAGTCCGAGGAGCTTATCGCTCTTTCCTCTGATAGCTGCGTCTGTAAGAGCCTTTGTTGTCTCCTGGAATGAAGCAGCTGACATAAAGCTGTCGGAGTTGGAGGAAGCCTTTGTAATACCCTGAAGCACAGGTGAATACTGTACAAGCTGTAAATCGTACTCGCCTGCGTCAATACGTGCCTGAAGCTCAGCATTAATCTGATCGATTTCCTTGCTGTCAACAAGTGTACCGGGAAGCAGATAGCTTGAACCTGACTCCTCAATCTTAACCTTACGGAGCATCTGACGAACGATAACCTCAATGTGCTTATCGTTGATATCAACACCCTGTAAGCGGTAAACCTTCTGAACTTCGTTGATAATGTAGTTCTGAACATCCATTGTACCGAGGATATTGAGAATATCAGCAGGATAAATGTTACCCTCTGTAAGTCTTGTACCCTTAGGTATCTCCTGACCTTCCTGAACTCTGATCTTGAAGTTATAAGGAATCATATAGCTTTCAGACTCGCCTGATTCATCGTTTGTAACGATGATATTACGTGTAGTCTTGACTTCTTCAATGTGAATCTTACCTGAAATTCTTGAAAGGATAGCCGCACCCTTAGGACGTCTGCTTTCAAAGAGTTCCTCAACACGGGGAAGACCCTGTGTGATATCTTCCGCATCGGCAGAAGCAACACCACCGGTATGGAAGGTTCTCATTGTAAGCTGTGTACCGGGCTCACCGATAGACTGAGCTGCAATAACACCAACAGCCTCACCGACAGATACAATGTTGTTAAATGCAAGGTTAGCACCATAGCACTTAGCACAAACACCTGTTCTTGCCTTACAGTGGAGAACTGAACGAATCTTTATCTTCTCAACGCCTGCCTCAATAACCTTCTTGGCATCTGCATCGCTGATAAGCTTGTTTCTGGAAACGATAAGCTCGCCTGCCTCATCGCGGAGGTCATCAGCAAGGAATCTTCCCACAAGACGCTCTGCAAAAGGCTCTACAACCTCGTTGCCGTTTCTGATTTCGAATACCTCGATACCCTCTGTTGTACCGCAGTCCTCCTCACGGATAATAACATCCTGTGAAACGTCAACAAGACGACGTGTAAGGTAACCTGAGTCAGCAGTACGGAGCGCTGTATCAGCAAGACCCTTTCTCGCACCACGGGATGCGATAAAGTACTCGAGGATGTTAAGACCCTCTCGGTAGTTAGCACGGATAGGAATCTCGATAACGCCGCCTGAGGTGTTTGCGATAAGTCCACGCATACCTGCAAGCTGACGGATCTGAGAGATACTACCACGGGCACCTGAGTCAGCCATCATCCAGATAGGATTGTATGGGTCGAAGTTCTTCTTAAGAGCAGCTGTAACTCTGTCGTTTGTTTCAGTCCAGAGAGCAATTGTCTTCTTGGACTTTTCCTGAGCGGAGATATAACCGTACTCGTACTCAGAAATAATCTGCTCGATCTCTGCATCAGCCTCTGCAAGGATTTCCTTCTTCTGAGGCGGAATAGAAGCATCGCATACAGCAACGGTAAGAGCTGCGCGGGTTGAATATTTATATCCGAGAGCCTTGATTCTGTCAAGAACCTCAGAAGTTGTTGTTGTACCGTGAATCTTGATACATCTCTCGATGATATCGGAAAGCTTCTTCTTACCAACGAGGAATGATACTTCAAGGTCAAACTGCTTATCGGAGTTTGTTCTGTCAACGTATCCTAAGTTCTGTGGGATATTCTCGTTGAAGATAAGTCTGCCGACTGTAGCGTCGATAATCTTGGAAACCTTCTTATCGCCTACATCCTTTGTAATCTTAACCTTGATGTTAGCGTGGAGAGATACATCGTGCTCGTAGTAAGCCATAAGTGCTTCGTTAACGTCACGGAATACCTTTCCTTCACCGGGTTCACCGGGCTTATCCATAGTCAGATAGTAAGAACCGAGTACCATATCCTGTGAAGGAACAGCAACAGGCTTACCGTCTGAGGGCTTAAGCAGGTTGTTTGCAGCAAGCATAAGGAAACGTGCCTCAGCCTGAGCCTCTGCTGAAAGGGGAAGATGTACAGCCATCTGGTCACCGTCGAAGTCAGCGTTGAAGGCTGAACATACGAGTGGGTGAAGCTTGATTGCACGACCCTCAACAAGGATAGGCTCAAATGCCTGAATACCAAGACGGTGAAGCGTAGGAGCACGGTTGAGCATTACAGGGTGATCCTTGATAACATCTTCAAGAGCATCCCATACCTTATTGTCTGCACGGTCAATGAGCTTTCTTGCGGACTTGATATTGGCAATAGCCTTCTTGTCAACAAGACGCTTTAAAACGAAGGGCTTGAAAAGCTCCAGAGCCATTTCCTTAGGAAGTCCGCACTGGTACATTTTCAGCTCAGGACCTACAACGATAACTGAACGACCTGAATAGTCAACACGCTTACCGAGGAGGTTCTGACGGAAACGTCCCTGCTTACCCTTAAGCATATCGGAAAGTGACTTCAATGCACGGTTGCTGGGGCCTGTAACAGGTCTGCCGTGTCTGCCGTTGTCGATAAGAGCGTCAACAGCTTCCTGAAGCATACGCTTTTCGTTTCTTACAATGATGTCGGGAGCGTCAAGCTCTAACATCTTCTTAAGACGGTTATTTCTGTTGATAACACGTCTGTAGAGGTCGTTAAGGTCTGATGTTGCGTAACGTCCGCCGTCCAGCATAATCATAGGACGGATATCGGGAGGAATTACGGGGATAACATCAAGAATCATCCACTCAGGCTTATTTCCTGAAAGGCGGAATGACTCGATAATCTGGAGTCTCTTTATAAGCTTAACCTTTTTCTGACCTGCAGGAAGCCCCACAAGCTCATTTTTAAGGTCGTCAGCACAAAGCTCAATGTTGTTCTTCCACTCAACATCTTCAAGCTCAGCGAACTTCTGACACTCATCGCACTGACACTCCATAGGATTGTTATAGCAAGAGAGCTTATTGAGGCCGAGAGAAATCTTGCCAAGCTCTACAAGGCGGTTTTTCTGGAAGTCATAACGTGCGGGGTCGTACTCGTTAAGGAGCTTCTTTATAGCCTCTGCACCCATTTCAGCCTTGAAGTCATCGCCGTACTTTTCAAGATAAGAGAGGTACTCTTTCTCGGAAAGAAGCTGCTTTTTCACAAGCTCTGTATTACCGGGGTCTGTTACGATATATTTAGTAAAGTAGAGAACCTCTTCAAGGCGCTTCTGAGATACCTCAAGCACCTGTCCGATACGGGAGGGAGTTCCCTTGAAGTACCAGATATGGGAAACGGGAGCTGCAAGCTCGATATGTCCCATTCTCTCACGACGTACTCTTGCGCGTGTTACTTCAACGCCGCAGCGGTCACATACCTTGCCCTTGAAGCGAATCTTCTTGAATTTACCGCAGTGACACTCCCAGTCCTTTGTAGGTCCGAAAATTCTTTCACAGAAAAGACCGTCCTTTTCAGGCTTCTGTGTTCTGTAATTTATAGTTTCAGGTCTTTCAACCACGCCGAATGACCAGCTTCTGATCTGTTCAGGTGAGGCAAGACCGATTTTTATCGATTCAAAAGTATTAAATTCCAAACTGCTACCTCCTGCAATTTTTTGGTAAAGAACGCTCCTCCGCCGACTGCATAAAGCAGCCGCGGAATAAACGTTATATATTAATCGTCGAATGAATCATCATCTATGCTGAAGGAACCATAATCGCTGTCGTCATCGTCATCGCTGCCGAAGCCGAATTCATCTTCTTCCTCGTCGAAGTTATAGCCTTCTTCTTTATCGATAGCGTCGAAATCAACATCGTCCTCACCGTCGATTGCTCTGAAGCCTGCATCGCTGATATCATCATCGGAGAGGGCATTGAGGTCCTCTGTTTCCTCATCATTGAAGTCGCCTCTTATGGGCATCGGGTCATCATCAAAGCTCTGCTTGAGGTCGATTTCCTCCTGATTGATATCAAGAACCTTGACATCAAGACCGAGGGACTGCATTTCCTTGATAAGAACCTTGAATGATTCAGGAATACCGGGTGTAGGAACGTTCTGTCCCTTAACGATAGCCTCGTATGTGTTTACACGTCCGATTGTATCGTCAGACTTAACTGTAAGGATTTCCTGGAGAGTATAAGCAGCACCGTAAGCCTCCAGAGCCCAAACTTCCATTTCTCCGAAACGCTGGCCGCCGAACTGAGCCTTACCGCCCAGAGGCTGCTGTGTAACGAGAGCGTATGGACCAACTGAACGGGCGTGAATCTTATCGTCAACCAGGTGGTGGAGCTTGAGGTAGTACATATAGCCCACAGTTACGCGGTTGTCGAACTTTTCACCTGTACGTCCGTCATAGAGAGTGAACTTACAGTCTTCATTGAACTCAAGTCCGTTGGGGTTAATAACCTTATCCATTGTATTAAGCTCAAAGTAATCGTCCTTGTGAGCCTTGCTCTTTTCATCTGCCTGGCGGAAGCATTCACGGATATCATCCTCGTGTGCACCGTCGAATACAGGTGTCATAATGTGCCAGCCCAGTGCCTTACAAGCCATACCAAGATGAACTTCAAGTACCTGACCGATATTCATTCGTGAAGGTACGCCCAGGGGGTTGAGAACGATATCGAGAGGTGTACCATCGGGGAGGAATGGCATATCTTCCTCAGGGAGGATACGTGATACGACACCCTTGTTTCCGTGACGGCCAGCCATCTTATCGCCGACTGTAATCTTACGCTTCTGTGCAATGTAGCAGATTACGCGCATATTTACGCCTGCACTGAGCTCATCGCAGTTATCACGGGTAAATACCTTAACGTCAACGATAACGCCTGCTTCACCGTGAGGTACTTTAAGAGAGTTATCGCGGACTTCACGAGCCTTTTCACCGAAGATAGCACGGAGAAGTCTTTCTTCTGCTGTAAGCTCTGTTTCACCCTTAGGAGTTACCTTACCAACGAGGATATCGCCTGAGGTAACTTCTGAACCTATTCTGATAATACCGTTTTCATCGAGGTTTGCCAGTGCATCATCGCCCACGTTGGGGATATCACGGGTAATTTCCTCGGGTCCCAGCTTTGTATCGCGGCACTCGATTTCATATTCCTCGATATGAACGGATGTAAATACATCTTCACGTACAAGACGCTCGTTGAGAAGTACAGCATCCTCGTAGTTGTAACCTTCCCAGGTCATAAAGCCGATGAGGGCATTTTTACCGAGGGAGATTTCACCGTCTGCTGTAGCAGGACCGTCTGCGAGAACCTGACCCTTTGTTATCTTTTCACCAACGGAAACGATAGGTCTCTGGTTTACGCAGGTACCCTGGTTGGAACGCTTGAACTTTGTAAGCTCGTATTTTCTTTCAATGCCGTCATCGCCGATAAGGTGGATTTTGTCAGCATCAACGTAGCTTACTGTACCGCCGCATTCAGCTACGATACATACACCTGAGTCAACAGCTGCCTTGTACTCCATACCTGTACCAACGAAGGGGCGCTCTGTTCTGAGAAGCGGAACTGCCTGACGCTGCATGTTTGAACCCATGAGGGCACGGTTAGCGTCATCGTTTTCAAGGAAAGGAATCATTGATGTAGCAACTGATACAACCATCTTAGGTGAAACGTCCATATAATCAACGATTTCACGCTCACATTCGAGAATCTGGTCACGGTAACGTGCGTTAACTCTGGGACGTGCAAGCTTTCCTTCCTCTGTAAGAGGTTCGTTAGCCTGAGCTACAACGAAGTTATCTTCCATATCGGCAGTCATATAAACTACCTCTTTGGTAACTACGCCTGTTTCCTTGTCAACCTTGCGGTAAGGAGCTTCAATGAAGCCGTACTGATTTATTCTTGCAAATGTAGCAAGATATGAGATAAGTCCGATGTTAGGACCTTCAGGAGTTTCAATAGGACACATTCTGCCGTAGTGGCTGTAGTGAACGTCACGAACCTCGAATCCTGCACGGTCTCTTGAAAGACCTCCGGGACCAAGGGCGGAAAGACGTCTCTTATGTGTCAGCTCGGCAAGGGGATTGTTCTGGTCCATAAACTGTGAAAGTGGTGAGGAGCAGAAGAATTCCTTCATAGCCGATGAAATAGGTCTGATATTGATAAGAGTCTGGGGTGTAAGGGAATTGATATCCTGTGTCTGGATGTTCATTCTCTCACGGATACCACGCTCCATACGTGCATAACCGATACGGAACTGGTTCTGGAGCAGCTCGCCTACAGAACGGATACGACGGTTGCCCAGGTGGTCGATATCGTCTACTGTACCAACGCCCTCGCAGAGGTTGATGAAGTAGCTGATAGTTGCAAATATATCGTCAAGGATAATGTGCTTAGGAACAAGCTCATCAGCCTTCTTCTTTACATTCTCCTCAAGCTCGTCTGCATCTGAGGAATTTTCAATAATTTCACGGAGAACCTTGAATGATACAAGCTCATTGATACCGTACTTTTCAGCGTCAAAGTCAACATAACCCTTGATGTCAACCATACCGTTACCGATAATCTTGGCAACACGCTCAACAAGACGGATCTGTGTTTCACCGCGGTCGTTTGTGTAGTACTCCTTAGCTTCAACAGTTACGAAAGCGTGGTATACACCTGCCTGCTCGATTTCACAAGCCTTGTCGTAGGTAACTGTTTCACCTGCCTCAGCCATAATCTCGCCTGTAAGAGGATTTACAACAGGCTCTGAGAGAGTATGTCCTGCAAGACGTGAAGCAATACCCAGCTTCTTGTTATACTTGTATCTTCCGAAACGGCAGAGATCGTATCTCTTAGCGTCGAAGAAAAGGTTGTTGAGGTGAGTTACGGCACTTTCAACCGTGGGAGGCTCACCGGGACGGAGCTTCTTGTATACGTCAATAAGACCGTCTGATGTATTCTTTGTCTGGTCCTTCTGGAGGATTGTCTGCTTAAGACGCTCATCCTCGCCAAACAGCTCATATATCTCCTCATCGGAGCCTACGCCCAATGCACGGATAAATGTTGTAAGCGGAATCTTTCTGTTCTTGTCGATACGGACATAAACAACATCGTTGGAGTCCATTTCGTATTCAAGCCACGCACCTCTGTTAGGGATAACAGTTGCGCTGAAAAGATCCTTACCTGTCTTATCCTTTTCAAATGCGTAGTATACACCGGGTGAACGGACAAGCTGAGATACGATTACACGCTCAGCTCCGTTGATAACGAAGGTACCGCTGTCGGTCATAAGCGGGAAATCACCCATATAGATTTCACTTTCGCTTACTGCACCTGTTTCCTTGTTGCAGAGTGTTGCTGTAGCTCTCATTGCAACCTGATATGTTGCACCTCTTGATTTACATTCTGCAAGGCTATATTTCGGAGTATCGTCAAAGCGGTAGTCCTTGAAATTCAGCACAAGATTACCGTTGTAATCGGTAATTGCTGTCATATCACGGAAAACCTCTCTGAGTCCCTCTTCTCTGAACCACTTGTAAGAGTTCTTCTGAACCTCGATAAGGTTAGGCATTTCGAGAGGCTCGGTAATTTTACCGAAGCTCATTCTGACATTTTTTCCCAGCTGCTTAGGTGTTACATTCACCATAGGCGGAACCTCCTTATTTGTTTTTCGTACTTTTGAAAGATATCCTCCGAAAAAATTTTCGGAAAACTATTGACAAAGCAAACACATTATGTTATAATAATCTGCTGAGGATAGGGATATCCTTCACATACTGATACATTATATTAGTTTATCATATTTCTCAACTGTTGTCAAGGGGATTTTGCCTGTTTCCCAAAAGATTGGATACTTCGTCGGATTTAATATTGCAAATCCGACTTTTTTTGTCAGTTTTATGTGCGGCTTCTTGTTGTTAATTTATATTCTACTCTTATTGTAGAACAAAAATATTTGTTTGTCAATAGGTTTCCAAAAGTTTTTTATAAGTTTGTACGATTATACAAAACTATAGCGGCAAAATTGTGCATTTTGACCACAAAATGTGTATGGACGGATAATATCCGCCCGTAGATTGTCCAAAAACCTGAATTTCGTTCCGAAATTGCGGGCGACCAATGGTCGCCCCTACACAAAATAACGCAATATAGCCAATTGTAGGGGCGAGCATTGCTCGCCCTTAAATAAAATATGCCTTTTTATACAGACTGAAGGCGGATATTATCCGCCCGATAAAACATAAAAAAGTATTTACATTCCTATAAAAAAATGGTATAATATAATTGGTGTATTATCTCTCTACAAAGGATGTGAATATATATGTTTGCGAAAATTGCAAGTCTGGGACTTTTCGGGCTTAACGCCTTTCCCGTTGATGTGGAAATCGACATAAGCCGCGGTCAGCCTCAGTTTGATATTGTAGGCCTCCCCGATACTGTGGTCAAGGAAAGCCGTGACCGTATACGTGCCGCTCTCCGCGCTTGTGATGTCAGCTTCCCTGCGGCGGAGGTTATGGTAAATCTCGCCCCTGCGGATACGAAAAAAAGCGGCTCCGTCCACGATATGGCGATATTTATCGCTATTCTACGCGCTATGCGTATGATTAACGACACCACCGACGGCTGTGCATTTATCGGTGAGCTGTCCCTCAACGGCGATGTCAGAGGGATAAACGGCGTTCTACCTATGATGATTCTCGCCCGCGAAATGGGCATAAAATCAGTTTTTGTCCCTGCCGACAACGCCCGTGAAGCCTCTGTAATCAAGGGAATTGACGTTTATGCCGTAAAAAACGGCGAGGAGCTTATCCGCCATTTCCGCGGTGAAGAATATCTCACTCCCTGCGAAACATATATTCCACCTGAGCCTGAATATAACGAAATACTTGACTTTTCCGATGTCAAAGGACAGCAGTTCGCCAAAAGAGCGCTGGAAATCGCAGCGGCAGGCGGTCACAATGCCCTCCTTGTAGGCTCACCGGGCAGCGGAAAGAGTATGCTTGCAAAGCGTATGCCCTCCATACTCCCTCCCCTGACCTTTGACGAGGCTCTTGAAACTACAAAAATTCACTCAATTTCGGGATTACTTACCCCGGATTCGCCCATAATAACAAAAAGACCTTTCCGCTCTCCTCACCACACCATATCCTCAGCAGGATTGGCAGGCGGCGGCACTATACCTAAGCCGGGCGAGGTATCGCTGGCACATAACGGACTGCTTTTTCTTGATGAAATAGCAGAATTTGACAAGCGTACACTTGAAATTCTGCGACAGCCTATCGAGGACAGAAGCGTTACAATTTCCCGTGCGTCGGGTACGGTGACTTATCCCTGCACCTTTATGCTTATCGGGGCGATGAATCCCTGTCCCTGCGGCTACTACGGGCATCCTACGAGAAAATGCTCCTGCAACGCTAAAAAAGTCATTGACTATCAGCAGAGGATTTCAGGCCCTCTCCTCGACCGTTTTGACCTGCATATAGAGGTTGCTCCTGCAGAATTCAAGGATTTATCCTCAGCAAAAAAGGAGGAATCCTCAGAAGAAGTTAGAAAAAGAGTTGCATCTGCACGAAATATACAGTCTGAACGCTTCAAGGGTACGGGAATAACCTGCAACGCCCTTATTACTGATAATAAATTGCAGGAATACTGCGTAATGGACGAGGGCGCATCTGCGGCTTTAGACAGGCTTTTCCGTGCGCTGAGCCTTTCGGGACGTGCATACTCGCGAATACTGAAAACTGCCCGAACAATCGCAGACCTTGACAATTCCGAGAAAATACAGAAGAAACATATATCAGAAGCGGCACAGTACCGCATTGACGAAGAACAAAAGTAGAAAGGACAACAAATGAAATCCGCATTTAAAAAACTCCCTGCAAATAAACTAAGCCTTGATTTAGGGCTTTTATTTACAGTTACTCTTTGTGCCGTGCTTGGCACACTGCTGATTTACAGCATAGCCACAAGTGAAGTCAGCATTGACGAGGGTATCGGTGACAGCTACTGGAAAACTCAGCTTATTTCAATGTGCATCGGACTTACGGGCGCTTTGATTGTTTCCCGTATCGACTACCGCAAACTTGTAAAGCTGTGGTTTATATTCATCCCCGTTACCCTTGCCATAGTCGCCCTGACGTTTACCTCTCTGGGATATCAGCGTGACGGTGCCGACGACCGAGGCTGGATTATGATTTTCGGTTTCAGCTTACAGCCTTCGGAAATTATGAAAATCGCCTTTATACTGTCATTTGCCCTGCATCTCTCAAAGGTTGAGGAAAATATGAACAAGCCGCTGCATATGCTTCTGCTGCTTATGCACGGGGCAATGCCGCTGGGTATAGTCGTATTACAGGGCGACTACGGTACAGCCATTGTATTTGCCGCAATATTCGGATTTATGATGATTTCCGCCAATATATCGTGGAAATATCTGCTGGCGGCACCTTTTGTATTAGCCGCAGGTATTGCTGTGATGTGGTTCAACTTCCTCAGCAGCTTCCACAAGGAGCGTATTCTCATTCTTTTCAAGCCCGGTACTGACCCCGAAAATATTGAATATCAGCAGGATTTAGGCATATACGCGTTGCAATCGGGCGGTGTATTCGGAAAGGGGCTTTTCGCCGGCAGAAATGAATATATATATGTCCCTGAGCTTCACAATGACTTTATCTTTGCCCACGCCGGACAGGTTTTCGGCTTCGTGGGATGTATCGGTATAATCATACTTTTAGCCTATATCTGCCTTAAAGTATTCGCTGACAGCAGAATTACCCGTGACCGTCTGGGACGCTTCATTTGTATGGGAGCATTCGGACTGTTTTTCACCCATTGCCTTATGAATATCGGTATGGTACTTAAAGTTGCCCCCGTTATCGGTGTTCCCCTGCCATTTATCAGCGGCGGCGGTACGGCTATGGTAAGTATGTATGTCATTATCGGACTTGTGCTGAGTACCTACGCACATCGTGCTGTGAATTACAATGTTTTCTATGACGAGGACGAGGATTGATTTATACAACCCTTAAAACAACAGACTTACTCTACAGTCAGAAAATATAACAAAAAGCGGATGTTTTCATCCGCTTCAGTCTGTATAAAAAGGCATATTTTATTTAAGGGCGAGCAATGCTCGCCCCTACAATTGGCTATATTGCAATATTTTGTGTAGGGGCGACCAATGGTCGCCCGCAATTTCGGAACGAAATTCAAGTTTTTCGACAATCTGGCGCTGTAAAAAAAGAGTAAAAAAAGAAAAAAACTGCTGTCACGCAAAAAAATGCGTGACAGCAGTAATTTTTTGTGGTATTATTAAATTATGACGAAAAAAGTACCACAAGAATATTATAACACATATCAATTGAAA
>JAFQHO010000081.1 GCA_017397925.1 Ruminococcus sp.
CAATATCTGCAACAAATACGTTAGCATAGCCTTTTTCTGAAAATAAAGTCAATGCCGCATCAAGTATTTTTTTCTTTGTACTCATAAATATCCTCCTTTAGCTAATTTGAATTAGCTATATTTATATTATAAGCTAATTCCGATTAGCTGTCAAGTGTTTTTGAAAAGTTTATGGCGATTTTTATTTTTATTGCAAAAAAACAAAAGTATGAAAAAAGGTCTTCTCAAAAACGTTTAGTTATGTTATAATATAATTGACTGAACGGTCAGAAAGGGGAGTATCATGAAAAAAATATCCGTTATCATTCCTGCACATAATGAAGAAAAATACATTGCAAGATGTATCTGTTCCATAAAAGCTGCTGCAAAGTTTTACAGCGGTGATGTAGAAATTATAGTTGTCTGCAACCGCTGTACTGACAGAACTGCTGAAATCGCAGAGAAACACGGTGCAAGAGTAATATTTAATAAAGACAGATGTATCGCAAAGGTCAGAAATGCAGGAATAACTGTGGCTGACGGTGATATTATTGTGACAATAGACAGCGATAATCGTATGACAAAGGGAACGCTGAAAGAGATAGCACATCTTCTGAGTACATGCAAATATATCGGAGGTGGTGCACATATCCGCTTTGAGAGATATTCTTTTCCGCTGTATCTCAATGATTTGCTGTGCAGAATGTCTTTCGCTGTCACAGGACTGTACTGCGGTATCTTTTGGGCTGAAAAATCTACTTTTCAGGCAATTGGCGGATTTGTGGAAAAGAAAGCTATGGAAGACGTTGCAACTGCCAAAGCATTGAAAGCATACGGTAAGCGTAAAGGAAAGAAATATACTGTTCTGCGTAAAAACACACTTATCAATTCAACAAGGAAATATGATGATATGGGTGACTGGCTTTATCTGAAACTGATGTTAGATAACATTGATGTATTTATCAAAGCCGCACTTGGTAACCGAAGCGGGCTTGACAGACTGTTGGATGAAATATTCTACGACTATAATAAATAAGGGGAAAACAATGGTACACATGAAAAATATCGTGAAAAATGCAATCTTACTATCACTTACGGCTATATTGCTGATTGCTGCACCGACAAAAGCACTTGCAGCGAATAAAGTTAACGTGTTGAATGATATTGAATGGAATTCATTCATAGAAGAAAAAATAGAACAAGACAAAACTCCCGGACTTGCCGTTGCCGTGGTAAACGGCTCGGATGTTGATTATAAAAACTGGGGATATGCCAATATTGAAGAACAAACTCCCGTGACAGAGAATACTGTATTCGGTATCGGTTCATGCTCAAAGGCGTTTACTGCGTTAGCAATATTTTTATTGCAGGAGGAGGGGAAGCTTTCTATAGAGGACAGCGTAGCTGAATATCTGCCGTGGTGGAATGTTACTTGGAAAGGACAGCCGCAGGATACGAAGATATGGCAGCTTCTGGAGCATTGTTCGGGTATTCCAAACTCAACTATGATGCATTACGCTGTTAGAGACAGCACACCTTCCAATGAAGAATTAGCACACATTGCTGAAAATATCGAGCTTGCATATGAGCCAGGAACTATTTTTGAGTACTGTAACCTCGGTTATAATATTCTTGCATATCTAACGGAAACAGTCAGCGGTGTATCATTTGAGGAATATGTCACAAATGAGATACTCCAGCCGATTGGAATGACAAACAGCGGCTATCATATCCCGACTACACAGGGATATCGTTGGTTCTTCCGAAAACTTCTGCCGTATGATGAGCCTGAATTTGTAATGTCATCAGGTGACGGCGGTTTGCGTTCAACACCTAAGGATATGACTCTATGGATAGAAGCTCAGCTCGGACATTCAGATTTGCCCGAAAAGCTTGAACGTGCAATTACAGCTTCACATGAAACTCCCGAAGCATATGAGGTTAAATTGGAAAATGGTGTAGTACAGTACAACGGATGGCTGTGTCATGATGGTTATCGTTTTCATACAGGTACCAATACTAATTTCAGTTCCTTTATAATGTTTGATAAAGAAAGAGACATCGGTATTTTCTCTGTTTCTAATGCTTGGATATACACAGCGGACTATGCAGGAAACTCTATATATCAGGTTATGAAAGGCGAGCAGATCAACAAACAACAGTATTCATTGTTAGATCCAATTTCCACAACTGATAATGTTTCAACATATATCACAGTTATAGGTCTGGCTGTTACCTTGCTGATTCTTTTATTGACGTTTACGCAGAAAAAACGTATCGCCAAAAAGCAGACGGATCTTGCAAAGGAGAAGAAGAAACTCTTCATACGCTGTTGCGTACTGATGCCGTTGCTTTTACTGACTGCTTTGCTTCCCAAAATAGTGACAAGTATAGCAGGCTATGGCTTCACAAGCTACAAAATGATCGGTGTGTGGTTACCGTATTCTTTTTTGATTGCATTTGCTATGTTGAGTGCGATGATTCTTATGATGCTTATTTCAAGTATTACCCGATACTTTATTGTTAAGGATAAAAAATGATTGTACAAATAGAACTTGTATCGTCGAATATATATATTCCACAAGCAAAAAATAATCCTGCCTCAGCCAAAGCCGAGACAGGATTATTTTTTTCATTTGAGTCTAAATATTAACCATAACAACAAACTCCCCGTTGTTAAGCACCAGTTCATTGACAGGAGTAGGGGAGGGTGGATAAGAACGAGCAGTCGATAAGTCTCTATCAGCATGATGAGCTTTGCGGTTATGGCTTTGCCAAAATTGGTGAGAAAGGGATGATGAAGGTAACCGTCAAATAAACCGCGTCGGATGAGATACAAAACAACCCTCGCCGAAATTGGCGAGGGTAAACATTATCAATTATTCCACGCAACAGTATAGTACCTACCGGATTGGAGAACAGGTCGGTCAGATATTTTTCGACGTCCATACCATTAGCCTGTGCTGTTGAAATTACCGAGTACAAAATGGCACTGTGTATATACCGACCGCAAAACCGCAACTGCACGGACTTAAAACCGAACGGTAACGGTTACAAAACCGCACACTTGCCACTGACTGCCCATGGAAATTGCCCGGTAAAAAGGGCCTGCCTGAAATGGAATCAAACAGGCTCTTATCAGCTATAGTTCGGTCGGAATAAAGGAGAGTGTGGAAATGGTGCTGAAAATGATAAATTAGATTAGGGCATCTCTAAAAACCCGTTTGATTAAAGAAAAAGCAGATAGGTATGACAGCTACAAGGAAACCTCCCGAAGGCGTGCTTTCGCACTCCGAGGGAGGTTGACGAAATAGATGTCGTGCATAGCTGTTTTTTCTCAAAAG
>JAFQHO010000082.1 GCA_017397925.1 Ruminococcus sp.
CAATTGATATGTGTTATAATATTCTTGTGGTACTTTTTTCGTCATAATTTAATAATACCACAAAAAATTACTGCTGTCACGCATTTTTTTGCGTGACAGCAGTTTTTTTCTTTTTTTACTCTTTTTTTACAGCGCCTTTTACATAGTTTTATATAAAGTGAATATATGACTATGATTAAAAATAAATATACAAAAACTTTGCCAAAAAATGTGACCTTTTGCCCCTCTCGTGCGTTATATAAGCAGAGGGGAAACAAAACCCCCGATTCCATAAAGAAATCGGGGGAAAATATCAAAGATAGTAAATTCTTACTTTTTCACAGCCACGCTGTACTCAGCCTGTGTCATAGGAAATGCCTTTTCATCAATAATCTTAGCACTTACAGCCTGAATAGCAATAGCGTCAGCAGCTGTAACACCCTTACCGTTATCGATAACGTCAGCATTCTTTGCACCGATATCTGAAAGTCCGTACTTATCAGAATTACCCAGTGACTGGAAGATAGATGCAGCATCAGCCATTGAAACAACACCGTCGCAGTTAGCGTCGCCGAAGATTTCTTTCTGTACTGTCTGTACTGGCGGCTTTGGAGATGTGCCCACCTCATCCTGCAAGAATGATACAACCCAAGCAAGTGATGCATTCCAGTCGAGAGCAGCGTCATTTACAGACCAAGCCTCCCAGGAATCAGTGTAGCATCTCTGTGACAGATTATTTTTATCACCCGGAACAAAGCCAAGACCGCGTATATATTCATCTGTAAGCTCTACGCTTGCACCGCCTACAAGAACTCCATTGGGAGCCTTTGGAGCATCCTCGTTAATCTCATTTATCCAGTGCTTATGGTGAGGACTCTGTACACCATAAGTACCATATCCTGTGATGTATGAGAATGACAGCGGATTATTTCCAAGGAGATAGTCCATAGTCTGTGCAACACCATTAATATAGCTCATATCTTTTGTAATGTCATAAGCATAAGCCATTACAATAGCATTTGTAGCAGCCATTCCGTTAGAACCGTATCTATAGCCGTTTATGATAATCTGCGGAGGCAGACTGTTTGGCTCGTTATATCCCGCCCCGTCGTAGCAATAAGGAATACCATATCCCTGCATTTCCTTCATCGCAACGTAATCATCAGCAGCTGAAAGAACTGATTTCTTTACTTCTTCAGCTTCTTCATCGGAGAGAAGTTCTTCGTGAAGTGCAAGTGAAAGAGAACCGGCACAAGAAGTCTGATCCCATCTTAAAGAAGTAAACTCGCCGTCTTTACTCTCTCCTGTTACAAGTCTTGAAAATACTTGAAGTGCATAGTCTGACTCTGAAAGTATAGCCTTGTACTCCTTTGCAGTTTCACTTTCGCCCATTCTTGACGCAGAAACAAAGATTTCACAAGCTGCCCAGTAAGCGTCATCTTTTACTTCATCATCAGCATAGGGTGTACCTGTCTTTGCTTGCCACATAGGTGCATAATGTGATGTTTTATTTAATTCTTCCTTAGGACAATCAGTGCACATTTCAGGGTGTATAGTTGCACTGTCATCATAATCATACCAGTATTTCTCATATGCCTCATATGCCTCAATAGCTGATTTAAGGTAATTCTCAGCCTTTTCAGCGTCATAAGGAGCCCAGAGTCTTGCAGCCTGCGCAGCACAAGCGGCATAGTTAAGTGTAGCCGCAAACGTAGGAGGCTTTACAATACGAGGTGCAGGATCACATTCGTATTCGTATCTATAATTAGAGAATTCGCTGCATACATCCACGAAACGATAGTCGTGTACACTGTGATAATAAAGTCCCGCAGCTTTTTCGCCCCAAGTAGGCTCATCGGGCTGAACCTTCATCTTTGCCATCCAGTCAAGCTCGTATGCAACTTCCTCAAGAATATCGGGAACCTTATTACCAACCTCAGGAACTACGCAAACACCTGAATTATCACCAAACTTTTCTTTATCATTGCCATTGATGATGCTTCTCTCGTACATATTCTGGAGAGTCCATACGGTCATACCGCTGCCTACAACATATTTGTTGTAATTTTCAGGATTATACCAACCGCCGCTTACATCAATCTTAGATGAAGCATAAGTTTCTGTTGCATCTTTCTCAGTGTAGTAATTATTCCATACCTTCTGTACTATGCCTGTATCGATTTTATGAATGCCACTATGAGCAAGTGCAGTTGAATCTCCTGATGTAATATACTTTGCTTCAATATCAATTCCTGCACGGTTCTGATAGTACAGATTAAGTGCATTTGTCAGCATATCATTATTTGCTTCACTGTAAATATCACCGGCAATTCTGAACTCAAATGAACGCCAATTTGTTCCCTTAATGCGGAGATAATACTCGCCTGTTGTGTTGTATTCGCTGAAATCAATCTTGTATACATTATCGCCTGAATCCTTGTCCTTAATCTTACTGCTTGAAACTCCCTCAAATACAACCTTTCCTGTACTTGCGTCCACAAGTTCAAATTCGTATGTATCCTCTGTCAGTTTTATTGTTGATGAATTTGGAGTCACAGAACCTGCGTTATCGCTGAATGTGGCAACTTTCGCAAGTCTTGGCATATAACCAAGCTGATTTACAGAAATGTAGTTAACCATTTTACCGTCAACCATAAGCTGGTCGGGATTCAGCATTGCCGCATTGTCACGGTCTGTATATAACAATCTGGGATCTTCCTTGCAACCGCAGATGTTATTTTCTTCATCGCAGGTTGTACAGATTATGGACATATCGTCAAACCAGAGTTCATCGCCGTCCTGAGCGTTGCCCTCCCAATCAGTACCGTCAGCATATTCAAATCTCCAATCTACGCCTTCAAGGTCCTTGGTAGGTGTAAATGTACCGCTGTATGTCTTATATTTTGTGGTAAGTTCAGCAGCTTTTCCCCACCGTCCGTCAAAATATGGTCCAATCTCCATTTCATCGCCGTTGAGTACAAAATACTGTTCTTCGCCTTTTCTATCGGTGAATGATGAACAAAGCTCCATTCCTGCTCTGTTTGATTTCACTTTAAAGCTTACTTCATATGTGTGACCGGCCTTGAAATTGAGATTTTTGTGTCTGAAGGCTAAATCCCACTTTTCATGGTCAGCACCCACAGCGTTGATAATTGAAATGTGATATGCACCGTCCTCAATAGCGAAATTCTGCTTTGCAGGACTCTGAGTAACTGTATGCCATGGAAGTCCCTTATAGTCAAATGATGTTTCGCCAAGGAGCTGAAATTCATTTTTTGTAACCGGAGGTGCAGTAGTTGTTGTTGTAGTTGTTGTTGTCTTTGGCTTTGTTGTTGTAGTAGACTTTGGCTTTGTAGTTGTAGTCTTGGGTTTTGTAGTTGTGGTTGTTTTTGATTTTGTTGTAGTAGTTGTTGTAGTTGTGGTGGTTGGTGTTAAGAAATCGGGATTCGCGTATTTGTTACAGTTATAAAGTTCATCACATGATGTACAGATAATTGACATATTGTCAAACCAGATTTCATCGCCGTCCTCAGCGTTTCCGCCCCATTCTGTGCCCTTGGCATAATGGAAGCTCCACTCAACAGCCTCTAAATCCCTTGTGCAGGTAAATTCGCCCTCAAAGGTCTGATATTCGGTTGTAAGTGTAGCACCTGAGGAAAAATCGCCGCCCATATGGTAGCCGAGGTCAAATCCATCTTTATTAAGAACGACATATTCCTCGTCACCTTTGATAGTGCCAAGACGGCTGTGAAGCTCCAGACCATTACGGTTTGACTTTGCATCAAAGCGAATCTTATAGGTGTGACCTTTTTGGAAGCTGAGATTTCTGTATCTGAACTGTAAATCCCATCTTTCGCCATTTGCACCCTCGGACTCATTGATTGTGATGTGAACCGCACCGTCCTCAAGTGCAAAATACTGTTCAGCAGGAGCTGTCTCTACTGTCTGCCAAGGCAGCATCTTGCTGTCAAATGTGGTTTCGGCAAGCAGCTCGGCTGATGCGCTGAAAGGCGCATAAGCTGCGGTCGTGGATGTGAGCATTGCCGCAGCCACAAGGCTTGCTGCAATTGCTTTTGTAAATTTTTTTCTCATCATTAATACCCTCCCAAAAATATATTCTGGTATACGGCAATTCAGTACTAACATTGCCACCATACCATATATAAGCAATTTCTGCCTATAAATTTATTATATCACTATATACTTCAAATGTAAACAACTTTAGTCAATTTTGTTGAAGCATACAAATAGTATGCGCATAATATGTTTATTTTTAACATATGAAATTTATATAGAAAAACTTGCTCAAAAAATGTGACCTTTTGGGGGTCTCGTGCGTTATATATATGAAGGCGAATAAAACTTATCATATTTTTTGAACTTCCTATAATTATAAGAAAATATCTTGACATTACTTTCAAAAAAAGTTATAATATAAAAGCAGAAAATAAAATCGGGGTTCTCTAAAAAACGGAACACGAGCGGAATTTCGTATACGACAAATATCAGCTATAAGGTGACAATGCAGTAATACTTGATGTATTGCAAGGTTCGGCAACGAAGCAAATGGTATTTGTCATAGAAATTCAGCCGTTAGGTAGGTTTTTAGAGGTTCCCAACTGTCAAATGCAGACCGAAAGGAGAGTATGATATTTGAGATTTCAATTGGGAGATACGATCTGTGCAGATGGCGAACTTTATCAGGTTGTCGGCAGAATTACGTACAAAAATGTAAATGACGGCTGCTGCTGGGATGAATACCGTCTTTTTGCAGAAAAAGACGGGTCAGAACACTGGCTTTCCGTAGACGATGTATACAAGGAATATTCCATATGGGAAATGGTTCGTGTACCGGATCGTTCAGGCTATCACTGGAGCGACCACGGAACAGAGGTTGTCGTTTCCTGTGAAGGTAATGTAGACGTAGAACGCGGCGACCGTGCAGAATTTACGGAGTATGAGGACGCAACAGAGGAAAAGATTATATCCACTGAAATATGGAGCGACGGCACAGAACACTCCAGCGGATACTATCTTGATCCACACGAATTCTGGCACGTCCGAAGTAATCCACAATCCCGCACAACAATCAGCAGAAACAGCAATACAAAAAAATCCGGCGGAGGATGTATTGTAACGCTTGTAATTATGTTCTTCATTTTGCCTAATATAGTTGATTTATTAGGCGGCATCAATATAACTTCTACTATTTCAAAATATCTGAAAAAGAATGATAGTTATACTTATGTGACATCAATCACAGGAAATGAAAAACAATCAGCCGATGTATACCGTGCGCCTTCAGGCTATTCAATTGATACCACCGCAAAGGATATTATCAATGCCATTGAAGGCTATACGGAGTATGTTCAGCAGGATGATGATACCGAGGCGGAAGGCTCAATTGCCATTCTGACCGAAAAGGAGTATTGTCTGATATACAAATCTATTGACGATACCGTGCTTGTACATGTTTCAAACCGTAAATATGCGTACACCACTGACGATGACCTCTATCAGGGTACATCCCGTGCAAGAAGATATTACAGAAGTTTCTACTACACAAAGGGATATTTCGCAGATGATTCGGATTACAACGGCAAATACACATCGCCTTACAGTACATATGACGGCGATACTATTGATTACTCGTCCACAAACACTTACAACAGCTATTCCGACAGCATCCGTCAGAGCAGTATTTCTTCACGTTCATCATCGGGCGGCGGTCTGAGCGGAGGCAAATAAATTCAGGAGGATTATATTATGGATTTTTTAATGGATATTTTAGAAGTTGCGATTTATTCCTGCTTAGGAATTGTATTAATGTTGTTCGGTAATTTTCTTATCGACCTCATTATCCCCTGCTCTTTCCCTGAGGAAATCAAGCGCGGCAACAGAGCAGTAGGCTTTGTAT
The DNA here is from genome assembly GCA_017397925.1 of Ruminococcus sp. GTDB lineage: Bacteria > Bacillota > Clostridia > Oscillospirales > Ruminococcaceae > Ruminococcus. Next base: position 5,897 of record JAFQHO010000082.1, read on the forward strand.
CAGCAGGTACAAACATCGGTGTAGGTATACTGCTTAAAGCTGCCATTGCTTCTCCTGCAGCAGTTGAATCCGCAAAAGAAACTCTTTTAAGCGGTCTTTCAGGAAGCATTCTGTATTTTATTATCGGTATTGTATTCTTTATGCTTGGTTATCTTGTTATCCGTTTCTTTAACAAGCAGTACAACCTCAATGAAGAAGTCGGCAGCGGAAATATGGCTGCAGGTATTATGGTTGCAGGTATTTTCATCGGTCTTGCTATTGTAATCAGCGGAGTAATTGTATAATCCGAATTTATATGAAGAACTATCGTTTATTAATGCTGACAACACTGATGATTTCAGGCTGTTCTATGGTCTATGAGTTGATTATCAGTGCTGTTAGTTCCTATCTCGTCGGAAATTCCACATTACAGTATTCAATTACAATTGGTTTGTATATGTGTGCTCTTGGCATAGGTTCATTTCTTTCAAAGTTTATCCGAAAGAATTTGTTCAACTGGTTTGCAAATGTGGAGATAGGTATTGGTATTGTGGGCGGATTAAGTTCATTGACTCTTTTCCTCGCAAATCTGTATCTTGATTCATACGAGATTGTAATGTATCTGGAGATTATTGTCATAGGTACTCTTGCAGGCCTTGAAATCCCACTTCTGACGCGTATTATCGAGGACGACAGAAAAGATTTGCGAGTGACAATTTCTTCAATTTTCTCTTTCGATTATATCGGAGGTCTTATAGGCTCAATTGCGTTTCCTATGCTTCTTCTCCCCCACCTGGGATATTTTGCAACAGCATTCCTTGTAGGCTCGCTCAACTTGCTTGCAGCTGTTCTGATTATATTCAGATATCATAACAGGCTAAAACATCAGCGCTTATACAAATTTGCGTCTGTTGGCTTACTGCTTTGTATGATGAGCGGTATGCTGTTTGCCGAAAATGCCGGCAATGCGGTTGAAAATGGTCTGTATCGCGATACTGTTATTCTTCGTAAACAGACTGAATATCAGAAAATAGTTATGACTCGCCACAAGGATGATATGCGTCTTTATCTGGACGGAAACTGTCAGTTTTCTTCTCTGGATGAATATCGCTATCACGAGGCGCTGGTACACATCCCTATGGCATACGCAAAGAAACAGGAGAATATACTCATTCTCGGAGGCGGCGATGGCCTTGCCGCAAGGGAACTTCTGAAATACCCCGACACGAAAATTACCCTTGTCGATCTTGATAGTCAGATGACAGACCTTTGCAGTGAACATCCCCATATCTCGCAGCTGAACGAAGGTGCATTGGATAATGAGCGTGTAACGGTATTGAATATGGATGCATATGAGTATCTCGAAAACTGCGAGGAGATGTATGATGTAATTCTTGTGGATCTCCCCGACCCAAATAACGAATCTCTGAGCAAGCTTTATACAAACGTTTTTTATCGCCTCTGCAAACAACATCTTGCGGAGGGTGGTATTCTCAACGTCCAGTCAACCAGCCCGTACTACGCAGCTGATGCTTTCTGGTGCATAAATCAGACAATAAAAAGCGAATTGGCTGACGTTATACCATATCATCTCCAGGTTCCTGCTTTTGGTGACTGGGGATTCAATATGGCCGCTGATAAACCACTTGAACAGCAGCACCGGCTTTTACAGGATACCAATTATCTGACTCAGGATAATCTTCCGTCTTTATTTATGTTCGGAAAAGACGAAATATCAGAAAAAGTATCAATTAATCAACTGACAAAGCCTGTGCTTATTCAGTATTACAATGAAGCTGTCCGCAATTGGGAGTAACTCAATTATAAAAAGCACGTCAAAGCCTATGGTTTTGACGTGCTTTTCTATCAGTTATGCAAATTTGGTTTATATTTTCAGCGGAAGCTCAGATATGTCTATTAATCCGGCATAAGCCTTCTGGATCACAATAGCATCGTCTGCTGTTATACCTGCTTTTCCGTTGATATCTGCGTTTATAGCGCCCTGTTCGGAAAGGCCGTATTTATCAGGATTTCCTATAGACTGGAAAACTGATGCGGCATCAGCCATACTTACGATACCATCGCAGTTAGCATCACCGTAAAGGGTTGCTGAAGGTTTCTCTGAGGGCTCAGTAGGTGTTGTAGTTGGTTCGGTTTTATCCTGCTCACCTGTGTTTTCATATTCATAAATAACTTCTATCTTTTTATATTCTACAGAAATAGTATCCTCTACATCTGCCTCAGCTTTTTCAGATGCATCCCACCATTTTTGTAATTCAATCTTGCCGTCTGCAACAACAGCGTTTACAATTTCTTTCTCATCGTCAACAGTTTTTGTAAGTGTGCCGTCAAACTCAACTGATGCAAGTGAATTCTTGCCAAGAGGTAAATTATAGCTCTTTGAAGTCCAGAAATCATTGCCGTCCTCATCAACAGCGTTGATACATACAGCACAGCCTGCTGTTGCCCAGCTTGAACCTGCACTTGATGTAACATCACCTGTAATATCAATTCTTACAAGATGTTCGGGATCAGTAATCGGTACTTCAACATAGCCGTTTTTATTAATCATGTTTTCTATATCTTCAAATGTTTCTGTCTTGTATGTGAATTTATTGGGATTATAGAGTTCAAGTCCCTCAAAATCAGATGCGTCATCAGTAATAACAACCATAGCAGCAGAATAAGCAGGAAGCTCAACATTTACTACGTTGTCCTTTACATCTTCAACAATATCAATAAGCTTGATTTCAGCCGAATCGCCATATACAGCGTAAACAGCAGCAGCCTCATATGATGTATCGGCATTTTTAAGGTTGATTACAGCGTTTTCGGGATTAGCCATATCCTTATTTGTGATCATAGCAGTTACAGTTCCCTGATCATCGCCCTTGATAGAAGCATAAGCGCTTGCAAGAGCAACATCATCTGTCTTTGTGGGAACGAGCATATCACCAAAGGAGCTGCCCTTTCCGTCATAGTTGGTGTAAAGGTTGATACCTGATGCCTGATAGTTATTGCAGCCCCACTTTGTAGCGAGGTAAACCTCAGCATCTGCAAAGCATCCGAGAGCCTCAGCCTGTGCAATTGTACCGCTTACGTTATCGCCGCCAAAGTCGTACTCTGTAATAGCAAGCTTTGTGCCCGGGTAGTATGTATCAATTGACTTCTGAACATTCGGGAGGATAGGAAGATCCTGCTGGAACCATTGACCTATCCAGCTATCCTCTATGAATCCCTCCTCATAGAGAGTACGTACAGACTGCATTCTTGCCTCTGCACAAGCTACGTGAGAGGAATCGTTACACTGATTTACACGGCAATCGCCCTTCATTTCTGTATAGTAGTGGATATCGAGAACATCAAGGAGTCTTACGCCTGCTGCTTCTGATGCTTTGTTCATCTGGTCAAGGTAGCAGTCAAGATACCAGTGATAATTGTTTTCTTTCTTGATATTCTCCCATTCATCAGAAGAATCATCATCTGCAAGATTAGAATATGCTGAATATCCGAAAAGTGCAGGGCCGAAGATTTCAGCCTTAGGGTCAAGCTTCTTTACAGACGTAGCCAGCTCAATGGACTTATCTGCAAGCTCCTGAATTGTTACATTATTTGGGTGAATTCTGCTGTGAGTGTGGTGCCACAATGCAGGCTCATTGTCAAGGCTGTAGCCCTGAATACCTGTAGGAGATGTGGAATCGCCAAGCATATTGATGATATAATTAACGTACTCATCCATGTAAACCTTGCCGTCAGTAAGGTCAGGGGTTTCATCAAATGGAGCATTTTTTGTGAACAGTACTTCATTCCAACGATCAGAGGGTGCAGCCTCCTCCTCGGTAACAGTACCGTCCTTATCGGCAGAAGCATAACCTGCCATTTGGAGAGTTGTCATTTTATATGGAACATTATTTTTTGCAGCAACCTCAGAAAGAACCTTTACGCAATCAGCAGGTTCATCAGAATTTGAAAGATTGTTGTCCGAGCTGTGTTTCCAGTCAGAACCTGCATTAGAAGCGTTATTCTCCCAGTTATAGGCAGTCATTCTGTTGCCGCCCTGACGATATGCAGTAGCGGTAATCTTATTTACATCAATACCATACTGGTTTATACCGAAGATATATGGGCTGATTTCCTTTTTTTCGCCTGCAAGGTCAATATTGATATTCATCTTGTATGCATCTTCAGCACTTGCAGCTGAAAAAGGTGCAGTAAGAGCAGTTGCCATGACCATAACAGCCGCAAAAAACGATGTACATTTCTTCATAAGTTATTCCTCCTCAGAAATAATCGAATTATTATTATCCCAAAACTCTGCCTGTGGTACAGGCGTTGATTTTTCAGCGGATTTTGAACGGAAAGGCCCACGTGAATACATATCAATGAACAAATCGTGAAATCTTATATACCTTGAAATCGATTTTGCTATTACAAGCAGACAAGTCAAAGGCGTATTATGTCCGTAACCATAAATTATAGTGGGAGTATCGGTTATATCGGCTGATACACGCCATACAATTCCCAATCTATCGAGGTTGTCCATAATCTTTTTGACTCTTTCAACAGGCAATTCTACCTGTTTGGATATATACTCCAACGACTGCATTCTGTTACGATAGCAGCTGCCGAGGTAATGAATAATATTAATTGTATCTCTATTGGCGAGGGTCTGGAAAAGATAAATCATATTATCGCTGACCTCAGTATAGGAGTCCACACCATTTTCGGGTATTTTCACAAAACAACAATATTTCAGATCATCGTTAAGTCTTGCAATAGAACATTCGTTATCTGTTCTCAACTCAGCATAAGTTTCAAGCTCAAGATGTTCAGGATATTTAGCAGCTGACAGCGTATAATCATTAAAAGCTGAAATAGCCGCATAATAGAACCTCATAATTAAATCCGCACGTTCTTTTTCGGGTGTCTGCCTGATTTTCTCAGTGATAAGCTGTTCCAGATTGAGATTAGGTTCTTCTTTTTTTATACCGAACATAACATCAAGCGAAACACCTAATATACCTGATATTTTAGGCAGAAGCTCAGAATCGGGCAAACTTCCGTTTTCCCATTTAGATACAGCCTGTGGAGTAACATTCAGCTTAGCAGCTAATTGTCCCTGTGTCATTCCGCAGGATTTCCTGTATTTTGTTAAATTTTTACTGAATTGCAATTCCATGTCAGCACCTCATAAGTCAACGGGTGATTGTTTTTTAAGAGATATTCCGGATTATCTCCTGTTGTATTTATTATAACACAATTTTACGTTGTATGCAACCAATGATTTTTTTACAAAAAACAACTCACAGTTTACACTTCAAACATATTGTTGATATTTGATACCAATCCCTGAAACAACAGTAGACAAATCTAATGGCATAAATGATGTATATCGTCGTTGTCCTCCTCACCATACGGCAGTATGCTTTCGTCGTCCGCCTTGATATACATCATCTCTGCTCATCATCTTTGTCTACTAACATTTTAGGGATTGGTATGAAAAGTGATTTCTCAATTGATTTTTTATGTTTTATGTGCCGAATATAATTATAGGCATCCTTTATGTAAACAGGCATTTTTTTAGCAAACTATTGCATATTTTTTAAGGGTGACTTTTAATGCATTGTTTTATTGCTCCCCTAACCTAAATCCTGCCATCAATTAGCCGGAATAAGGTATAATTGACAGAGCAATAGCAGTACCCCCATTATTTGCTATAAGGAGAATTTCAATGAAAAACGCAAAACAAAAAATTATCGCCGGAGCTGTCTTTTCTGCCTGTGCAGCTATTTCTATCGTCGGTGGAAGTATAATCACCGATAAAGCCGAAGCTATTCCTACATCAATTATGGAAATATCCGAGGAAACGCCCGTAATTGTCCTTGACGCAGGACACGGCGAATCAACTTAAACCGAGTCGTAAATTAAAACGGCAGGAGTCCACTGTGGGAGTCCTGCCGATTTTTGTCTGTGGTTTAATTTGGGAAAGAAAATGCGGTCAGATGGACTGACCGCAAAATTCGATATTAATACCAATCCCTGAAACAACAGTAGACAAATCTAATGGCATAAATGCCGTATGTCATCGTTGGACATCCTCACCATACGGCAGTATGCTTTCGTCGTCCGCCTTGACATACATCATTTCTGCTCATCATCTTTGTCTACTA
>JAFQHO010000083.1 GCA_017397925.1 Ruminococcus sp.
GCTTTTCTATTATATCATAACTTCTTGCGTTTGTCAAGTGCTTTTTTCAAGTTTTTTTAAAAAACTTTCTCGACTCCGCTTTCCGTTATGCCGTCCCTCAGACAGCTCATCTATTATATCACATCTTTTTGGGGTTGTCAACCCCTTTTTTGAAATTTCTTTCAAAAAAATTTTTGATGTGGTTTTTTAGATTTTTGCGTTGTCCTTAGCGACAAGTATTATTATATCACAGGTCTTGCTATTTGTCAAGAAGAAGATTGTCCAAATTTAATCGTTCTTTTTGTGCATTTTCACTTTCAAACTTAGAATAATCGACATTTTCTTCTTATTATTCTTTTATTCCTACTCTTGTACTATTGATTTCAACTCAATAATATGATATAATATAAATAGGATAATTATTACAATTTGAAAGGAGTCAGCTATGAACTTAAATTTAATAGCACGCAAGATGAACTCCCTTGCCAAAGACATTCTAAGAGAAAATAACTCGGAACCCTCGTGTGTACACAAAAACTTAACTTTGCGCACACTTGTAATGCTCAAATATATCCGTCCAGACAGTGAAGAAATATTTGCTCCCCTCGCTAAAACTCTTATAACCTTCTCAAAGCGTCCTGACAAACAGGGTGACTACGAAAAAGGTCCCGGAAGGCACTACTACTGTGCGGTTACCCCTGGACTAAAGAAACTTAACACTGTTAACGGCTATTTCCGCAACGGAAAGGGTAAATGTTATAAAAGTGCAAGGGCTATGTTCGAAGAGGACTACACTATGGCCCTTACGATGTATATCGCAGGATATCAACAGAAATCCGCTGAATTTCTCGGAAGGGCAATCCATATGATTTCTGATATGTGCTGTATCCCTCACGTGGCTTCTATGACTTATTTTTCATCTGCAAGTACATTCCACAAGGCATATGAAATATTGGCAGAATCAATATATCCTGACCACGTCCCACGTCAGACAAGACCTGAGCTTCCCGATTATTTCTCAAACGGAGCAAGCTTCACAGAGGCTATTAATACCCTTGCTCTTGATACTGCGCGAGGCATCAAAGATATAAACGATGACCCTGTAAAGGCTATTTCTGCTCACCTACAGCGAACAGAACGTGTCATTGCAGCTTTACTTATAAGATTTATGAACGACCTTACAGCCCACGAGCAGGAAGCACATTACATAACAAATAATTCAGGCTGTCGTATTATGAGAGGAACTGCTCCACTTACTATAAAAATAACTGAAAGAGGAATTACCCTCCACGGAGTCAATCCCTCCCCTGATTCAAAAATTAATGTAAATGAGCGTACTTTTTACGCCGCGCACCGCCACGACGGTTTATACACACTCTCTCCTGTAAAAGATAAAGAGGGGCGTGTACTTGAAGTTTCAGGCGGAAAGCTTATATGGCATAAATTTGACCCTGTACGCGGAGAACAGCTTTTTAAACTGTAGTATAATGAGAAATCCCGAAGCTTTGGCGGCTTCGGGATTTTTCTATTATCGAATAAATATGTAGGCAGTATATGCTGCATACATTGCAAGCATAAGCCAACCGTGTACTCTGCTCAACTCTTTTTTCTTGAAACAAAAAACCATAACGATTGCAGTCATTACAATAAGAACAATTGTATCAATGATATTTTCCATTGAGAATGCAATAGGTGAAATAGCTGCCGCTGCACCAAGTACAAACAAAATATTAAATATATTTGAACCTACAACGTTACCAACAGCCATATCAACTTCCTTTTTACGTGCAGCAACAACAGATGTAACTAACTCAGGAAGGCTTGTACCAAATGCTACAATAGTCATACCAATGAGATTTTCAGTCATACCAAATTCACGTGCAATATCAGATGCACCGCTTACAACCATTTTTCCACCGCCAACAATAGCAGCTATACCCACTATCATATAAACAAGCAGCTTCCATACAGGCATTGCCTTGTATTCTTCATCTGCTTCCTGTCTTGCTTTACGTGCAGAGGAAACCATTAAGAAAAGGAATGCTATAAAAACACCCAGAAGAACAGCACCATCAATATGTCCCACCGACATACCGACAGCACCAAGTCCCAGAAGAAGGCCTGCAGCAAGAATTGATATCGGAAAATCACGTTTTAATGTTTCTTTATTAATTGAAAGCGGACATATAGCAGCACAAACTCCGCATACAACCATAAGATTAAATATATTTGAACCTACAGCATTACTTACAGCCAGCTCGTTTTTTCCTGCAATAGCAGCACTGATACTTACTGAAGCTTCAGGAAGGCTTGTACCCATTGAAACAACCGTAAGACCTATTATAAGCGGCGGAATTTTAAGCAGCTTAGCAGCAGCTGAGCTGCCCTCAACAAACCAGTCAGCACCCTTGATAAGCAGGACAAAGCCTACTATCAGAAACACATACATCATAAATATAACCCCTTTTCATTTATTCTCATTTGAGAATAATATATTAATCACAATACCGCAACAAAGCGTCATACGAACTTTATGCGATTATGCCGCATTAAATTATATCATAAAACCGTAATAATTTCAAGACAAAAAACAAATTAACCTTACGTCCCATTTGTCAAAAAGTGAACAATAAGTGAGTATTCGGTGATAATATTATAAAAAATATAAGATTATTCTGTTTTTTGTTACACATAATAAACATAATTTTTTTAAAAAAGGCATAAAATAGATGTATTTCGCAGAAAATACGAAAAAACAATTTTTTCCTTGCATTTCCTCGAAATTTGTGCTATAATCTCATTTGGTATTGCTTCACCAAGTAATTCCCGGTGAATATCATATATCAGGTGTTAATTGAAGGGGCAGTATTATAATATATATAAATGGAGGTCTTTTTTATGTTAGCAGCACAGATATTCGCCGTTATTATCTTTCTGGCGATGTTCGTACTTATCGTGCTTGACAAAATTGAACGACACTATGTAACCTTCGGCAGCGGTATCCTTACCCTTATTGTGGTATTCGGTATCTGTATGAGGGACGGCAAGGCAATATGGGATATTATTGCTATCAAGGATTTCATAAAACCCGATTTCTGGTATCAGGTATCCGAAAGCGAAAGCAAGGGTATCAACTGGGCTACAATCGTATTCATCGCAGGTATGATGGTTATGGTTGAGGGTATGGCTAAAGCTGGATTTTTCCGCTGGCTTTGTATGAAAATTGCTTTCCTCGTAAAGTGCAAAACTATACCGATATTTATCACATTTATGATAATGTCGGCTGTTCTTTCAATGTTCATTGACAGTATTACTGTTATTATGTTCCTTGCAGCTGTTACAATCGAGCTTGCGCAGCTTCTCAAATTCAATCCTATTCCGATGATTCTTGCTGAGGTATTCTGCGCTAATCTGGGCGGTTCCGCAACAATGTGCGGTGACCCTCCGAATATCATTATTGGTACATCTCTGGGATTCTCATTCTTTGATTTCCTTTTGAATACAGGTGTATGCGCAGGTATCAGCCTTGTTTTCACAATTGTATTCCTATATTTTGCATTCAGAAAAGAGCTTGCAACCACTAAGGGGGAAGCAATTGATATTTCAAAGCTCCCAGCTCCTTCAACAGCAATTACAAATAAGAAGGATTTCATAATCAGCACACTTATTTTTGCCCTTGCTGTTATTCTCCTTGTAACTCACTCAATTACACATCTTACAGTTGCTACAATCGGTCTTGGAATTGCGGTTATCACATTGCTTACTGCAGGAAAAAATGCTCTTGAACTTATCAAAAAGACTGACTACAAAACCCTCGTGTTCTTCATCGGTCTGTTTATGGTTGTAGGCGGACTTGAAGAAACAGGAATTCTTGAATACATTGCTGAATTTATACGCACAATAAGCGGTGGAAACCCATATATCACAATTGCTATTATCCTCTGGGTATCAGCTATTGCAAGTGCCTTTGTTGATAATATTCCCTTTGCCGCTACTATGGTTCCTGTTATACAAAGCCTTGCAGCATCTACAGGTATTCCAATCAATACTCTTGCCTGGACGCTTGCTATCGGTACAGACATAGGCGGAAGTGCAACACCAATCGGTGCATCTGCAAACGTTGTTGGTACATCTGTTGCAGCAAAGAACGGCTATCCCATAAGCTGGGGACGCTACTGTGCAAAGCTCGCTCCTGCAACTGTAATTGTACTTGCAATTTCAACAGCTTATATATTCTTCAGATATCTTTAAAATTCAAGGAGGTTCATTATGTCACAGATTATTATTTCAGTAGGACGTGAATTCGGAAGCGGCGGACGCGTTATCGCCGAAGAACTGTCAAAGCGCTTTAACCTGCCAATTTATGACCGTCACCTTATTACGGAAATTGCTAACAGAACAGGTATGACCGCAGAGCAGATTGAAAAGCACGATGAAGCTCCTAAGACACGTATTCTCTCACGCCGTGTAAGAGGCTACAGCAACTCCATTGAGGATAACATTGCTGAAATGCAGTTCGATTTTATCCGCAAAAAGGCTGAAAGCGGTGAGTCCTTCGTAGTTGTTGGACGCTGCTCAGAGTCAAAACTCCGCGATCTTGACTGTCTTTGCTCACTTTTTATTATCGGTGATATGCCTTGCAAAATCAAGCGTATTATGGAGCTTTATGATATGAATGAGTCCGAAGCTGAGGACTTCATTGAGAAAAAGGATAAGAAGCGTAAGCGTTATCACAACTATCACGTAAAACTCCACTGGGGTGATTCAAGACTTTATGATCTTACAGTAAACAGCAGCCGCCTTGGCATTGAAAAGACTATTGACTTCCTTGAAGTCTATATCAAGGCAAGAATGGGTGAATAATCATATTTCTGAGGGTACCGTAAATCGGTACCCTTTCTTTATACGGGCACGCTTTTAGTAAATCTGATACCGCCGTTTTCCGATTCTATGCGCAAATTATCGCCTTTCTGTACCGCAGAGCCTATTATCATCTTTGCAAGCTCATTTTCAATCAAATCCGTAACACGCCGTTTAATCGGTCTTGCTCCGTATTTGTCTGTTTCCCTTGCAGCTGCTACAGTTTCAATAACATCGCTGCCGTAGCTTATACCGATACCTAAAGCCTCGGCACGCAAACGGAGATTATCCAGTGCCTTTTCACTGATTTTCATCAAATCCTCCCGTTCAAGACTGCGGAAAACGATAATTTCATCAATTCGCCCTGTAAATTCAGGTGTAAACCGTGATTTTACAGCTTCGAGAACGCGGTTTTCCCTTTCAGCGGTATCCGTACCAAATCCCAGTCCGCTTTTTCCGGAAAGCTCAGCACCCACGTTTGAGGTCATTATAATCATACAATTCCTGAAGCTTACCTTTCGCATTGTGGAATCAGTCAATGTGCCGTAATCCAGTATCTGAAGCATAATATTAAGCACCTCCGCATCGGCTTTTTCAATTTCATCGAAAAGTACAAGTGAATATGGATTTCGCCTTATTCTGTCGCAAAGACTGCCGCTGTTATCGTCATAGCCTGCATATCCGGGAGGCGCGCCGATAAGCTTGGAAACTGCGTGTTTTTCCATATATTCCGACATATCTATGCGTATGAGATTTTTCTCTGAGCCAAAAAGACAGTCAGCTAATGCCCTTGCAAGCTCCGTTTTGCCCACTCCTGAGGGACCTGCAAATAAAAATGACGCCGCCGGCTTACCGCCTTCACCAAGTCCCGACCGTGAACGGCATACAGCATTTGTTACCTTTTTTACCGCATAATTATGGCCTATAACACGCTCTGAAAGTGTTTTTTCGAGAAAACACAGCTGTATGCCCTCCTCTGCTGTGATTTTGTTGAGGGGAATTCCCGTTTTCATTGATACCACATTCATAATATCTTCCCCACGGAGGACAGGCTCGCCGTCACCACCCATAATACGGCTTATTCCGTCTATGGTGTAATCTCTATCCCTTAACTCCACATACTCTGAATCAGTACGTCTTTTCCCCGAATGACTGCGGATTTTCGCACAGGCACAGGCTTCATCCATTACATCAATCGCCTTATCGGGGAGAAATCTATCGGATATATAGCGTATTGCCATATTAACCGACAATTCAATCATATCGTCGGGTATTTCTACTCCGTGATACTTCTCATAACTGTTTTTCAATCCTTTTATCATTTCGATACACTCATCCGCAGCCGGCTCATTGACCTGTATAGGCTGAAAACGACGTTCAAGGGCTGAGTCTTTTTCAATTGACTTGCTGTACTCCTCAAAGGTGGTTGCACCGATTATCTGCAATTCTCCGCGGGCAAGCTGAGGCTTCATTATATTTGCCGCATCAATTGCTCCCTCCGCCGCACCTGCCCCTACTATAGTGTGAAGCTCATCTATGAAAAGTATGATATTTCCTGCATTCACCGCCTCATCAATACACGCCTTGACACGTTCTTCGAAATCGCCGCGGTATTTCGCCCCTGAAAGCAGCGAGGTGAAATCAAGTGAGAAAATAAACTTGTTTTTAAGGGAATCAGGCACAAGATTCCGCACGAAAAGCTCTGCAACGCCCTCTACAATGGCTGTTTTGCCTACTCCTGCCTCACCTATAAGACAGGGGTTATTCTTTACCCTGCGAGAAAGCACCTGCAATACACGCTCTACCTCCCTTATTCTGCCGATCAAGGGGTCGTGCTTCTTCACAAGGGCGATATCTGTAAGATTTCTGCCATAGCGGAATAAATTGGGGAGATGTGACATTTTCGGCTTTATAGCTTCATATAGCCCATTTCTTATTTCCGCTGAGGATATTGCTTCAAGTCCGCTGCATATATCTGTCATGTTTCCTCCTGCCTTTTTTATAACGTTACAGGCACTGCATGAGGACTCGCTTACTATTGATGCAAGTATATGCTCCGGTGAAGCGTATTTTTTTCCGTCGGCTGCCGCAATTGTACAGGCATTGTCGAGAATACGCCTTGCTGCCGTTGTAAAATAACGATGATTCAGCACTGAAGGGGTACCCTGCCCCACAAGCTTTATAATTTCACATCGCAGATCATCGTAGCATACTCCTCCGTCCATAATAATCTGTGCCGCCGATGATGTTCCGTCCCCTGTTATGGAAAGAATAATATGCTCGCTTCCCACGTAGGTATGACCAAGCTCCGATGCAATATCAACAGCTCCCTCGATTATCTCTGCCGCTTTTGGTGTGAATTTGTCTGTATTTATCATATGTTCTCCTCCGTTTCTTTTTCTACTACTATATTATGCCACGTATACAGCGCGATAACAGTCGAATTGAAAAATTACCGAAAAAGTTTCCGTGAAAATTACTCTGCTATTGCTTGAACAATTATCCATTGCCCAAAAGATAAACGCGTAAAGAAAAATCATCAAGAAAGGAAGTCGCATAGACATTTTCTTAGTGACAAGTATTTGATGAAAAAGTTTTGTTGGTGAAGCAATATTTTTCCCTTCTATATATACATTCAAACGAGAAACGAAAAACGGACATCAAAATGCATTATTTTTTTATTTTAACTTTATATCTCACTGTAAAATGCTGTAACACTTTTTTTGCTGTGGCATATTATGTACTATGAAACGCAAGCAAAGCGATTCAAATTCATTCTCAAAGGAGATTTTTATTATGTGTAATTCTTGTTTTGGCGGCAACAGCTGTATGATTATCCTTCTCATCCTCATTTTCTTCATTTTCTGCGGATGCGGCAACAACAACAGCTGCGGCTGTGCTAACAACAACGTCGGCGACTGCGGCTGTGGCTGTGGATGCTGATTAGCCTTTTGTAAACAAAGAAAACGTCGGGTTTTACGCCCGACGTTTTTATTTATTCTGCCATTTCAGCCTTCTTGGTTGTTTTTTTATGAACATACTCAGGCTGTGCATCCTCTGTTACGCACTCTTTCTTTACAATTACCTTTGTAATTGTGCTGTCAGAGGGTACATTGTACATCGACTTCATAAGAACATTCTCCAGTATGGAGCGGAGTCCTCTTGCTCCTGTTTTCTGTGCAAGGGATTTCTTTGCAATCTCAATAAGAGCATCGTCCTCAATTTCCAGCTTTACCTTGTCATAGCTGAAAAGCTTCTGATACTGCTTTACTATAGCATTTTTAGGCTCTGTGAGAATTCTTACCAGTGTATTCTCATCAAGCTCCTCAAGCACGGATATAACAGGAAGTCTTCCCACAAATTCCGGAACCATACCGAATTTTATCAGATCCTTCGGTACAACCTTCTTGAATATATTTTCACTGTCAGCCTTGACGCTCTTTATCTCGCCGCCAAAACCAATAGGAGCCTTGCCGATACGCTTCTGTATCTGCTTTTCAAGTCCATCAAATGCTCCGCCGCAGATGAACAGGATATTCTTTGTGTCAATTTTAAGTGTTTCCTGATTTGGATGCTTTCTGCCGCCCTGAGGTGGTACATTTGAAACAGTTCCCTCAATGATTTTAAGGAGCGCCTGCTGTACACCCTCGCCGCTTACATCTCTCGTAATTGATGTATTCTCAGACTTTCTTGCGATTTTGTCGATTTCATCAATATATATAATACCCTTTTCGGCAGCTTCAATATCGTAATCAGCTGCCTGGATAAGACGAAGAAGAACGTTCTCAACGTCATCGCCTACGTAGCCTGCTTCAGTTACTGTAGTAGCGTCAGCAATAGCAAAAGGCACATTGAGAAGCTTTGCAAGGGTCTGTGCAAGAAAAGTCTTTCCTACACCTGTAGGGCCAAGGAGAAGTACGTTGCTCTTCTGAAGCTCTACACCGTCATCCTTTGCCTTAGAGGATTTCTTTTCCTGGCTCAGTATACGCTTGTAGTGGTTATATACGGCAACCGCAAGAGAAACTTTCGCATCGTCCTGACCGATAACATAATCGTCAAGATATGCCTTTATTTCAGCAGGCTTCATAAGCTCTATGCCCGATGATACAGGCATTTTGCCGTTCTGAGCTTCCTTTCGCTTTGCCTTGATGAAATCAGGCCCCATAAGCTGCTCATAGCAATATATAATACACTCATCGCAGATATTTGTTGTACCTGCGGAGAACATTGCACCTGTGCTGTTTTCTCCTCGTCCGCAAAAATTACATACCTTGAATTCTGCCATAGGAGTCCCTACCTTTTCTCAATAACCTTATCAATAATACCGTATGCAAGAGCCTCCTGAGCTGTCATATAGTTATCGCGCTCAGTATCAATCTCAACCTGCTCAATGGATTTGCCTGTATTCTGAGCAAGCAGCTCGTTCATCTTCTGACGAGTTCTCAGCAAATGGTCGGAATGTATCTTGATATCTGTACACTGACCGCCAAGTCCGCCCGAAATAAGAGGCTGATGTATCATGATTTCGCTGTTAGGAAGTGCAAAACGCTTGCCCTTTGCACCTGCTGCAAGGAGAAATGCTCCCATTGAAGCAGCCATACCGATACATATAGTTGAAACATCGCACTTGATGTACTGCATTGTATCATATATCGCCATTCCTGCGGTGATAGAGCCGCCAGGGGAATTGATATAAAGCGAGATATCCTTTTCAGAATCCTGGCTTTCAAGGAAGAGAAGCTGTGCAACAACAAGGCTTGCAGTAGCATCATTTACCTGGTCTGAAAGCATAATAATTCTGTCATTCAGAAGTCGGGAGAAAATATCGTAGGAACGCTCTCCGCGGCTTGTCTGCTCAACAACATAAGGAATAAAACTCATAATTCATCGTCCTTTCTCATTTTTTGTCGAAATATCTTAATAAAACCATTGTCCCGTATAGTACGGGACAACGATATGTATCTTTAATTATTCAGCAGCTTCCTCTGCATTGTCAACTACTGCGTTCTCTCTTATGAACTCAATAGCCTTCTGTACTCTGAGGTCTGCTGCATACTCAGCAACGTTGATAAATCTTCTTACAGTTGCAACATCCATATTGTTTGCAGCTGCGATTTCACCAAGACCATTGTTGATTTCGTCCTCAGTTACTTCGAAATTCTCAAGCTCTGCAACCTTTTCAAGAGCAAGACGGAGCTTAACTTCGCCCTCTGCACGCTCTCTGTATGTGTCTCTGATAGCCTGCTCGTCCATACCTGTGTACTGGCAGTAGAGCTTAAGGCTCATACCCTGCTGCTGGAGCTGACGGTCGAAGGATGCAACGATTTCGTCAATTCTCTGCTCAAACATACAGTTAGGAATAGGAGCGTCAACCTTGTTGATAAGAGCTTCAAGAACTGCATTCTCAAATGCAGCCTCAGCCTGCTTTGCAGCAGCTTCTTCAAGCTGTGTGCGAATGTTAGCCTTGTACTCATCAACTGTATCGAACTCTGTAGCGTCCTTAACAAGCTCATCATCAATCTCAGGAAGTTCCTCTAAAGTGATAGCGTTGATCTTTGTCTTAAATACTGCTTCCTTGCCAGCGTAATCTGTCATCTGGTAATCCTCGGGGAAAGTTACAATAACGTCGAACTCATCGCCTACGCTGTGGCCTGCAACCTGATCCTCGAAGCCGGGGATAAACTGACCGCTGCCGAGTACGAGAGGATGATTTTCACCCTTGCCGCCTTCAAATGCTTCGTCTCCGAAGAAGCCCTCGAAATCAATTGTAACTTCATCGCCCATCTGAGCAGGTCTGTCCTCAACTGATACGATACGTGCGTTCTTCTTTCTGATGATATCAATCTGCTTGTCAACGTCAGCATCTGTGATTTCGTTAACCTTCTTAGCAGCCTTTATGCCCTTATAGTCAGAAAGCTCGATTTCAGGCTTTGTAACGCATACAGCCTTGATCTCAACGCCTGTTTCCTTGTCGATAGAAAGAACTTCAACGTTAGGTCTGTCAACCAGGTTAAGGTTCTCCTGAGCGATAGCAGCTTCAATCTCGGGTCCGAGAAGGCTGTTGATAGCGCCCTCATAGAATGCACCCTCACCAAAAGTCTTCTCAGCAAGCTTTCTGGAAACCTTGCCCTTTCTGAAGCCCTTTATCTGAATATTTTTCTTTTCACGCTGATACTCAGCCTCAACAGCAGCCTCAAAAGTTTCTGCATCAATGCTGATAATCAGCTCTGTTGTGTTCACATCGGTTTTGTTAGATGACTTTAACATAATGATCCTCCATTAAATATATATAAGCTCTTTTATAAAGATGCACTTTCTACATCTAAAAGAATACCTAAACATTATACCATATTTTGAATTGAATTTCTACAATAATTGAATACTTCTACCTATTACACAGTTTTAGAGCACCTTTTCCGGAATAAACTGTAAATAATCACCTGATATAAGATGGAAATTTACGTCATCATAGGTGTTTGTGACGCATAATCCGTGGGCAGAATGACCGTGGATGTGCCCGTAGTAGCAATCTTTTATATTGTAGCGGTAAAGCACTTCAAGTATATCATAATTGAAGTTTGAAGCAAAAATCGGCGGATAGTGCATAAATACCATAGGTTCAAGCCCTGCATTTATTGCGGATTTTATTGAAGCTTCAAGCCGCATAACCTCACGGCGAAGCACCTTTTCATCCTGCACCTCACCGGGCATATTAACCCAGCCTCTTGTGCCGCAGATGCCGTATTCCTCGTACTGATAGTGATTGTTATGAAGTATATTTATAGAGTCAAATCCGTTTGAGGACAGAAAATCCTCCATTTTCTTCATAGTTGTCCACCAGTAGTCGTGATTGCCTTTCAGCAGGATTTTCTTACCCGGAAGTTTATGTATAAACTCAAAATCGGGAGTTGCCTGCTGTAAGGACATACCCCAGGAAGTATCTCCCGCAAGAACTACTGTATCCTCTGCTTTGACGTTATTAAGCCAGTTTTCCTCGATTTTTTCCTGGTAATTGTTCCAGCCGGCAAATATACTCATTGTCTTTGAGGGATCGCAGAAGCATAGGTGCAAATCCCCGATAACATACAAACTCATCAGAATCCGAGGGTTCTGAGGACGTAATCCTTCTGATCAGCCTTTTCAATTACATCTGTGAAACGCTCAGGCTTGTTCTTGAGATCAGCCAGTGCAGCAGGTACAGGAATGTCTGAAAGCTCTGCAATACGGTCAACCTTTGCATATTCGTCAATATCAGAAGTTCCCTTTTCAAGTGCCTCCAGTACAGCTGCGGAGAACTTGTACGGGCTTGCTGTGGAGGCAATAACAGTCTTTGTATCGTCCCCTGTAGCTGCCTTATAATCGTTGTATACCTTAACAGCAACAGCTGTGTGTGTATCGCAGGTATATGAGTATTTCTCGTATATTTCGCTTATTGTAGCCTTTGTCTGCTCGTCATCACAGAAGCCTCCGAAGAATTCCTCGTTCAGCTTTGCCTTTACATCGGCTGTAACCTCATATTTGCCCTCAGATGCAAGCTTTCCGAACCACTCGTTTATAACAGCGTCATTTCTGTCTGTCATAAGATAGAGAAGTCTTTCAAGGTTGCTTGAAATAAGAATATCCATAGAGGGAGAAACAGTAGCATAGAACTGACGGTTTCTGTCATATACGCCTGTATTTATGAAATCTGTAAGTACATTGTTGATATTTGAAGCACAGATAAGCTTATTTACGGGAACTCCCATATGCTTTGCATAGTAAGCAGCAAGGATATTACCGAAATTACCTGTGGGAACTACAATGTTAATCTTCTCGCCCAGCTCGATTTCCTCACTCTTTACAAGCTCTGCATAAGCTGAAACATAGTATACAACCTGAGGAACAAGTCTGCCCCAGTTGATAGAGTTAGCAGATGAGAAAATCATACCCTTTGAGTCAAGCGCTGCCTTAACATCGTTATCTGTAAATATAGCCTTAACACCGTTCTGGCAGTCATCGAAGTTGCCCTTGATAGCACATACGCCGACATTCTCACCCTCCTGTGTCTTCATCTGACGCTTCTGCATAGGGCTTACGCCGTCCTCGGGATAGAATACCAGAATTGATGTACCCTCAACGTCCTTGAAGCCTTCAAGAGCAGCTTTTCCTGTATCACCTGATGTAGCAACGAGAATAACAATCTTCTTGTCAAGATTAATTTTCTTTGCAGATGTTGTAAGGAAATATGGAAGAATCTGCAGAGCCATATCCTTGAATGCACAAGTTGGACCATGCCAAAGTTCAAGCATATATGTACCGTCAAAGAGATGTGCTATTTCAGCAATGCTCTCTGTTTCGAAATTCTTTGTGGAATAGGCATTATCAGTACAGTAGTGGATTTCAGCCTCTGTGAAGTCTGTCAGGAACTTTGAGAAAACATAAGCTGCTCTGTCGGCATATTTCATATCACCGATAGCTTTAAGCTCATCAAAAGTAAGCTGGGGAATCGACTCAGGAACGAAAAGTCCGCCCTCAACGGAAATTCCCTGTGTAATAGCCTCTGCGCTGCTTACCTTTACTCCGCTGTTTCTTGTACTGTTGTAAAACATATAATCACCCTTTTAAAAAATGAAATTCATGCCTGTTGTATCAAAGGCATTTTCTATATAATCAATGCTAAGCACCCTGCCGCCCGATATTATAACCTCTGCGATATCAAACCGCGGCTGCAGCTTATTCGGATGCTTATAGCAAAAATTACTCGCTGTTTTCACAATAAGCGTCTGCTTGCGTTTATTTATCGCATCATAGCCGCTTACCATACTATTCGGTTTTCGTGACTTTACCTCAACAAAGGCAATATAGTCCGTATTTACCGCTATTATATCAATTTCTCCGCCCCTTATACGGTAGTTTCTTTCAACAATCTCATATCCCTGTTTTATCAGGTAGGAGCAGACGTAATCCTCGCCGATATTGCCGATTTCAACGCTGTTCATCGCTTTCACCCAGAATTTTTTTCAGAAATGTCTTTCTGTGAACATCGCTGGCGCCGTATTTTTTCAGCATATCGCAGTGTAGCTTCGTGCCGTATCCCTTGTGCTGCTCAAAGCAGTACTGAGGATACTTTTCGGCTATTTCTCGCATATACCTGTCACGGGCAACCTTAGCAAGTACAGACGCTGCTGATATGGATGCTGATTTTGCATCACCCTTTATAACATTTTCAGCAGGGCAGTCAAGTTCGGGCATACGGTTTCCGTCAACAAGTGCCATATCCGGCTTTATTCCAAGCCCCTCAACGGCTCTTTTCATCGCAAGCATTGTCGCCTGCAATATATTAAGCTCATCAATTTCCTCAACGGAAGCGGTTGCAATGCAATAAGCCTCCGCTTTTTCAATTATTTCGTCATAAAGCAGCTCACGGCGCTTTTCCGATATTTTCTTGCTGTCATTGAGATAATCAATAAGCGTATCATCATTCAGCACAACTGCTGCAGCGTATACATCACCCGCAAGAGGCCCTCTGCCAGCCTCATCAACTCCGCATAAAACGGGATATTTCTCACGAAGCTCCTTGTCAAAGTCGAAAAGCTCCTTGTGGAGTATAACTCTTGCCATATCATTTCACCTCAGGCATTTCAAGGGTAATACGTCCCAACTTGCCGCTTCTGAACTCGTCCAATACAGTAATTGCAGCTCTTTCAGTGTTGATTTCGCCGCCTGAAACAACCATACCGCGCTTTCTTCCCACTTTTTCAAGGAGAGCAAGTCCGTCGTCGTTTTCTTCGGGTTCTACCTTGTATCGCTCAACAAGAGCCTGTGGATAATTCTCTGCAAGATAGCTTAAGAGCTTCATTGCAAGGGTTTCAATATCAAGAATATCATCGCTGATTGCACCTGTAAAAGCAAGGCGTATAGCCGCTGACTGATCCTCGAATTTAGGCCACAAAACACCGGGCATATCAAGCAACTCTGTATTGTCTTTCAGCTTTACCCACTGCTTTACACGGGTAACTCCGGGTCTGTCCTCAACCTTTGCACGCTTGCTTCCTGCAAGGCGATTGATAAGGGAGCTTTTGCCCACATTGGGTATACCAAGTATCATAAGACGAACAGGCGCGCCTGTCATGCCGTTTTTTTCACGCTTATCCATAAGCTCTTTCAGCACCGTTGCTTTAAGAGTAGGCATAAGCTTATTTATACCCTTCCCTGATTTACAATCAACTGCAAGAGCTGTTACATTTTCTTTTTTAAGATAATTAACCCAAGCCGATGTTGCATTGCTGTCCGCAAGGTCACATTTGTTCAGCAATACAATTCTTGGTTTTGAACCTGTCATTGAGTCAATTTCGGGATTTCGGCTGCTCATAGGTGTACGAGCGTCTATTATTTCTACAACAGCGTCCACAAGCTTCATATTTGCAACAATAGCACGACGCGTCTTTGCCATATGTCCGGGGAACCATTGTATTGTTTTTATATCAGTATTTTCCATTTATCCTCCTTAGGAATATATCTCAAAATGCGGATATACCCTCACAAAAGCCGTACCGATTATATCTTTCTCAGCCACAAATCCGATTTTATAGGAACGGCTGTCAAGAGATACGGAACGGTTATCTCCCATTACAAATACATAACCTTCGGGTACTGTTATGGGATAGTGACCTGTAAAGGCTCCACCGTCATTATGGGTAAGTCCAAGGTCGATATAATCTTCGTAAAGCCTTTCACCGTCAATGCTGACGATGCCGGCGGCAAAATCAATATCTATTGTCTGCCCCTCTGTTGCAATAATGCGCTTTACAATAATTTTATTCGGTCCATTGCTTTTTGCAAGCATTCCGTTTTCATCAAAAGTTACAGCATATTCAGGGGACATCACAGCAATATCTCCTGTTTTGTAAGTGCGGTCGGAAAGATTAATAATAATTCTATCCTTGTCGTAAAGGGTATTGCACATTGAATCCCCATCAACACTTACAACTCTGAATAAATAGGTAAAAACAAGAGAAATTATAAAAAAAGTTATTATAAACTGTTCCAGTAAGTCTATAGCAGAACGCAAACACTTTTTCACAACAAATTACCCCTTATGTGAACCTATAAGGATATCAAATTCTTCAATAGGAGAATATTTGATAATAGCCTTACCATAAATCTGATCTCTCTTTACAAAACCTACGCTTCTTGCACGGCTGTCTGTGGAGTGATTACGGTTATCGCCCATAACAAAATAATAGCCCTCAGGAACAGTTATGGGATACTGTCCATCAAATGCACCTAAGTCCTCTGTATATGAGTTTGCAGCAATATATGGCTCATCAAGAAGCTTACCGTCAACATACACTTCACCGTCGCGGATTTCAACAGTCTGACCGCCAACAGCAATTACTCTCTTAATGATACATTCGCCTATAGGTGCATCATATTCAGGCTCACAGACATTTCCTTCAGAATCAAAGAGATAATTCTTATCCTTGTCAATAACGAGAATATCACCGTATTTAACGTTCATAAACAAAGTATTCATAAACACCTTATCTGTTTCTTTTCTTGCCTCACGCTCGCCACTGTAATTCTGATTAAGAGTGGGAACCATTGAGCGTCCCACGATATTTACAGGGTGAAGGATATAAGTAAACACCAGAACAATAATAAAAACGGTTATAATCGTAGATTCGGCAATTTCAATCAGATCCTTGATAAAATCGCCCTTCTTATCCTCTTTTTTTGTCTCCGTAGATGTTTCCTCAGCTGATGTTTCCTCAGATACTTCCTCTGTTATCTCCTCAGCAGCTGTCATTTCCATATTCTCGTCCATATCTGTACCTCTCATTCATATATCTTAAAGGAATCTCTAAAAAAACACCTCACATCTGAATTTCTATGACAAATACCATTTACTTCGTTGCCAAACCTTGTAACTGATACTTGTCATATACGAAATCCCGCTTGTGTTCCGTTTTTTGAGAACCTCTTAACATTCTATACATATAGAAAAAATTTTCATTATAGCAAAAAAGGGACATAATGTCCCCGCGGATAGGAGCCGAACCGTCGGAAAAATCCGACGGCAACGGACTCAAATACAGTCTTATCGAATCTGCTCCTTAACCTTTGCAGCCTTACCAACTCTGTCTCTGAGGTAGTAGAGCTTAGCGCGGCGAACTTTACCGTGTCTAACAACTTCTACCTTGTCAACAGCAGGTGCGTGAAGGGGGAAAACTCTCTCAATACCGCAGCCGTGAGCAACACGTCTTACAGTGAAAGTCTCGCTGATGCCGCCGTGCTTCTTAGCAATAACAGTACCCTCGAAGATCTGAATACGGCTCTTCTCACCTTCCTGAATACGTACGTGTACCTTAACAGTATCACCTACGTTGAACTGAGGTGCGTTTTCCTTCATACTTGATCCGCTGATTAACTTGAGTGCATCCATTTTTAAATCCTCCTAAAATTTCCGAACATTCTTACCTCTCCCGAAAAAACCGTTTCAGCATAACGGAAGCACGGGAATAAATACCATTGCCCTAAGGCACGTTTGCCCTGTCACCGACAGAACTGAAAAGGCAGCGGACTGCTCGATTTAATGTCTTTCGGCATTAACCCTCATCTGCAAAAATACAGACGGATTACAAATGCTTTATAATTATATCATACTTTTTTGGAAATTGCAAGTGTTTTCAAGAAAATTTTTCATTATTTTCACATAAAATTCCAGTACGGCGGATATTTACCATTTCGAATGGAATTTCGCAGGATTTTTTCAACGCTTCTGTAAAAAGTGTCGGATTATAATTAGTTTTTGTTCCTGCCGGCAGACGCATAGCAATTTTAACTAATGCATCAGCCTTTTCGAGGGATACAATTTCCGTATCTGGCTTTAAATCAACGGTCTTTATGCCCTTTTTCGTCTTTTTCTCAATGAGAATTTCATCTGCGGCAAGAAGTTTTTCCACAGCTTCAAAAATTCCGTCTACATCATCGGTTTTAAGGTCAAATTCATACTCAGCCTTAGCAATAACCGTAATTTTATTCTTCTGAGGTGCAATATCCACAATTCCCATACCCTCTGGCATTACCTCATTAAGCCTGTCCTTTATAACAGAAAGGGGCATATTGTCATCGGTAATATTGAAATCCATAATCTCACATTCACTTTCAAATCCAAGTGAAAGAGCAAGGGCAAAGCTGTAATATGGGTGAGGATTAAATCCCTCGGTATACCACACAGGCAGCTTTGAACGGCGGAAAATACGTAGCATACAGCGGTTAAGATCAAGGTGGGAAATATATTTCGCCCTGCCTGTCTTTTTAAATGTTGCACGAAGTCTTAACAAAAACATTCCCTCCCAACAGCTTTATTTACGCCGCAGCCCGAACATTTCTGTCGGCAATGGGGCGTAGTTACGGCATTGTGCGCCGTTTTATTTTCACGAATGAAGAACTCCTTTGATACCATATAATCAAGGTGATCCCACGGCAGTATTTCGTCATATTCAGCTCGTCTGTTTGCATAGTATGCAGGGTCAACGCCGCATTTTTCAAAGGCCTCAAGCCACACATCAAACTTGAAATGCTCACTCCAGCTATCGAATTTACAGCCCATTTTCCAAGCCGTATAAACGACATCACAAAGCCGTCTGTCGCCTTTTGCAAGAACAGCTTCAAGCTGGCTTACATCCGGGTCGTGATAGCTTACCTTGATTTTCTTGGACTTTACAGAATCAAGGAGCAATTTCTGCTTTCTCTCGATTTCAGCACGAGTATCCTGAGGCTCAAACTGGAAAGGCGTAAAGGGCTTTGGAACAAATGTGGCACAGCTTACGGAAATCTGCGGACTTCTGCCCTTAGGACGATTTTCAATGCTATAATACAGGTCAAGAATACGCTGTGCAAGGTCGGTAATTCCGATTATATCCTCATCTGTTTCAGTGGGAAGTCCCATCATAAAATAGAGTTTAACGCTGCTGTAACCGCCCTCAAAGGCGATTTTGCAGGTACTCATAATTTCTTCCTCAGTGACATTCTTATTAATGACGTCACGAAGTCGCTGTGTACCGCCCTCAGCGGCAAATGTCAGACCGCTTTTGCGTACTTTCTTGATTTTCTCCAGCAGCTCCTCCGTGAAATTATCCACACGGAGAGAAGGCAGCGAAAGATTTATACGCTCCCCTGCCGTATAGTCAATAAGCTTTGTCAGCATTTCGTCAATCTGTGAATGGTCGCTTGTACTGAGAGAGGCGAGCGATACCTCGTCATAGCCTGTATTCTCGCAAAGACACTTGGTTTCCTCATAAATAGTATCGGGAGATTTTTCTCTGAACGGGCGATATATAAAGCCTGCCTGACAGAAACGACAGCCACGGATACAGCCACGAAGCACCTCAACAGATACTCTGTCATGAACAATTTCAGTAAAAGGCACAACAAAATTTTCGGGATAGAAAACATTGTCAAAATCCTTGATAATTCTCTTTGTAATCTTTTCGGGAGCGTTTTCAGATACGGTCATTTTCTCAATTGTACCATCAGTCTTATATTCAAAATTATAGAACTGAGGAACGTAAATTCCCTCGATCTGTACTGCTTTACGGAGAAATTCAAGACGATTTGCCCCCTGCTTTTTCATCTCATTGAACAAATCCATAAGTTCAAGGTTAACTTCCTCACCCTCACCAAGAATGAAGATATCAAAGAAATCAGCCAGCGGCTCGGGATTGCACACACAGGGGCCGCCTGCAACCACAATCTGAGTCAGTTCCTCTGTTCTGTCCTTGGCAAAAATCGGTATACCTGCAAGGTCAAGCATATTCAGCACATTGGTGTATGAAAGCTCATACTGCATTGTAAAGCCGATAAAATCGAAATCCTTTATAGGTTCAAGAGATTCAAGAGAATACAGCGGAATGTCGTTTTCACGCATAATCTTCTCAAAATCCACATCGGGTGCAAAACAACGCTCACAGCGGAAATTCTCCCTTGCATTCTTAAGGGAATAGAGTATCTTCATACCAATATGTGACATACCGATATCATATGTATCGGGGAAACAGAATGCAAAGCTTACATCAACTGAATTCTTGTCCTTGACGATGCTGCCCACCTCTCCGCCAATATAACGCGAGGGTTTCTGAACATCCATAAGATGTTTTTCTATTTTTTCTTTCAAGTTCATTTCAGATTCTCCTTGTTAAAGCTGACGGGAAGAAAATCGGAGAGATGATATTCGCCCTCAGCAAGAATTATTTTAAAACCACTGCCGCAAAATTCGCTCATAACCTGCAAACAAGCGCCGCAGGGAGTACAATTTCTGCTGAAATCACCGTCAGCACTGCCTGCAACGGCAATAGCGGAAAAATCAGACTTCCCCTCAGAAACAGCCTTGAATATGGCGATACGTTCAGCACAGACAGTCATTGAATATGACGCATTTTCCACATTACAGCCTGTGAAAATTTCTCCGTCAGCAGTCAGAAGTGCCGCACCAACGTGAAATCCCGAATATGGACAATGAGCTTTTTCAGAGGCTTTCACAGCAGCATCAAACAGACGTGTATTCATTTACTTTCCCCCGTTCTGCTTTACCTTATGCTTTTTTCCGTCGGGTGTCATAATATATGTATTGCTGAGGCTTGAATTGAGGCTTCCCACAACAGCTCTGCGGTATTCATCGCGGAGTGCAGTCTGTTCAGCCTTTTCCTCCTCAGTAAGTCCTATTTCTCTTGACTTGCGCGCAAGTTCATTTATACGGTCAATTTTTATCTGTTCCATAACAGTTCCTCCTATCAATGGTAGTTTTATTATACCATACATCTTGCAATTTGTAAAGCTATATTATGCCAAAAGCCGCACAGTTTCCTATGCGGCTTTTTTAAGACTCTCTATAGTTAATTATAATTCGGGCTCACATAAATATTGAATTTACCCTCAATTTCAGCCCAGAGAGTATATCCGTTGCGTATAAGCGTCTCCTCATATGTTGCAAACATATCATTACGAACAGGAAGAGCCATAAAGTCATACCAATCCATATTCTTGATAGTACCGTCTTCGTTGATGTCATTACCGTCAAAGATATACAACTCATCGTGCTGACCAAGGTGAGGAATGATAAACGTATCAGTTCCCACAGAAGCATCATCGGGGATAGAATCGAGCATTTCCTCAAGGGAATCGAAGTAATCCCTGCCATTGATATAACCGGTGTAGTTGTTCCACTTGTGAGAGCTGTTGCTGAATGTCATAATAAGAGCAACAGAGCCAAGAACAACAGGTATAGTCTGCTTGCCATTCTGTCCCATATCGTCAACATTAATAATACACATATAAAGGAGCAGACAAACAGGTCCGAAGATATACTGGAAACCTACATTTCCTGCATACTGATATCCTGCACCGATAACAAGATTCATTACAATAAAGGGTACCATAAGCATAAATCTTCTGATTTTCTTGGTAAAGAATGGTATAAACAGCATAGGAGCCATAACCTGCAGGAAGAATTTCATAGTAGTCTCCCTAAGAAGCAGACTGAACAGGTAAGCCGGATTGAGGAAAGCATTTCTCACAACGTCTGTAAGACCGCTGTCATCTCCAGTCATAAGTATACCGAAACGGCTGCCCATCATCATCTGACCGTCACCGTTCTGAGTAAGCCAGTTTGTGATGAAAAGCATATATGCGCCTGCAAAAAGCGCCATAATAAGGCCATTCATACGGCGGAGACTGCCCTTATCCTCAAAGAAAAGGAATATACCGATACAGACAACATAAAGTGGTGCGTCCTCCTTGACAATACAGGTAAGAACAGACATAATGTAGAACATAATGTAATTCTTTCTGTCAACCGCCCAGAGAAGCCACATAAGAATTGTGGGAAGGAACGCATTTTCGTGGAATTCATAATAACAAGGAGCAACAACGCCAATGCAGAACACATAGGCAAGACCCATAAAGCACAGTGAAAGTCCCTTGAAATTGTGTCTTTTCGCAATGAGGAACATAGGAATAACGCCGCCCATTGCCAGAACAGCCTGTGCAATAAGGAGTGTTTCAGCCTTGGGGAACATCTTAAATACAGGCACAAGGGCATAGAAAATGTAGGAAGCGTGGATTTTGAAATGAGAAATTGTATACTCACGCTCACAAGTTGTAATAGCTGTACCATTGTCAATAAGTGAGTGATACATCTGAACAAAAAGTCCGAAGTCGTGACAAGCTGTGCCAAAGCATCTGTGTGTACAGATAGTTGTTATACTTACAAATGCTGCCACACCCGTTGCCGCCGCCAGCACAAGCAAGCCATATATCCACCAGGGAATGCTGTTAAGAGTACTGTGATACTTAATTTTGTTTATGCAGTAATAGATAAGTACCGCCGAAACAATGGTTATGCCGAGTGTCAGATAAAAGCTGTCTGATGTTCCGATATTTATTCCGAAGCCTGTAGCAGAAGCTTTCCACAAAAGCTTAAGGTCGAAATAAAGTATAGAGGCAATAGCACCCAATTGGTCGAGAATACGCAGTTTTTTCGGCATAATACAGTGTATCAGCGTCATAAACACAAAAATCGAAGCCATTAGTATCAAGGTAAGAGGCATACTAACCTTTGAAACGTAATTTCCCCATTCCGCAACAGGATTAATTGCTCCTTCTTCAGCATACATTATTTCGGAAAGATTCATTCCCGAAATAAGGAAGAATACAGCAATAAGACGTGAAAGCAGCATATCAGGAATGCCCATTTTCTGAAGTATTTTCTTTCCTGCATCTATAATACTTTCTTTTTCTTTAGCTGTTTCTATTTCAGCTTCGCCGCTTTCAATTTCATAGTCGCCATTTTCAACAACTGCCTCCGATTTTTCGATATTTTCGGCAGTATTTTCACCATCTGACGCTATATTTTCGTTTGCAGCCGCCGCATCGGAAATATCGGCACTGTCATTTTCTTCTGACACTTTTTCAACAGGCATATCGCCCGATTTTAATTCTTTTTCGTCCATATTTCAACCTCCTAATTACGTCAATTATTTGACTATCGTCACAAACGCAACTAACCGCTATGCATAGATAGCTAATTTATAGTATACCAAAAAAACAATTACTTGTCAATAGATTAAATATTAATATGTAAAAATATATACTGTACATTTCTGCACAGTGTATATAAGGATTTTATGTAATTATTCCTTGATTTTTCCGCCGCCGATATCTGTATTTCTGGCAATAGCCTCAAATTCACCTGATGGATGAGCCTCAATGAATTCAAATGCATTGCTGTCGAAATAGAACCAGATACAGAAAGCAACAAGACCGGAGTTATTCTTGATATTGATGTTGAAATCGAATGTATCACCCTGCTTACAAGCGATATTGTCGCCATAGAATACCATTCCTGTTTCCTTTGAAACATCAACAGCCTCAATAGTACCATTATTTACACGTATAGTACCGTCAATAGTCTTTTCGGGATAGATAGCAACACCGGCAACGTCGGAAAGGTCGGGAGAGATCCTAATCTTGTAATCGCCGTCAGGAATACCCTCTTTAACCTTGAATTTAGCAGTAATCATCTCATTTTCAAAGAAGAAATTCTTATCCTCAGAGATATCAAGCCACATTGCATATCTTCCGTCTTCCTTGGCTACATATGCAGGAGTTGTAGCCTTTTCAACAGGCTTTGTAACAACGCTTGTAACAACATTTGTAACCTTTACAGCCTCAGTTACAACCGCACCCTGAGCGTCAGTAGCTTCCTGACCGTCAGCCTCAGTTGCAGCAACGTACTGTGTAGCAGCCTGACCGTCAGCCTCTGTAGCCTCCTCAATCTCTGTAGCAATTTCAGTTGCTGGCTCAGCCTCAGCCTCAGTTGCAGGAGCAACGGGATCCTCAGCATTCAGATCAAGATTAGGATCGCCGGGTGTAAGAGCGTTATCAGCAGCCTCACCTATCTCAAATGGGTATTTTGTGGGTGCACCTGTTGTTGATGTTTCTTCTTTCTTTGTACATCCTGCGAATGTAGTAGCAGCAACTGCAAGTACAGCAAAAATTGCCACTATTCTCTTAGCAAAATTCTTCATGTTTTCAAGTCCTTTCATATATTAACATTCTGAAACCTAAATCGTCAGAGGTATAACCATACCTCATATTATATTATACACAACATACTGATTTTTGTCAAGCGACATATTGAATTGTAATCTTTTATTAGCAAAAGCTTCATTGAATTTTCATCATATGCACACAAAAGACATAAAAATCGGCACAAGGTGCATATTATCATTGATACATCTGAAAAATTTCACGCAACACCTCCTCATCAAAGCTGCCGTCAGACGTACAACTCCATACAAATCTTCCGTTTTCTTTAATAACATAGAAAACAAGTGTTTCACCGCCGCTGTATTCCACAGTAATCTCCGAAATCAGCCCTTTACGTCCCTGCGGTTCTTCAAACATATCGGTTGAATAATATGTTCTGCAATCCGCTTCCACCTCCTTCGCGTCGCCAATCAGCACATTATAAGCATTTACAAGATTTGCTGCATAACCATCGGCCTTTTCAAGCTCAGCTTCGGGTATAGAACCCTTTTCTTTATCTCCCATATTTTCAAAATATTCCGCCTCTGCCCAATTTAATGAAATCCATCTTGCAAAGGAATGGAATTTTCCGTTTTCAATCAAATCCGAATATTCCTTAACCTCCTTATTTCTTGCTATTGTTTCAAAGCTTGGAATTTTCTCGTTCTGCCAGAACATATTTCCCCAAAGCACCGCTGCCGGAATTAAAACTGCTATAATGGCACATATTGCGGCTATAACAGCTTTTTTCGACCGTTTAATTTTAAGGTTGATTTTCTTCATAGCCTTCGCTTCATCGGGAATAACCTCAGGGATACATTTCTCACCCCCGAATCCTTCAAGAAGTCGTCTGCAGTCCGCACATTCCTCAATATGCTCTTTTACAATCTCCGCACTGTCCTCCGAACAGAGATTTTCGCTGTATAGCGGAATAATATCCCTTATGACGTTGCAAGTTATCTGTTTATTCATATTTGATTCTCCTTTTCAAGCTGTCGAATTATTTTTTCCTTTGCACGAAAGAAAGTCACTCGCGCCCAGTTGGCACTTTCACCGAATAAATTACCTATGTCATTGAATTTCAGTTCTGCAAAGACGCGCAGAGTAAAAACCTCCTTATATGGCTCATCAAGGGTATGCAGAACGCGGTGAATAGCCTGAGACTGCATTTTATTATTCAGTTGTTCCTCAACAGAATCATCAGCAACAAACTCCATACTGTCATCAATAGGAATATTCTTATTTTCCGCCCGTTTAACGTGATTTAGCCATATATTACGCGCTATACGGCAGAGATACGTTTTCAGAGAGCATTCTCCTTTGAATTTATCAATGGACATAACCGCATTGAGCATAGTATCCTGCAATATATCCTCTGCAAGCGTTTCATTTCGGCAGAGGTTGAATATGTAACGATACAGCTCTTTTGCATAAGTTTTATATATTTCATCAAGCATTTCCTGCATTCTCACGCCCCCTTTCACTTATACAGACAACTGAAATCAAAAAGTGTTACAGATATTATATCAAAAATTTCAAAAATTTTCAAATCAAGAAAATTCCTATTGATTTTTCAGCTGAAATGATGTATAATAATAGAAGTATACGTGCTGTCCTATGGAGAAAGGGGTATTTTATGCTCAATGCCATATGCTCAAAAAAGGAACTGACCCTGTGCGGATATTATAGCTGTATCAGCGATATAATTAATTTGCCCGAGGTAATACGCCTTAAAGAGATAACCCACCACATCTCAACAACAAGATTTCAGCATTGTCTGAACGTATCCTATCACGGATATGTCATATGTCGCTGTCTTGGACTTGACGCACGTTCGGCAGCAAGAGCAGGACTTTTACACGACCTGTTCTACTACGACAGACGGGAATACAACGTCAGCCGTAAAAAGCACCAGCCGAAGCACAGCCGCCGTCATTCGGATATAGCATTGAAGAACGCAATGAAGCTTATATCAGTCAACCCGAAAGAGTACGATATGATAGTAAAGCATATGTGGCCCGTTACCTCTGCACTTCCGAAATACAGGGAAACATACATCATAACCCTTGTTGACAAATACTGTGCAATACTTGAATTTTGCATACCGAAATTCAGAAAAATCGCAAAAAGTAACAGGAGGAAAATCCAATGAACATCGAAACCAAATGTCTTCATTCGGGCTACACACCAAAGAACACTGAGCCAAGAGTTGTGCCAATCGTACAGAGCACAACATATGTATATGACTCAACAGACGATGTAGCCGCAGTATTCGACGACCCCACAAAGAGCCTTATTTACTCACGCTTTGAAAATCCCACAGTAATGGCTGTAGAGGATAAAATCGCCGCATTAGAGGGCGGTATCGGCGCTATGTGTACATCAAGCGGTCAGGCTGCTTCAATGTGTTCATTGCTGAATATTCTCCAGGCAGGGGACAGCTTTATTTCCACAACTACAATTTACGGCGGAACAGTTAATCTTTTCGCTGTTACTCTTAAAAAGCTTGGAATTGAGTGCATTTTCGTATCTCCCGATGCTACAGAGGAGGAGATACAGGCAGCATTCAAGCCTAATACAAAGGCAGTTTTCGGCGAAAGTCTCGCAAATCCTGCACTTTCTGTCCTTGATATTGAGAAGTTTGCAAAAGTCGCTCATAAGAACGATGTTCCCCTTATCATTGACAACACATTCCCCACACCTATCCTCTGCCGTCCTATTGAACACGGTGCAGATATCGTAATCCATTCCACATCAAAGTATATGGACGGTCACGCAGTACAGGTCGGCGGTGTTATTGTTGATTCCGGTAACTTCAACTGGGCAAACGGCAAATTCCCTGAGTTTACAGAGCCTGACGAGAGCTATCACGGCATAGTTTACACAGAAACATATGGCAAGGCAGCATACATAATCAAGGCAAGAATGCAGCTTATGAGAGATTTAGGCTGCTATCCTGCTGCACAGTCTGCATTCTATCTCAATTTAGGACTTGAAACTCTTGCAATCAGAATGAAGCAGTACTGCGAAAATGCAAAGATTGTAGCTGAATATCTCGAAGCAAACGAAATGGTTGAATCCGTAAATTATCCCGGATTAAAGAGCAGCCCATATTACGACCTTGCACAGAAGTATCTCCCACTTGGTTCAAGCGGTGTTATTTCCTTTGTTATCAAAGGCGGCCGTGATACAGCTGTTAAGTTTATGGACTCCCTCAGCCTTGCATCAAACGAGGTTCACGTTGCTGATATCCGTACCTGTGTTCTTCACCCTGCAAGTGCAACACACCGTCAGCTTACAGACGAACAGCTTGTAGCCTGCGGAATTAACGGCGGAATGATAAGATTCTCCGTTGGACTTGAAAATGTAAATGATATTCTTGATGACCTTAAAAAGGCATTTGAGGCAATAAAGTAAATAACCCAAAAGCGTACCAAATCAACGGTACGCTTTTGATTTTTTATCAACTATTTTATGTTTAAACATCCGCAATGTGTCCACATTTTCATCAGAATATATTATAATTTTAAACATACAACATTAAAACAGATAGCTTTATTTTCTGTATATAAATAACAAATACAGCTGTTGATAATTATCTAAAACATAGAAAATAAAAATTATTTTTCAGGACAGCAACACACAGAGCGTGTGCGGAAGATGCGAAGTCAGATTTTTCGTCAGATTGTTCAGAAATTCCGCAGGCATACTTGATGTATGACAAGGAAGTTCTGGACAAGCTGACGGAAAATATGCAAGCAGATTTCGTGCAGGCTTTGTATGTTGCTGTCCTCAGTAATCAACCATTTTTGGTTGAAAAAAGGCACATTTTTGCCCTTATATAGAGGGGGTTGTAAAAATGAACAACTACAAAATGAAAAAAAGAGCGATGAAAAATCACCGCCCTGTAAAAAAATTACGACTTAAAATGTCAGCTGATTTGAATCGCCCAGTTCCTTTGCAGGCTTACCGGCCGCAGGAACAGATTTGGCACGATACTTTTCAAGCTCCGCCATAACCTCAGCAGGTACAATTTCAGCCGATTCCAGCACAGCCTTTTTGCGGAGGGTTATAACCTGAACACCCTGTGAATTTCTCGAAGTCTTGGGCAAAATCATACCCGTGTTGAACACAAGAGCGTGACCGCTTGAAGTCCTCAGAAGTATATCCGAATCCTCCGCTGTAAATATCGCCGCAATAAGAGGCGATTTATCTGAAAAAGCATTTGCAAGCTTTTTGCGGTTCGTCTTTGTTTCGTAGGATTTTACCGGAATTTTTGCCGCTTTACCGTTTTCAAAGAGGAATATCATATATCCGCTGTAATCAACAGTCGGCACAAGGCATTTCAGATTTTCACCGTCGTCAAAACTGAGCTTTGCAGGGATATAATCACCAAGAATACTCGCCTTGCCGTCCTCAAAAGCACTCGCCTTTGATTTGTAAGCCTGCGCCTTATCGGTAAAGAATATAAGCTCAGTTTTATTCATAGCCTCAAAGGTCTGACTGATATAGTCACCCTCTTTAATCTTCTGCTCGCCGCTCATACGGAGAGACTGAGGGGTAATCTTCTTGAAGTAGCCGCTGTCAGTCACAAAGAGATGAACAGGATAATCGGGAGTATCATCAATATCTCCCTCGTCCTCCACATCAGTGATATAGTAGAACTGAGTCTTACGGGGCTGACCGTAGTTTTTGATAACATCCTTCAGTTCCTTAACAATAATATTGCGGACTTTCTTCTTATCGCCAAGAATATCCTCCATTTCGGCAATATCTTCTTTCAGCTGGTCAACATCGGCAATTCTGCGGAGAATGTACTCCTTATTGATATTTCTCAGCTTGATTTCAGCCACATATTCCGCCTGTATTTCGTCAATTCCGAAGCCAATCATAAGGTTAGGCACAACATCAGCTTCATTTTCCGTTTCGCGGATAATCTTAATAGCCTTGTCAATATCAAGGAGTATCTTTGCAAGAGCCTCCAACAGATGAAGCTTTTCTTTCTTCTTCTGCAAATCGTAGTAGGTACGGCGCTTTACACATTCCTCACGGAAAGCAACCCATTCGGTAAGAATTTCCCTTACGCCCATAACCTTAGGGGTACCGGCAATGAGGATATTGAAGTTACAGGGATAACTGTCCTGCAATGGAGTAAGACGGTAAAGCTTCTGCATAAGAGCGTCGGGATCTGTACCTCTTTTAAGGTCAATAGCGATTTTCAGACCGTCAATACCTGTTTCGTCACGGATATACGACACCTCACGGAGTTTGCCTGATTTAACTAAATCAACAACCTTTGAAATAATCGCCTCAACCGTGGTAGAATAGGGAATTTCAGTAATTTCAAGGCAGTTCGAAGCCTTGTCATAGTTATACTTACAGCGAAGCTTAATACTTCCTCGTCCTGTTTCGTAAACCTTATTCAGCTCCGCCTCATCATAGTAGAGAAAGCCGCCGCCGGGGAAATCAGGGCCTTTAAGAGTGCTGAGTATATCGTGCTCAGGATTTTTCATCAGAGCAATGGTAGTTTCACATATTTCCTCAAGATTAAAGGGACATACGTTACTTGCCATTGATACGGCAATACCCGTATTTGCATTTACAAGAACTGTTGGGAATGTAGCTGGAAGAAGCGTAGGCTCCTGCATTGTATTGTCGTAGTTGGGTACAAAATCAACAGTATCCTTGTCAATATCGCGGAAAAGCTCCGCACATATCCTTTCCAGCTTAACCTCGGTATATCGCGAAGCAGCAGCCTTCATATTTGAGGAATACTGCTTTCCGAATGTACCCTTAGAGTCCACATATGGGTGGAGAAGGGCCTCGTTTCCCCTTGTAAGACGCACCATAGTCTCATATATAGACTGGTCGCCGTGGGGATTGAGCTTCATTGTAGCGCCCACGACATTGGCGGACTTTGAACGCTCCTTATCGGGATTGAGCAAGCCGCTTTTATACATCATATACAGCAGCTTACGGTGAGAGGGCTTGAAACCGTCAATTTCGGGCAGCGCTCTCGAAATAATAACGCTCATAGCGTAGGGCATGTAATTCTTTTTGAGGGTATCAGTTATAGTTTCGTCAACAATACTACCCGAACCCTCTATATAAGCCTCGTGCTTAAAAGCAGACGGCTTTTTCGGTGTTTCTTTTTTACGCGGCATTTTTTCTCTCCTTTAGCTTATATCAGCCATTTCAAGATAATCTGCTCCGTATTCGGCGATATAGTCCTTACGGCCCTGTAAATCGTCACCGAGGAGCATTTCAAAAATCTCAGCAGATTCGCGGATATCGTCAGAAGTTACCTTGATAAGGCGGCGTGTATCGGGATTCATAGTAGTCAGGTTCATCATGTCAGGTTCGTTTTCACCAAGACCTTTTGAACGCTGAATTGTGTGCTTTTTATCTCCGATTTGCGCAAGAATACGCTGTTTTTCCTGCTCCGTATAGGCAAAGTATGTCTTTTCCTTAGTGTTTATCTCAAACAGCGGAGATTCCGCAATATACACATATCCCTGCTCAATGAGAGTGGGAGTAAGTCTATAAAGCATAGTCAAAATAAGAGTACGAATCTGGAAGCCGTCAACATCGGCATCGGTACAGATTACGATTTTACTCCAGCGGAAATTATTGATATCAAAGGTGGAAAGCTCCTTATTAGCCTTTGATGTTACCTCAACACCACAGCCGAGAACCTTAATCAAATCGGTAATAATATCGCTTTTGAAAATCTTGGTATACTCCGCTTTAAGACAGTTGAGGATTTTACCGCGAATCGGGATAACCGCCTGAAATTCCGAGTCACGGGCAAGCTTAACAGAACCGAGAGCCGAGTCACCCTCCACTATATAGATTTCACGGCGGGTAATATCCTTTGTACGGCAGTCAACGAATTTTTCAACGCTGTTTGCCAGGTCGATAGTACCTGTAAGCTTCTTTTTCATATTCAGACGGGTTTTCTCAGCATTTTCGCGGCTTCTCTTGTTAAGGAGAATTTGCTCGGAGATACGCTTTGCCTCGTCTGGATTTTCTATAAAGTACACTTCAAGCTGATGACGGAGAAACTCTGTCATAGCCTCACGGATAAACTTATTTGTAATAGCCTTTTTCGTCTGGTTTTCGTATGAAGTAACCGTTGAAAAAGACGATGAAACGAGAATAAGGCACTCGTCAACGTCCTCATATTTAATCTTTGTTTCATTCTTCTGATAACCGTTGACAGACTTGATATAGCTGTCAATCTGTGCGGTAAATGCACGTTTTACAGCGTCCTCTGGAGAGCCGCCGTGTTCAAGGAAGCTTGAATTGTGGTAGTACTCCGTCAGCTTCGCCTTATTTGAAAAAGTTAGGGCAACATCAAGCTTAACCTTATATTCGGGCTTATCCTCACGGTCCTTACCCTTTTTCTCGGCAGTCCAGTGCTGAACAGTAGTGAGAGCCTCCTCCCCTGCTATTTCAGTAACATAGTCAGTTATGCCGTTTTCATAGATAAATTCAGTTTCGTTAAATCCACCTGCTTCGTTCTGAAACCTGAACAGAAACAGTATATTCGGGTTAACAACAGCCTGACGTTTCAGAATATCGTGGAAGTACTCCTCTGATACGTTTATATCTGTAAATACGTCAAGGTCGGGGCGCCAGCGAGTCTTTGTACCTGTCTGCTTCTTCTTTGTTTCTTCCTTTTTAAGACCGCCTACATTGTTTCCCTTTTCAAAGTGGAGATTATACTTGTAGCCATCGCGGATAACCTCAACATCCATATATTCAGAGGCAAACTGTGTTGCACAAAGTCCCAGACCATTAAGTCCGAGAGAATAT
This sequence comes from Ruminococcus sp., assembly GCA_017397925.1. Lineage (GTDB taxonomy): Bacteria > Bacillota > Clostridia > Oscillospirales > Ruminococcaceae > Ruminococcus. The sequence goes on from JAFQHO010000083.1 coordinate 31,726, forward strand.
TCATAAGATTCAGATGAAGCGTCATACTTACCTCCTGCGTAAAGCTCGCAGTAAACAAGCTCCCAGTTATAGCGCTTTTCGTTGTTATTATAGTCAACGGGACAGCCTCGTCCGAAGTCCTCAACCTCAATATCGTGGTTGCGGTAATAGGTTATAACGATTTTATTTCCGTAGCCTGCACGTGCTTCGTCAATAGAGTTGGAAATGACCTCAAATATTGAATGCTCACAGCCGTCAAGACCGTCAGAGCCGAAAATAACCGCAGGACGTTTACGTACCTTATCGGCACCTTTAAGCATCGTAATACTATCGTTGCCGTAATCCTTTTTCTTAGCCATATATTTTATCCTTTCACCCATAAAATGGTATTTCACGGAGTTTTTCCTGTTTCTTGAAAATTATAACATAAATAAAACTATTTTGCAAGTCTATTTTGCGGATTTTTCCGCTGAAACTTCTTTTTCGTCTACAATATTATTTATCCAGAGGTCACTTTTAACCATAAAATATCCGATAATAACCTTTATAATCTCAGAGAATGTGACCACTGCCCACAGAGGACGAATATCCATATCTGTAAAATAAGCAAGGATAAAAGCAAGAGGTATCATCAGCAGGAAGGTATAACCGAAATCAAAGAGGAATGTTATACCCGTTTTACCACCGCTTCTGAGGGTAAAGTAGCAGGCATTGGTATACGACCACAGGGGCATAGCAATTGCCTGAACAATTATCATATAAGAAGCAAGACTGCGGATTTCATCGGTTGTATTGTACAAATTCGGGAATATGTCTGCAAAAGGCATAATGACAGCCGCCACAACAACAGTTACAGCCACACTGAAAAACAACAGCTTATTGTCAATACTGCGCGCATCTTTCAGCTTATTCGCCCCGAGCTTAGCGCCGACTATTATGCCGATACAAGAGCCAAGCTGAATATATATGGCTCCGAAAAGGTTTGTCATTGTGCTTGAAATATTTCTCGCAGCCACTACATCAAGACCTCTGACGGAATAACACTGAGCGATAATGGACATACCTGCCGCCCACAGGAATTCATTGCAAAGCAGGGGCAAACCTTTAATAAGCATTTTTCCCACAAGTTCCGAGGGGATACGGAAGCCTCTGAATAATCCCACAATATACTTATTCTTTTTCGGATTTGCGTGAGTCCATACAATAACAACAAGCGCCTCAATGGATTTCGCAGCAACTGTAGCTATAGCCGCACCCTTTACGCCCATTTCGGGGAAACCGAATTTTCCGAAGATAAGGGCATAATCGAGGAATACATTGAATACTACAGCCGCCATTGAGCCAATCATAGGTATACGTGTTTCACCGCACTCACGTACTACGCTGGAATAAGCCTGTCCGATTCCGAAAGGTACAAGTCCTATGAGCATATAAAGCATATATTCCTTGCCGTATTTCATCGTTGCCGCTATTCTTTCGGGAGCGTCGTCCTTGCTTATAAAAAGGTTGATAAGCGGCTCATCGAAGAAATATAATATAGCCGCACCTATTGCAATAATCAGCGACACAGCAATAAGACGATATCTTACAGTATATTTCTGTCCCTCATGGTCGCCCTTGCCGAAAAACTGAGCTCCGAAGATACTGGGACCTGCAACAGCGCCGAATATGGTTATATTGAACACAAATATGAACTGGTTTACGATAGATACACCGTTCATCTGCTCCGTGCCGACTTGTCCCACCATTATATTGTCAATAAGGCTTACAAAATTGGTAACGAGATTTTGAAGAATCATCGGGATTACCATAAACAGCACATTTTTATAGAACTGCTTGTCACCTATATATTTTTCTCTGAAATTTTTAAACATATTTTCCCTCCGTTTTCTTTTCGCCTAAAGATTATAACACTATATTTCGGGAATGTCAAGTCTTTTTGTGTTCGGGCTATTAGCTATCAGCTTTCAGTCCTCAGCAAATAAAAAGCCCAAGATTTACAACCTCAGGCTTCATTGAATATTATCTTATGTGTTTAGATTTGCAAGTTCTGATAAACCACACAATAACCATTAATGCAATTATTGCAGATATTGCAAACATCACTATTGCTCCGACAATTCTTCCGTCTTTTAAAGCACTTGCACCAATCATTATAAAAACACCGATCAAAGCGCCATAAAATGCGAAAAAAACAAGAAGCAGAAGTATCCTCAAAGGCAGCGGCACTTTCTTACTTGTACCTGCTTCAAGCGTCCCCTCTAAAATCAGACTTGCAATAAATTCCATTATCATAATATAATCCCCCTATAACGTTTAATCCCCATAAGACAAGGCGGAAGAAAATCCTCCGCCCTTGAATATACATTTACTTTACATCAGGCTCCAGAACGGCATAATTTCCGTCTGTACGCTTGTAAACTACACTGATTGCCCCTGTCTTTGCATTGAGGAACATAAAGAATGTGTGGCTGAGAAGATTCATCTGGAGAATAGCTTCCTCAACATCCATAGGACGAAGCTCGAACTTCTTCTCCTTGATAACTGTGTACTCAGGCACCTCCTCAACAGGCTCTGCAAATGCCTCCTTGAAAGCTGTATCCTTCAGCTTCTTTTCAAGCTTTGTCTTATTCTTGCGAATCTGTCTGATAATCTTGTCAATAGCATCATCAAGAGCGTCATTCTTATCAATGGCTGTACGCTCAGCACGATAGATTACGCTGTTATATCTTACTGTAAGCTCCACAACGATCTGATTCTTTACCTCTGAAAGAACGATCTTTGCGTCTGCTTCATCTCCGAAAAATTTGCTGAGCTTTGAATCAAGTTTTGCTTCTGCGTATTCGGTGAAATTCTGCGGAATCTGCATTTTCTTTGCTGTAATAGTTGTTTTCATATATTGTAATCCTCCTTAGTTAGTCCCCTGTACATCGGGAACGGCTTATGATGCGGAATATCTTTTCCACAGTTATATTATACCATAAAAAAATCACATTTACAATACTATTTTGGTAATTTTGTATAATTTGTATAAACTCAGAGGCAATATTTGTTAAATCTGACATTTTTCAGAAATTATCTTGACAGACTGTTCAGCATTGTAGTAACTATATTTTCAGCCACAGCAGGAGTGCTGTACTTATTTTCAAGGACTACACAGAAGGCTATGGGGAAATTCTTGTCATCGACAAATCCCACAAGAAGCGCGTTTTCCTCAGCTCCGTGCTTAACCTGCGCCGTACCGCTTTTTATAGCAACTTTATAGCCGGGAATTGAGTACTGATAGTGATTTGCACCGTTGGTAAGCAGTATCTGCTTCACAGATGCCGCTGTTTCCTTGCTGAAAAGCTGCTCGCTGTATTCAGTCTTTGCAGTTTCAGTGACATTTCCTTCAACATCAGTTACTTTTTCAATGAGATAGGGCATTGTCATTTTTCCTGTACCATTAGCTATGGCACTTTGCCACATCATAAGCTGTATGGGACTTGCAAGGGTTTCGCCCTGTCCGATACATCCCCATTGCGTAGCAAAATCAGCTGTATCTGTGAGAGTTGTGGACGCTTTGAAGCACTGTATACCGTCAATATCAATATACTCCTGCTCCTTTTCCTCATCATTTTCTTCCTCGTTGTCGGTTTCGCCGCTGCTTACGTTATATCCAAGACGGGTGTATATCTCTACAATGCTTTCAAGGGGCATATCACCATCCTCTACAAGCTGCGCAAAGAAGGGATTACAGCTATTTTCTACCGCCTGCTGTATATTCTGCGTGCCGTGTCCCCAGCTGTTGTGGCAGTCAATTTTTCCTCCTGTGCCGTTCATATAGTATCCGCCGCAGCTGTAGCTTTTAGCAAAAAGCTCATCCTGCCCGAGAATTTCCATTGCCGTTATAACTGTAGAAACCTTCTGCGTAGAACCGGGGACTGTTCCGTACATAGCCTTTGACATAAGTGTTCCCGATTTCATATTTTCTATACCGCCATAGCCGTGACGGGGGTCTATATTAGGCAGACTTGTGCAGACAAGAAGCTCTCCCGTTTTATAGTTATACGCAGCAATACAGCCGTCAGCGCCCATAAACGCGTCATATGCCGCACGATTTGCCGTGTGGTCAAGGGTTGTATATATAGCCGCCTTGCCGTTCTTATTTTCAATTCCGCTGTTGAAGCTGTAATTGCTCAGTTTATCGATGTTCTGCGCCACAAGGGTATTTTCCATTTGCCCCTTATCGTCGCCGATGAGATTACCCACATCAATAAGATAATTATCAGGCTTATCAATCTTCTTTGTACCGTCAAAAAGTACATCCTTATTCCTGTCGTATACCCTGCCAAGACGGTAATTATCGGAATGAGTTATATAAAAAGGAGCGTCCTTGTATATTCTCGCTGTGAGAACTCCTAAACCTGCTAAAAAACCCAGGAGGAACAAGGTCATTACAAGCTGACATCGTTTTATACTTTTCATACTGTCCTCCTTTTCTGCTGCTTATGCTTTTTCTTATTTTTCTTATTGGTTGGATTAGCAAATACAGGCGACTGTGCTGCAATAATCATACCTATCATAAGTCCGCTTGTTACCATTGAACTTCCGCCTGCCGAAATAAAAGGCAGCGTTACACCCGTAAAGGGTATCATATTGCATGAGCCGAAGATATTCAGCGCCATCTGCATTGTAAACGCAGCGCACACTCCCGCGCACATTGTTCCGTGATAGTAGGAACGAGGCGGATTTACAAGGGGCATAGCCACAATAAGCACAAGCATAAGCACGGTCATAAGAGCAAAGAGAAGTCCCCATTCTTCACTGATTGTAGCAAATACAATATCGCTTTCGTAGGCGAAAACCTCGTGGAGGAAGCCCTTTCCGGGCCCTTTTCCGAACCAGCCTCCCTCTGCTATGGATATAAGCGCCTTTGTCTGCTGATATCCGTCCTCATCGGGATTGCTCCATATATCGGCAAAAAGTCGTGCCTTAACATAAGCAGGCGCAAGAATTATACCGATAATTGCCGCAACTGCCAGAACAGAGCCAGCAATAATAAGGGTTTTCTTTGAAAATTTCGCCTTTGGATAGCATATTCTCATAAAGAAGCAGGAGGCATATATTGCCGCAAAGGTGGGTATACTTCCCAGGTCGCGGCACCACCACTGGAAAAGAATTACAACAGCTGTTATGCCGAATATTATAAGGTTATCGTACACCACATTAAAGCCCCAGACTTTTTTTCTGTTCTGCTGCTCTGCAATTGACGTAGCACAGGCAAGAACAAGGAGAGGCTTGATAAATTCCGAAGGCTGGATTGACATAAAACCTAAGTCTATCCACATACTTCTGCTGCCTGTAAAGAGAAGTATCACAACTAAAAGTATGCCTATGCCTGCCCATATGAACTTCTTTTTCGTCTGTATCCAGCGGTGATTGCGGCACAGCATATAACCTATGCGGCAGGACACAAGAGCGGCTATAATTGTAATGAAATGCTTTGTATCAAAATGAACTCCGCCAAAGCAGGACTGGAAAATCATACTCATATTGAGTATGAGAAGCAGCATAAAATCCACTGCATATGTACGATGCTTAAAGAATGGCATAATTATGAAATATACCGCGTCAAGCAGTATTACAGCTGCACTAAGGCCTATTACATCGTTGATGCTGCTGTAGTTTCCGTTGCTATACACATTCAGAAGCATTGAGCCGTGAACAGCTACAACGAATATACAGGACAGCAGGTAAGATAATGCTCCGCTCATTTATGCACCCTCCTTTTTCTGAAAATCAGATTGCGGTTTCCAAGAGTAATAACGTCCCCCTCATAAAGGCGGACGTGCCGCACAGGCTCGCCATTGACAAACACTCCCGATTTTGAGCCTATATCCGTTATCATCCACTTACCGTCGGTTACATTGAGCATTGCGTGATAGCGTGATACAGACATATCCTGTATGCGGATATCAGCAGAGGCGTGTCTGCCTATGAGTATTTCGTCACATTCAAGGTGAAATACGTGGATTTCGTCAGTAAGTTCCATATCATCGGAGGTTTTACTCCACCTCCTGGCCCCTGCCTTTTTTTCCACATAAGATACAAAAATAAGCACAATAGCGCATATATCAAGCAATACAGCAGCATATACCGCAGATTCCATAAATAACATCTCCCTTTTCGTACAGAAGCGAACTTCTGAAAAGATTTCTTGTGCTTACCATTATATCACATATTTTCTTTTATTTCAAGAGATGTACTTTTCTGTAATAATTTTTAATATGATAGTAACAGGAAATTTCACGATTTTTGATTAAAAAATAAAAATTTCTGTTTTTTATGTCCGTTTTTGTCTTCTCGTTTGAATGTATATAGTAGAGGGGTGAATAACACGAATAATGTAAAAAATCTCAGGATATATATTGATTTTTTTTGCATTATATGGTATAATGTTTATTGTGGATGTTATCCATATTAATTTACTTGTATTCGGAGGTATTAAAATGCTTACTGATATAGAAATCGCTCAGGGAGCGAAAATGAAAAAAATTAACGAGATTGCTTCAGCTCTCGGAATTTCCGAAGATAATCTTGAACCATACGGTCACTATAAAGCGAAGCTTTCCGAAAATCTTTACTCACAGACTGCTTTCCGTCCCGACGGCAAGCTGATACTTGTAACTGCTATAAATCCCACCCCTGCAGGCGAGGGTAAAACTACCGTCAGCGTAGGACTTGCAGAGGCTATGGGCAAAATCGGCAAAAATGCAGTTCTTGCACTCCGCGAGCCATCTCTCGGTCCTGTTTTCGGCATCAAGGGCGGTGCCGCAGGCGGCGGATATGCTCAGGTTGTACCTATGGAGGATATCAACCTCCATTTCACAGGAGATATGCACGCTATTACAGCTGCAAACAACCTCCTCTGCGCTATGCTGGATAACCACATTCAGCAGGGAAATGAGCTGCGCATCGACCAGCGCCGCGTACTTTTCAAGCGCTGCCTTGATATGAACGACCGCGCACTCCGCAATACTGTTATTGGTCTTGGCGGCAAGGCAAACGGTATTCCCCGTGAGGACGGTTTCCAGATTACCGTTGCATCTGAGGTTATGGCTATTCTCTGCCTTTCCACTGATTTAGCAGACCTTAAAAAGCGTCTTGGCAATATCCTTGTTGCCTACGACCTTGACGGCAAGCCTGTATTCGCTGAACAGCTTGGCTGTACAGGCGCTATGACAGCTCTTTTAAAGGACGCTCTCAAGCCAAATCTTGTGCAGACACTTGAAAATAACCCTGCATTTATCCACGGCGGTCCATTTGCAAATATCGCCCACGGCTGCAACTCTGTACGCGCTACAAAGCTTGCTCTTAAACTTGGCGATTACTGTATTACCGAAGCAGGCTTCGGCTCTGACCTTGGCGCAGAAAAATTCTTCGATATCAAGTGCCGTTATGCAGGCCTTAAACCCTCCTGCGTTGTCCTCGTTGCTACTATCCGTGCATTGAAGTACAACGGCGGAGTTCCAAAGACTGACCTTGTAAAGGAAAATATGTGGGCTCTTGAAAAGGGTATTGTAAATTTACAGACACACATCGAAAATATGCATAAATTCCACGTTCCCGTTGTTGTGGCTATCAACCGTTTCCACACAGACACTGACGCTGAGGTTGAATTTGTACGCAATTTCTGCTCCGAATTGGGCGTTGAGGTATCTATGTGCGAGGTATTCGCAAAAGGCGGCGAAGGCGGTGTTGACCTTGCTGCAAAGGTGTGCGAGACAATTGCCCTCACTGAAAATGACAGCGACGGCTTCCGTCCCCTCTACTCCACAGAGCTGCCAATCAAGGATAAAATTGAAATCCTTGCAAAGGAAATATACCGTGCTGACGGCGTAAACTTCACATCACAGGCTGAAAAGGCTATCAAGGAAATTGAAGGCATCGGCTTCCGCAATCTGCCTGTATGCGTTGCAAAAACACAGTATTCCCTCTCTGACGACCCCACTCTCCTGGGTAAGCCTAAGAATTTCAGAATTACTGTCCGCGACGTTAAGCTTTCCGCAGGTGCCGGATTTGTAGTTATCTACACCGGTGATATTCTCACTATGCCCGGACTCCCAAAGAAGCCCTCAGCACTCAATATCGACTGCGACAATAACGGCAATATTTCAGGACTTTTCTGATATGACGAGAACAATTATCACAAATTCTCCCGAAGAAACAATAGAAGCCGCTGCTGAAATCGGCAGACTTCTCGGTAAAGGCGATATTATCACATACAAAGGCGATTTAGGCGCAGGAAAAACCACTTTCACAAGAGGCCTTGCCCTGGGCATTGGTCTTGGCGATGTTGTAACCTCCCCTACTTTTGCCCTTGTAAATGAATATATCGGCGAAAACATCAACCTTTACCACTTTGATATGTACCGTATCACAAGTGAATGGGACCTTGAATCCTGCGGCTTTTATGATTACGATTTTACCAATAATATAGCCGCCGTTGAGTGGTCGGAAAATATTGAAAAATATCTTATGGGAAAGATTATAAATATTACAATCAATGCTCTTGACGAGCATAAACGTGAAATCACTTTAGAGGGAGATGAACGCTTTGCTTCTGCTTGGAATTGATACATCGGGTAAAGTTGCTTCCGCTGCCCTTTTTGACACAGACAACGAGGTGATTATTGCCGAAACCTCGCTGTATACACAGAAAACTCACTCGCAGATTATTATGCCTATGGTAAAAAGCCTTATTGAGCAGGCCGGAATATCCGTCAAGGATATAAACCTTATTGCTGTTGCAAAAGGCCCGGGAAGCTACACAGGACTTCGTATAGGCATTGCAGGTGTAAAGGCTATGGGATTTGCTCTGGACTGCAAATGCTGCGGAGTTTCAACTCTTGAAGCTCTTGCCTGCAATAATATAGCTTACAAAGGAGTTATATGCTCCGTTATGAAAGCAAGGGCAGATTTAGTGTATGCTGCCGTTTACAAAAGCGACTGCTATGTCCTTGAAACCGTTATGGAGGAGCAGCTTCTCAGCTGTGACGAGCTGGCGGAATTTCTCGCCCTTAACGGCACAGAGGTTATGCTCTGCGGTGACGGTGCCGCTGAATTCTTCACAACATATCGTTCACCGATGTTTATAATCGCTCCACCACAGGGACGGTTACAGTCGGCCTGCGGCGTATGTCTGGGAGCGCTTTCAAAAGAATTCGTTTTCCCCGAAGAACTGGACGCTTCATATCTGCAAAAGGTTCAGGCTGAAAAAATTCTTGAAAATAAGGAGAATACAAAATGATTGCTATCGGATGCGACCACGCAGCTGTTGAAATGAAAAAGGAAATTATCAAAGCACTTTCAGAAAAGGGCTTTGAATTCAAGGATATGGGTACTGACGGTGAGCCCTGCGACTACCCTAATATGGCTGAGGCTGTATGCAATGTTGTAACATCGGGTGAATGCGAAAAAGGCATTCTGCTCTGCGGTACAGGCATTGGTATGTCAATTGCCGCAAATAAGATAAAGGGAATCCGCGCTGCTCTTTGTGCAGACTCATTCTCAACAAAGTATACCCGTCTTCACAACGATTCAAACGTTATGTGTATGGGCGCAAGAACAACGGGTGTTGGTCTTGCCTGCGAGCTTGCCGAAATCTTCCTCACAACAGGATTTGAGGGCGGCAGACATCAGCGCAGAGTTGACCTTATTACTGCTCTTGAAAACAAGTAATCTGCTTGTTTTAGAGATATAAAGATTATTGGAGGTAAAAACAATGGCAAAGAAATCAAAGTACGAAAACGAGCTTGACAGAGCTTACCGTGATCTCAAGGATTACAACGACGCACGTGAGAAAAACAGAAGTGATCTGTTACAATTCTTCGTGGGACTCCTTATGCTGGCAGCTGGTGTGTTTATGATATTCCAGAATCTGAATATCGAAAGCACATGGGGCTACGGCGGTTATTTATTCAGCTTCGGTGGATTCAATCTGCCAAACGGAACTATTTTCGTTCCCCTTTTCATAGGTGTTGTTATGCTGTTCCTTATGGAAAGAAAAATCTTTGGCTGGATATTCATTGCTGTGGGACTTGTTATTATCCTCGCAGCGGTGCTTATGAGCGTCCGTATGCACTGGAGAACAACAAATGCATATATGTTTGTGCTTATGTTCGGTCTTACTGCAGCAGGCGGCGGTCTTGTTCTCAGACAGCTTTTCAAGAAATAACATTAAAGGGTATCGCTTTGCGATACCCTTTTTCATCAGTATTGTATACTCAACACATACATATCATCATTTGTCATATAGCTTACAGATTCGCTTATTTCGGCATATTCCGTCAGTTCCCACAATGCGCCGTCTTCAAAAAGTCCCTTTAATGCACTGTCATATGCTGTTTTATCTGCAAACATAATTTCAACCTTTCCTGCTGCAGGAGATGAAACTATAGCCTCCCCTACCGCATCGGGGCTATATACAGTAATATAACCGTTGTGGCGGACAAAGAAATTATCCTCCATTGAATAACAGATTGGCACAAAGAACTGATTTTTACCTATTATGCGGTTTTTACTCATACGTGTATCATCAATGAGAAAATAGCTATGAATTACGGGATTTTTTTCATCATCCGTATCGTTCCAGGTAAGGTCGAGCCAATAATACTTACCGTTCAGCATTACGTAATTCCACGCATGACCTGTCATCTGTCCGGTTTCATCGGCACTTTCACCGCTTACAACTCCGCACTCTATGCCCATACGCTTCATAACATAGGAAAAGCCGTCGGAATATCCCCCGCACAGAGCCTCTCCCTGTACAAGACAGCCATAAGCTGTATCCCACAAGCCTATCTCATCAACACCTTTTTTCTCCGTTGCATAAACTGTATTTTCAGCGATATAATCGTGCACATACAGGATTTTTCCGAAATCGTCAAGGCCATCGGGAATTGATGATATTATCAAATCTGCGGCATTCTCAATTTCTGTCATCATTGCCGAAATTTTTTCAGTTGAAGCCTCAGGCATAGCATCAAAATTGCAGGTTATTCTGTTATTTTCTTTAATGGTAACATATGAATCAATCCAGAAGAATTCGGGATATCTCTGCTTGATTCTCTGGTGAGCAACACTCATAGACTCGTTGGAGAAGCTGCCGTCAAAATCTATGGTTGTACTCCCCTGCTGAAGCTCCTTAACAAGGCTGCTGTACAGACTTTCCTCGTCAATTGAAAACTGCTGAGTACTAACCTCAGTTTCAGAAAAACCTGTATACGGGACGCTTTCACACCCTGTGAGCAGAAATGCTCCGCACAAAGCAGAAGCCGCTGTTTTCAGGCATTTCATTAATCTTCACCGCCTAAAAGCAGTGTAAGGCAGAACATCTCATCTGTACGGACATATCTTAAATCGTCTACGCCATCTGCTCTTGTAAGCTTTGATTTTCCGATAAGCTCATTCAAGGCTTCGCTGTAGGCTTCATAGCTGCCAAACATAATCTGACATTTTTCCTTATCGGAGTTTTCGCCCACATATCCCAGAATCTCCTTTTCGTCGTAAGTCTCGAAATATCCGCCATTTTTCACAAAATAGTTGCTTTCAGTCTCTGTACACTCGGGTACATATGACTGGAGTGTATCAAAGGTACGGCTGCGAAGAAGCTGGTCTGTTGTAACAAGGAAGTATGTATGAATGGGTTCTCCGCTATCGTCATCGTCCCAGGTTGTATCTATCCAGTAGTACTCACCGTCAATTTTTACGTAATTCCAGGCGTGATTGGAGCCTGTACATACACCGCTTTCAATGTCAAGCATATTCATTATAAGCTGAAATGCCTCTGCATAGCCGATACATACAGCCTTACCCTCAATAAGGCAGCCATATATATTATGGCACATTCCCTTATTTTCAAGTATCGCGCCTATATGGTCATATTGGGTATTTTCTATGATGTAATCGTGTACAAACAGCACCTTTTCATAATCGCTGCTGCCCTTGGGTATCTGGTCGATTATCTTCTCTGCCGCCTTATATATTTCCTCGGTCATTTCGGGGATATTTTCCTCGTCTACGCCGTCAAGGACTGAAACGTGTATATCCGCTCCGCCGGGAGCAGTTTCAGAAAAATATGTATTGCCGTCCCAGAAAATCTCCGGACAATCGCTTTTCATCTGCAGAAGTGCCCTTTCAACCTCACGAGACTTCACCTTATACTCAACTCTTACAATAGGATCACCGCTGAGAAGTCCTTCGCAGAGCTCGTCATACCACTCCAAATCGTAAACAAAATCCCTTACTTCTTCAACATCAGGCATTTCGTTTGCAACAGGCATAACAGGCTGCTCTATTTCGTTTATCGTTGTAATTTCTTCTGTAAGATTTGAAATAAATGAACAGCCGCTAAGCATTGCCGCAGCTGTAAATGCAGAAATAATTTTTAATGCTTTCATCTTTTCCTCCAATAAAAAATATGTTATTGAATTTCGGGCGGATATTATCCGCCCCAAAACTTAAATTACTCCCTCAAAGCCTTTTTCAAGGACATCAACGGAATTTTTAAAGCTGTTCAGCTCCTCTTCTGTAAGTGACAGCTCAATTATCTCTTTAACACCATTTCTGCCGATTATGCAGGGAACTCCTGCAAAAGCATTACGGCATCCGTATTCTCCGCAAAGCTTTGCCGATACGGTTAGTACGCTGTTTTCATCTCCGAGTATAGCCTTGACAATACGTGTAATAGCCATTCCTATACCATAATAAGTGGCATTCTTCGCCTCAATTATCTTGTATGCGGCAGTACGCACCTGCTCCTCGATTTTCTTCATATCCTCAAGACAATAGCCGTTGCATTTATCTTCAAGAACCTCGGAAATACGCTTTGTAGCAAGCATCATCTGTGATACGGGCGCAAATTCGCTGTCTCCGTGTTCACCCATAACATAAGCGTGAATATTTTTTGGATCAACCATAAAATAATCGCCTAAAAGATAGCGCAGACGGGCTGTATCAAGGGATGTACCAGTGCCGATAACCCGTGAAGCTCCGAAACGGGAAAGCTCATAGGTAACTCTTGTCATAATATCGACAGGATTTGTGGCAACAAGGAAAATACCGTCAAATCCCGATTTTACAACAGGAGTAATAATAGAACGGAATACCGATGCATTACGCTGCAGCAGGTCAAGACGGGTTTCGCCCTCTTTCTGAGCAACTCCTGCGGCAATTACAATAATATCCGCATCCTTGCAGTCGCTGTATTCACCTGCATAAATTTTCATATTTGATTTGCCGAAAGCAAGACCGTGATTTAAATCCATTGCCTCGCCCTCTGCTCGTTTTTTATTAATGTCTATGAGTACAAGCTCGTTACATATTCCTCCTTGATTTACAAGAGCATATGCAAAGCTCATACCAACCATACCCGTACCGATAAGTACGACTTTTCTTTTACCTGTGTTCATAGCAACATCCCCTTTTTATGACTTTAATCCGAAAAGTAATCAGCCCAGTTCTCCTACATAGGGCAAATTTCTGTAATAGCCGTCACAGTCAAGGCCATAACCTATCACAAATATATCAGGAATTGTGAAAAGGACATAATCAGCCTTGAAATCAACAACACGACGGTCAGGCTTATCTAAAAGTGTTAACACTCTGAATGTATGCGGATTTCTTGATTTCAGAATTTCTGTGATTTTTTTCAGAGTACGGCCTGTATCTATAATATCCTCGGCAATAATTACATTATATTGCGAAAGATCCTTTTCTATATCAAGGATTATTTCAACATTTCCCGTTGATTCTGTACCCTTATAGCTTCTTGCTGCCATAAAAGCTACTTCACATGGAACTGATACGGCTCTTGCAAGGTCAGCTGTGAATACAAAGCTGCCGTTGAGAATGCTCACAAGAAGTATCGGTTTGCCGTCATAAAGGCTGTCGATATACGCTCCTGCCTCTTTTACCTTTTCCTGTATCTGCTCAGGTGTTAGTATTACACTTTTTATGGAATTTATGTATTTTTCCCTGTCCATTGAATTTTTCTCCTCTAATGCAATACCGCACAAAATATGTGCGGTATTAATATTATACAATATTTTCAATTAAAAGTCAATAGAAATTCCATTATTTGTTATCATAGAAAATAAAACTGGCAATTACGTTTTTATCCTTTTTATGAAGCATAACTATAAGGTGGATATTTCTGTCCTTGTCAGTCACTCTGTAATCAAGGTCAATTACTGCTATTCCCTCTTTATATGCGGCAATAAGCCGTTTTCTGCTCCTCAGCATATTGATTTTTTCGCTGTCGGATACAATACGTTCCTCACCAAACATAATACGGGCAAAATCATCATAATAAGCTGGGATAGATATGCCAAATTCATTTAAAAGATTTTCACCATTTTTTTTAATTATAGGTTCACACAGCTTACCCTCTGTAAGGTCAATGGAGAAAAATGCAAAACTTCCGATTGAAAGTGCAGTTTTATATCGCTGGCGCTCCTCCTCAAGACGCTTTTCAAAAGCCTCCTGCTCTGTAATATCAATAATTGAGCTGAGAATATATTTTCCACCATCAGGGAAGCTGAGCATCTTTGTAGTACACTTCAAAGCAGCTATAGTGCCGTCTTTTCTCAAATTATGAAAAGTATACTCAACGCTGTCTCCTGGTTTTTCAAGCTTTCTGACAGCTTTGCTTACTATTATCTTATCCTCAGGTATAACTCTGTGTGAAACATCAAAATTCAGAATTCTTGACTGCATTTCAGGGGCATCAAACATTTTCCTTGCTTCCTGATTGAATACAAGAATATGCCTGTCAGGGAGGGTATATGCAAGAATACCACTTCCAAGCTGGTCTGTTATTTCATCGGTCAATGAAAGAAGCTGCAAATTCTGATTTATAAGCGATCTGCGCTGTTCCTCGTTATTTCTGCGAATTTCTGTTATATCATTGGCGATAATAAATGCCTGTAAGTGTTCAGTTTCATCATCCTTTGAAATAATGGCGTTTGTACGAATATATTTATCCTCAGCAGGCACGTAATATTCAGTAATAACACAAGTCTGCCCCTTTTCATATGCTGCAATAAGCCCTTTCTGCGTAAGGTATTTTTCCATTCCATTTTCAGCAAATACAGGATTAACTGTCTTGAAATATTTCTGTGTCAGCTCATCGAAATTTACAGGCACTTCCAGACCAAGCATTCTGGCAATACCCAACTCATGAGCCGTAACAAATTCCTCATAGACAAGTCCCTCTGTAAGGTCAAAGAAAAATCCGAATTCACAGTTTTTAATTAAAGCCTCGCGACAGCTTTTACGCTCTCTTTTCAAAGAATTCATAAGTCTTGTATGACTTGTTATATCATTGAAAGATGCAAGAATATATTTCTGTCCATCCGTCATTTCAAGTCTTTTTGATACAGAACGGATATACTTCACCCCATTTTTACCGATCATACGGTATTTATGGGTTATCTCCCCGCCCTCTTTCTCTATCTTTGTATTATCCTGAAGAATTCGCGTCCTGTCCTCTGGGTGGATCATTTCTTCATAGAATTTCTTGAAAGCATCTATAATGCCATCCTCTTTTCCACATTCTATGATATTACGAGCCGCGTCATTTATCGTAACAATCTCATATTGCGGCACAGTATAGGCAAAAACACCGCAGCTGACAGAATTCAACAGTTCCTTATGAAGTTCATTAATATTTTCTGTAATTTTTTCAGACATTAATAATCACTCCCATCACCCTATAAAAAATAAATGTGTATCTACTTTGATTATAACACAATGCACATAAGAATTCAATAGTTTTTTCATTTTTTATCTATATTCTTCCAAAAATTTACATTTTATTAAAAAATGACAAAAAATCGTCTGCAGTCTATTTTTGCAGACGATTTGGAATATTTTCTGGGGTTCTCTAAAATCCGGAACACGAGCAAAAATTGTCATAGAAAGTTTGTCGTGAGGGAGATTTTCAGAGATTTCCTTCTATCATTTTTCTCATAACAGGCACTCTGAAAAGAATATATGCACCAATACAGGTAAAAACAATTTCAGGCAGCATATAACAGCCGTTGTAAATCAGGCTGTAAAGAAATGTATTATCTGTAGTAAAGCCCTCCCAAAGCTTTCCTGCGCTATGAAAAATCACAGCTCCACTGATAAAATGGCAGATAAAACGTGCAAACAGCGCAACAGCCGTGCCGCATATCCAGCCCTTTATGCCCTTACTGCGGAAAACACCTGCAAAGCCGATAAAAGTGAATGCTGCTATGTAATCAAGCAGTATACAGGAAATCAGCATAACAGGAGTAAGTCCCCATGCAAATATGCCGTCGCCTATACCTTGCATAAACTGAAACAACGAAAATATAAGGGATATCATAAGCCCCCTTTTTATACCGTATTTTATACTGTACATAGCCACCGGAAGCATACTCAACAGGGTTATGGTACCTCCCCAAGGCATCTTGAAAATTATAGCATAGCTCAGTACAACACCCATAGCTATGACAAAAGCACCCTCAATAAGGGGAAGTAATTTATTTCTTTGCATCTTCTTAACTCCTTTTGATTTTATCTCATTTATTATAGCATATATTTCCGCATTAATCAAGAAAAAAATGAAAAACACGGCATCACCGAAGCGATACCGTGTCATAAGCGTTATAATCAGAAGTTAGATTACTTCATAGCTTCCTCAATAGCAACTGCACAAGCAACAGTCATACCAACCATTGGGTTGTTACCTGCGCCGATAAGTCCCATCATCTCAACGTGAGCAGGAACAGAAGAAGAACCTGCGAACTGAGCGTCAGAGTGCATTCTTCCAAGAGTATCTGTCATACCGTAGGAAGCAGGACCTGCAGCCATATTATCGGGGTGGAGTGTACGTCCTGTACCGCCGCCTGAAGCAACTGAGAAATACTTCTTGCCAGCGTCTGTACGCTCCTTCTTATATGTTCCTGCAACAGGGTGCTGGAAACGTGTGGGGTTAGTGGAGTTACCTGTGATAGAAACGTCAACATTTTCCTTCCACATGATAGCAACGCCCTCTGTTACATCGTTAGCGCCGTAGCAGTTAACCTTTGAACGGAGACCATCGGAGTAAGCCTTGCGGAATACTTCCTTAACCTCACCTGTGCTGTAATCCATCTCTGTCTCAATGTATGTGAAACCGTTGATACGAGCAATAATCTGAGCAGCGTCCTTACCAAGACCGTTAAGGATAACACGGAGGGGCTTCTTACGTACCTTGTTTGCCTTCTCAGCAATACCGATAGCACCTTCAGCAGCAGCGAAGGACTCGTGACCTGCGAGGAATGCGAAGCACTCTGTCTCCTCCTCGAGGAGCATCTTGCCGAGGTTACCGTGGCCGAGACCAACCTTACGCTGGTCAGCAACTGAACCGGGGATACAGAAAGCCTGGAGGCCCTCACCGATAGCAGCAGCAGCGTCAGCAGCTCTTGTGCAGCCCTTCTTGATAGCGATAGCGCAGCCTACTGTGTAAGCCCACTTAGCGTTCTCAAAGCAGATAGGCTGAATGCCTTCAATAAGCTTGTAGATGTCAAGACCCTTTTCCTTGCATACGTCAGCACACCCTTCAATTGAGTTGATGCCGTAAGCCTTGATTACGTCAAGGATCTGCTTTTCTCTTCTCTCATATGATTCAAATAAAGCCATTGTACAAGTCCTCCTTATTCTTTTCTGGGATCAACGATCTTAACAGCGTCAGCAACTCTGCCGTACTGTCCCTGAGCCTTCTCAAATGCAGTATTAGCGTCATCGCCAGCCTTGATGAAGTCCATCATCTTGCCGAAGTTAACGAACTTGTAGCCGATGATCTCGTTATCCTCGTTAAGAGCAAGACCGGTAACATAACCGTCTGTCATTTCGAGGTAACGGGGCCCCTTTGCGAGAGTACCGTACATTGTACCAACCTGTGAACGGAGGCCCTTACCGAGGTCCTCAAGACCGGCACCAACAACGAGACCGCCCTCAGAGAAAGCAGACTGTGAACGACCGTAAACGATCTGGAGGAAAAGCTCTCTCATAGCTGTATTGATAGCGTCACAAACGAGGTCTGTGTTAAGAGCCTCAAGGATTGTTCTGCCGGGGAGAATTTCAGATGCCATAGCAGCAGAATGAGTCATACCAGAGCAGCCGATAGTCTCAACGAGAGCTTCCTGAATAACGCCCTCCTTAACGTTGAGAGTGAGCTTGCAGGTACCCTGCTGAGGAGCGCACCAGCCAATACCGTGTGTAAAGCCGGAAATGTCCTTGATTTCCTTAGCCTTTACCCACTTAGCCTCTTCGGGGATAGGAGCTGCGCCGTGAGCAACGCCCTGTGCGATAGGGCACATTGTTTCAACTTCGTGAGAATAAATCATTTTTAATACTCCTTTCGGGAATTTAGCAGTGACAATTCAGCAGAATTATCAGTGCAATATCAGAACAGCAGCGGAACCTGTCCGCAAGCTATTCCACATACAATAATATTATACTACATTTTGAAAATATAATCAAGGGCTTTTGACAAAAGAATGTCAATTAAATGTTAGTTTTATATAACAATTAATAACCCAGTTCCTCGCCCACAAGAATAACCTTAATGCGGTTTTTATGTCTTTGCTGTGCGGAAATAAGGTAATTGCAGCAAATTCTGCCGTCACCCTTACAGCCGTCAGCCATTTCGTGACAGTCCTTACTGAGAGAGATACACTCCCCTGTTTCAGCACAAGGAGTCTTGCAGCTGAGACGGATGCAGTTAGGAGGTGCCGCCTCAGTTTTCACGCGGATTTCAGCCTCATCCAGATTTCTTACAATTTTATTATATCCGGCTATGATTATAACAGATTTCGGACCGAAAGCAATAGCGGCAATTCTGTTGCTGTTGCCGTCAACATTGTATAGTACACCGTCCTCTGTTACAGCGTTTGTGCTTGATATGTACACATCGGCAAAAAATGCCTTCCTGTAAAGCTCAGGAACCTCCTCAGGAGCCACTTTCGAGCGGTCAAGGTAGTTATACTTCGGGGATTCGATAAGCTCCTTTATACCGCATTCTGCCATAGATACAGTGCCGCCGTGAGTTATAACATCACCATCGCTGAGCAGACTTTCAACAATACCTTTAACATCTGCCGCAGTGGGAGCATAGTGAAATTCCATATTATTTTTGATAAGATTTTCACCTGTTTTCATTATTCTTTTTTCGATTACAGCTTTTTTGTTAGCGTCCATAATAACAACTCCTTTTTTATTTTTTGCCACATACCGAGCCTTATACAAGATATAAATTATAACAATCCACACCTAAATATATAACTATATTTTTTATAATACATCAACAAAACATCCTGTTGATAATTATTTAAAACGGAGAAAATAAAAATTATTTTTCAATAATCAACCATTTGTGGTTGAAAAAAGGCACATTTTTGCCCTTTAGTGAGAGGATATGTTTAAAAAAGCCTTTCACAAGCATCATTTATATTATACCCCTGTAAAAAATAAATGTCAATATAGTCTTGAAAAAATATAAGATTGGGTGTATAATATTGTAGTAAAAAATGAAAGAAGGTATAAAAATGAAAGAAAATGAAAAGAATAATCCGCTTGGTACAGCGCCTGTGCCGAAGCTTATGGCAAGCTTTGCAATCCCAAGTATTATCGGTATGCTTGTAAGTGCCCTGTATAACATCGTTGACCAGTTTTTCATCGGTCAAGGTGTCGGCACTGACGGAAATGCCGCCACAAATATCGCTTTCCCGTTCTCAACTCTGTGTATTGCTGCAGCGCTGCTTTTAGGCATTGGCGGTGCGTCCTGCTTCAACCTTACAATGGGTAAGGGCGATACAAAGCGGGCAGGCTATTTCGCAGGAAATGCCCTGACAACGCTTGCAGGTATCGGCATTGTAATAGCTGCGTTTACTTTGATTTTCCTCACTCCCCTGCTGAAGCTTTTCGGCTCTCCAGATGACATACTCCCATATGCAAAGGACTATGTCGCTGTATCTGCAATAGGTTTCCCGTTTCTTATCCTGGCAACAGGCGGCGGACACATCGTCCGTGCTGACGGAAGTCCCGGTATGACTATGCTGCTGAACCTTGCGGGAGCTGTTGTAAATACCATACTTGACGCAATATTCGTCCTCGGTTTTGACTGGGGAATGAAGGGTGCTGCCGCAGCAACTGTAATCGGACAGATTGTATCTGCACTTATGGTTATATTCTACGTGCGCAAATTCAAGACTGTCAAACTCACTTTAAAACACTTTGTACCGCAGTTAAAAGTGATTTCAAGAGTATGTGCGATTGGTATGGCTTCCTGCTTCAATCAGCTTGCTATTGCCCTTGTACAGGTTGTACTCAACAACTCCTTGAAACACTACGGCAGCCTTTCAATATACGGTGAAAAAGAACCTCTTGCCGTTGCAGGTATCGTTATGAAGGTTAATATGATTGTATTCTCAATTGTAATCGGTCTTTCACAGGGTGCACAGCCTATTCAGAGCTTCAATTACGGCGCAAAGAACTACAGCCGCGTAAAGTCCTCTTACAAGCTTGCACTGGCTATCGGCGGCGGAATTTCCGTTGTAGCATTTATCCTTTTCCAGCTAATTCCAAAGCAGATTTTAGGACTTTTCGGAACAGGTACAGATACATATTTTGAATTTGGCTGTCACTTTTTCAGAATATTCCTGTTCTTTACCTGGCTCAACTGTATTCAGCCTATTTCCTCCACATTTTTCACATCCATAGGAAAACCAATCAAGGGCGTTTTCCTTTCTCTGACACGACAGATTATATTCTTCGTTCCCATTCTTCTTATCCTCCCGAAATTTATGGGAATAGACGGAATACTCTATACAGGACCTATCTGCGACCTGCTTTCAGGCATCGTTGCAGCAGCAATGACAGCATGTGAATTCAGAATTATGACAAAGCTATCCGCAGAAAAAACTGCACAAAAATGAGGTAATTTTATGATACAGGATATTTCCCCACTCGGCTTTGATAACCGCTATATATCCGACGCCGAACCCGATAAGGATAGTATGCTTATGTATTTCAGAGGCAATAAAGTCCTCTGCAATATGGCTTCGGAACGGCTTTTCCCTACGATTTCACAGATGAAAAATCCCTCTGAGCTGAAATATCTCTTTTCAATCGGTGATGTGAAATATTTTCTTGTTAGCGATTATTCCTCCGCTGACGAGGGATTTTCAATGGTGAATATACGCGCTCTCCGCAACGAGAAATTTATGCTCCGACCAAGAATATTCGCCCTTTTTACGGCATATCATCTCTCGGAATGGTACAATGCAAACCAATACTGCGGCGAATGCGGCAGCAAGACTATCCCCTGCACAGGTGAACGGGCTTTACTCTGTACAGACTGCGGAAAACTTATATATCCCCGTATAAATCCTGCTGTAATCGTGGGTATTACAAACGGTGACAAGCTCCTTGTAACACGCTATGTAAGAAGCCGCGGAGTCAACTGCGACGCTCTTGTGGCAGGATATATGGAAATCGGTGAAACCCCCGAGGATACCGTCCGCCGCGAGGCTATGGAGGAAGTGGGACTTAAAGTTAAGAATATCCGCTACTATAAATCACAGCCCTGGGGCTTTTCCGCAGGACTTCTCCTGGGCTTCTTCTGTGATGTTGACGGCGACACGGAAATCACCCTTGAAAAATCAGAGCTCAGCAATGCCTGCTGGATTAAGCGTGAAAATATCACAGGTCAGCCCGACGATTTAAGCCTGACCAACGAAATGATGCACATTTTCGCGCAAGGAAAGGAATAACAGCGAAAATATGAGTAAAAAATCAATAATTTTCTTCGATATAGACGGAACTATTATTACCGAGGACGGCAGCCTTACAATCCCCGAAAGCACTGTTGAGGCTATCGCAAAAGCTCGCGAAAACGGGCATTATACTTTTGTAAATTCGGGACGAACCCTTTTCAACATCAACAGCAAAGTGCGTTCTCTCGGATTTGACGGCATAATATGCGGCTGCGGAACTTACATTGAAATGAATGGTGAAGTTCTGCTGTATAACGCTCTGAAACAGGATTTCTGCCGTAAAATAGCGGAATTTATCCGCACTACAGGGGTAACTCCCGTATATGAGCATAAGGACGGCTACTATTTCGACGATTTCTCACCAAAAACTGCAGATTTAGAGGATTTCCTCGTCACCTTTGTTGAGGAGGGCATCCCCGTTGACCGCCGTGTTGAGGACGAAGAATTTATTTTCGATAAATTCGTTGTATGGGAAAATCCCAACTGTGATATGGAGCTTTTCCGCCGTGAAATAGGCAAATATTTTGAGATAATCGACCGAGGAAACGGCTTTTATGAAAATGTTCCCCTTGGATTTTCAAAGGCTACGGCAATTGAAATTATCCTCAAAAAGCTTGGAATTTCCCTTGAAAATGCCTATGCAATCGGGGACAGTGCCAACGATTTACCAATGCTGCGAGCAGTTCCCAACAGTATTGCTATGGGCGGCGCGGAAACCATTTACCCCTATGTTTCCTACATAACCACGCCCCTTTTAGAGGACGGGATTTATAATGCATTGGAGCATTTCGGGCTTATCTGAGGTATATTGATATGGAAGATGTTTTATTAGCCATAAACGATATTTTACAGCTTGCTGTTGCAATAGGTTTATTTGCTTTTGTCATTTATCTTTTTATATACCTTGTATGTTCTATCCGTTCAGATATCGGATTACAGAAATATCTGAAAAATCTTGAAAATAAGGTTTTAAATGATGTATCTGACGATGAGAAAGATAATGACGAAAATTCATAATATTCATTTGTAAAATTCCCCCTTCACTATATACATTCAAATGAAAAGGAAAAAACGGACACGAAAAATAAATATTTTTTTATTTTAACATAAATACAGGTCTTAATTCTGTTCTGAAATTGAGGGCGGATAATATCCGCCCCTACTATGTTGTAACACTTAAAACTTTACTTTTTCTATATATAATAAATTTTAAAGGTGGTTTATCACCAAGGAGGACAACCTACGGGGCAAAAGGGAGGAAAAAACAAAACTGGCACAAAAGTCGGCATTTTCCTCCCTTTTTCCCTCCCTTTGCCGACTTTTGAACTCAGGGATTGTTACACGTGGAAAAGGTAAGTCTTTTCATACGGTTCAGGTGGTCTCTTTAAAAGTTTTTTATACTTCTCTATCATTTGCATTTTTAAAAACATAAAATTTTAAATGTTACAGGATACTACGCAAAATGGCGTAAATCAGCCATTTGTAGGGGCTGGCCTTGTCAGTCCGTGTTGAGATAATTACTTTTTCTTCAAACGACAGGTGCAGTATTATCTTATTTTTTCAGGAAATTTATTGACAAATTCAAAGAAAAGTGATATAATACCAAAGTGAGCAGACTATGCAGCAGCGGAAACGTTAAAGTTTACGAGGAAAGTCCGGGCATCACAGAGCAGGGTAGCTGCTAACGGCAGCCGAGGGCGACCTTAGGGCCAGTGCAACAGAGATATACCGCCGCTTTTGCGGTAAGGGTGGAAAGGTGAGGTAAGAGCTCACCGGAGTGCAGGAGACTGCACTGCCATGTAAACCCTATCCGATGCAACGTCTATTGGTGCTTTGTATCTTAACGTCTGCTCGGCGGATATAAAGTAATGACGGCTTCAGCTTATGGGCGACTATAAGCGTAGATAAATTGCTGCACACGACAGAACCCGGCTTATCGGTCTGGTCACTTTGGAGAGTTTTTATTGCAATTACTCTCCTTTTTTCTATCTATTTTTAATTTAAGCTTGATTTAACGCAATTTTAAGTAAAAACTCGTTATATTTAAGCAATTTTTAGCTTGCAAATACTCTTTCTTTGTGGATATTCACGATTTTATTCAAAGTGCATATTTTCTCTTTACAAAACGAGAAAATTGTGATATCATAAACTATAGGTATAGATATCTTTGTAATAACCATTTGTTATAATTCCCACAAAATTCACACCACTTTATAAAAAAAATTCTCAAAACCCCTTTACTTTTTCACTCTAATGTGATAAAATAGTAGTAACGACTAATGCTAATCAGCAGATTGGAGATACTATACTATGAATGAAAAAATGAGATCCGAAAATATGGATAAGCTTTTCGAAGCTATTCTTACCCTCGAAAGCGTTGACGAATGTTATAAGTTTTTTGTCGACCTTTGTACCACTATTGAACTCAAATCCTTCGCCCAGCGTTTCCACGTTGCAAGACTTCTTGATGAACACAGAGTCTATAACAGCATCGTGTCAGAAACAGGCGCAAGTACAGCTACTATCAGCCGTGTTAACCGCTCCCTCCAGGACGGAAACGACGGCTACAATATCGTTTTTACTAAGTTAAAGGAAAAAGGTCTCCTTTAATATCGCAGCAAATTCAGGTCAGACGTCAATACGGGTCAGGTGTACCTTATTCTGTTGATTTCTGACCTTTTTTATGCCTTTTTAATGATGAGATAAGCCCAAGGGCTGATCATATATTATAATCAGGGATTCTCTCTCCCCGGAAAGGAAAATGATATGAAAAAATTCAAATTTCTTAAACGTTCAGCTGCATTTCTCTCAGCCGCAGCTGTTCTTATGTCGGGCAGTGCTGTAACTGCAAATGCAGCTGTTATTACTCCCGATGAACCCAACAATTACTACAACTATGCCGAAGCTCTCCAGCTGGCTCTCTGCTTCTATGACGCTAACAAGTGCGGCGATGAAGTAGGCGAGGACGGCTATTACACTTGGCGTGACGACTGCCACATCAAGGACGCTGAAATCCCCCTTCAGCCAATGAACCCAATGCCTAAAGTAAACGTAGGCGATGCAGGCCCCGATGACGGTAAAGACGACGGTCTTGGCAACTACGACGGCGAAGGCGACGGCGGTGCAAGCGAAGATGAAGACCTCTATGTGGGCGTCAATATGTCCAATAAATTCATTGAGGAAAACAGAGAATTCCTTGATCCCGACGGAAACGGCACTCTCGACCTTACAGGCGGCTGGCACGATGCCGGTGACCACGTAAAATTCGGTCTGCCTTTCTCCTATTCCGCTTCTACTGTAGGCTGGGGATATTATGAATTCCGTGACGCTTACAAGGATCTTGGACTCGACAAGCACGTTGAGGACGAAATGCGCTGGGCTAACGATTACTTTATGAAAGCCACATATATGAACGATAAGGACGAAGTTATCGCTTACTGCTATCAGGTTGGTGAGGGTAATAACGACCATAACTACTGGTGTCCTCCTGAATTGCAGGTTGACGGCACTTTCGTTGCTTCTTCATCCTGTGGCGTTAAGCGTCCTGCTTACTTCGCTACAAAGGAAATGCCCGCTTCCGACCAGGCTGCAGGAGCTTCTGCTTCACTGGCTATCAACTACCTCAACTTCAAGGATACAGACCCCGAATATGCAGCAAAGAACCTGAAATACGCAAAGGCTCTCTATGAATTTGCTGTTGCTACTCACATTGAAGACTGGGAACCCGGTATGGTTCCAACTGCAAAGAGCCTTGGTTATGACGGCGGTTTCTATACTTCAAGCTATGACTACGATGAACTCGCATGGGCTGCTGTATGGCTCTATTACGCTTGTGTTGCTGAGGACGAAACTCAGAAACAGGCAGCTTATGACAAGTACATTATGGATATCATAGCTGTTGATGAAACAACTCAGAACGACAAGGGCGCACACAACTACACAGGTTATATGAAGCGTATCATCACAGACACAGGTAACTGCTGGCAGAATATCTGGGTACACTGCTGGGATACTGTATGGGGCGGCGTTTTCGCTAAGCTTGCTCCTGTAACAAATACAGCACGTGACTGGTATATCTTCCGCTACAACCTCGAATTCTGGTCAGGTACTTCAAAGGCTACAGATACTTCTGACTGGGGTTATGAGCCTGTAAGAACTCACAAGTATTTCGGTATGGACGACCACCTCTGGAATACTCCTATGACATACGATGAGATTCCCGATCTTCCCGACAGTGAGACAAGCAGCGACTTTATTGCTAAGTCACCTAAGGGCTGGGCAGTTGTATCAGGCTACGGTTCTGCACGTTATAACACAGCAGCAGGTCTTTGTGCTATGGTTTACGCAAAGACAACAGGCGATATGACATTTGCTGAGTGGGCTAAGGCTCAGATGGCATATATCCTCGGAAACAATCCTATGGGTTATGCTTACGAAGTAGGCTACGGCACAAACTTTGCTTCACAGCCTCACCACCGTTCATCACACTGTTCACCTACACAGAGTATGGAAGACCCTGTAGTTCAGGTTCACACACTCTGGGGCGCTCTCGTAGGCGGTCCTGACCTTGATGACTTCCACAGCGATATTACAAAGGACTATATCTACAACGAGGTTACAGACGACTATAACGCAGGTTTCTGCGGCGACCTTGCAGGACTTTACCACTTCTACGGTGCAGAGGGCAAGGAGCATGAAAAGGATAATTACCTCAAGCCCGATTTCGATATGTCTGCAAACGCTATCGGCTATGACCAGGTAGACGCTGACGGTAATCCTCTCCCCACAGGACTTTATATCTCAGGCGGTAAGAACCAGGAGAATGAAGCAGGTGTACAGATTAAAATCGTTGTACACAACAGAACTGTAAATCCTCCTAAATTCGAAAGCAACCTCAAGGCAAGATATTATTTCAATATCAGCGAACAGCTTGAAAAGGGCGAAGATATAAGCTTTATCGAAACACGTGTTGACTACGACCAGGAAAAGAGCTTCACAGACGGTAAGAACGAAGCACACATCTCCGAGCCTATAAAATATGACGACAACGGCACATACTACATCGAAATTTCTTGGCAGAACTGCGATTTCTACGGCAGCCGTGTATATCAGTTCGGTCTGCTTAACAAGATGCACCCCGAAACATTCGACACAGTATGGGATTCCACAAACGACTACAGCTACGCTGAACTTGTAAGCTTTGAAGATGACAACGATGCTGCTGCAATTACAGAGCTTATCACACTCTATGCAGACGACGAGCTTATCTGGGGTGTTGAGCCTGACGGCACAAGACCTGAGGACGGTACAACAAAGCCTGTAGCACCTACACCACAGCCTACTGAGGACAACAATACTACAGAAGATGACGATATTCTCTGGGGCGACGCTAACTGTGACGGCAAGGTAACAATGGCTGACGCAGCCGCTGTTTACCAGGCACTCGGCAACTCCGATAAGTATGGTCTTTCTGAAGAAGGTACAAAGAACGGTGACTGCAGCGATGCAGGAAAGGGTCTGACAGCTGCTGACGCTATTGCAATTCAGAAGCTTTGCGCAGGCATTATCAAGTCACTTCCTGTAACTGAATAATTCGGTTGAAAAGCTAATATTTTAAAAGGCGGTCACATTGACCGCCTTTGTTTTTTGCAAAATAACAGCAGAATTTACAAAATTATATTGACATTCAGAAAAAAATGATGTATAATTATATTACCGAAAATCGGAAATATCCAGAAAGGTATTGATAAAAATGGGAAAATTTATTATTAAAAAGACAAACACAGGCTTCACTTTCAGCCTTAAAGCAGGCAATGGCGAGGTTATCGCTACAGGCGGAGAGGTTTACAACAGACTTGACAGCATCAAAAATGGCATTGCAAGCGTTGCTAAGAACGCTCCTGTTGCTAATCTTGAGGACCAGACTGTTGAGGGATTTGAAACTGCTACTAACCCTAAATTCGAGGTTTACACCGACAAAAAGGGTGAGTTCAGATTCCGTCTCAAAGCAAGAAACGGTCAGATTATCGCTGTAAGTGAGGGCTACTCTAAAAAGCCAAGCTGCCTTAACGGCATTGAAAGCGTCCGCAAGAATGCTGTTGACGCTCCTATTGAGCTTCCCGAAGAAGAATAATTAAAAATGGTATCGCTTAATTCGGCGATACCATTTTTTAGTAATTCCCTTTATTTGGAATAATTCATAAGCACCTTTGTAAGTGCCATAAGCTGCTCCATTGTAAGAGCCTCTATGCGGACAGATTCAGATATACCAAGGTCAGAAAGTGATGTATATACGTCATTTTTCGCAATTCCAAGCATTGAGCAAAGAGAGTTTGCAAGGGTCT
Organism: Ruminococcus sp.; assembly: GCA_017397925.1. Lineage (GTDB taxonomy): Bacteria > Bacillota > Clostridia > Oscillospirales > Ruminococcaceae > Ruminococcus. The sequence goes on from JAFQHO010000083.1 coordinate 59,879, forward strand.
TTCTGCGCTGTGAAAAGCCAGCTTTAACCATACGGAAAAAGAATTTTTCTTCTTCAGGAGAAAGCCGCTGCTCTCTGTCGATATCTATGCGGATTACCGCAGAATCAACGTTGGGCGATGGCATAAAACTGCCACGTGATACGCCAAAAAGCTGTTTTACTGTGCCGTAGTAATTTACACCTACTGTTATAGCTCCCGATTCGCGGCTTCCTACCTTCGCACAAAGGCGCTGTGCTGCTTCTTTCTGCACCATAACAGTAATAGAATCAATCGGAAGATGACTTTCCAGCAGAAGCATAATAACGGGAGATGTAATATAATATGGCAGATTTGCGCATACAGCCGCTCTCAGTCCTGCAAAATCCTCTGATATTATTTTGTGCAAATCTGCTTTCATTACATCTTCGTTGTATATTTTAATGTTGTCGAATTCTTTCAGCGTTTCATCAAGTACAGGCATAAGTCGAGTGTCAATCTCCACCGCTGATACCTTGTCAGCGCGGAGAGCAAGTTCTTTTGTAAGAACGCCTATTCCCGTGCCTATTTCAAGTACACCATACCCCTCGCGGGCATTTCCCATTTCAGCTATTTTCGGACATATATCAGGATTTATAAGAAAATTCTGTCCAAGTCCCTTTGAAAAATTAAAGCCGTGTCTGCCAAGTATATCCTTGACAGTTCCAATATTTGTTAAATTCATTTATATTCTCCTTAACACTGCCTCTGCGCATTTCATACCATCAACTGCCGCAGAAACTATTCCGCCTGCATAGCCCACTCCCTCGCCACAGGGAAATAATCCTCCTACAGACAGGGATTCAAGGCTTTCGCTCCTGTTTATACGCACAGGTGAGCTGCTTCTGCTCTCAACTCCTGTAAGAACAGCGTCCTTATCGTCAAAGCCCTTGATTTTTCGCCCCATTTCCACAATTCCCGATTTAAGGGAACGACATACAAACTCGGGGAGATACTCCTGAGGCATTGCAAATTTTACTTTTGGGCGATAACTTGGCTGAACTCTGCCAAACTCCACAGAAAGGCGATTATCAAGAAAATCCCCAACAAGTATTACAGGTGCGGAATAGTCCGAACCGCCTGCAATATAAGCTTTTTCCTCGATATCACGCTGAAAATACATTCCTGCAAGGGGATGTTCACTACCGAAATCATCAGGGGTGACATTTACCAACAATGCACTGTTGGAATTCACATCATCACGGGCAAAACAGCTCATACCGTTAACTGCAAGCCGCCCATCCTCAGATGAGGCAGCAACTACCTCGCCGCCCGGACACATACAGAAAGTGTATGCTGCACGGCCGTCAGGAAGATGCACCGCAAGCTTGTAATCAGCCGCTTTAAGTGCAGGATGCCCTGCAAAATCACCGTACATTGCCCTATCTATATCCTTTCGCAGATGCTCTATACGCATACCAATTGCAAAATTTTTCTGCGACATATCCACATTTTTATCGTATAACAGTTCGAAAACATCCCTTGCGCTGTGACCTGTGGCAAGGATTACGTTGTCCGTTTCAATAGAGTGGCTGCCCTCGCTATCGGTATATGAAATTGACGTAACACAGCCGTTTTCCGTGGTATATCCGTCAAATTTCGCCCCGAAGCGTACATCGCCGCCAAGCTGAATAACACGCTTGCGGAGATTTTTCACCGTATCCCGAAGCTTGTCCGTGCCGATATGCGGCTTTGCAAGATAGGCTATTTCCTCAGGAGCGCCGAACTCCACAAGCCATTTGAGAACAGTCTGAATACGCTTATCCTTTATGCCAGTGGTAAGTTTTCCGTCGGAAAATGTACCTGCTCCGCCCTCGCCGAACTGCACATTTGACTCCGGATTGAGCCTGCCGCCGATCTGAAAGTTTTCAACAGCTTTTACGCGGCTGTCAACATCCTGCCCGCGTTCAAGCACTATAGGCTTTGCACCTGCCATTGCAAGCACAAGAGCCGCAAACATTCCAGCAGGGCCAAATCCAACGACTACAGGGGACTTTTCAGCTGTTACCTGCGGAACTATATAAGTAAATTCTTCAACAGGAGATGCATTTTTCAGCTGTTTAAGCAGCTTCTGCTCCCCTTTTGCGGAAATATCAACGGAAATGATGAAATGAACGTCGCTTTTTCGTCTTGCGTCCACAGATTTTTTTGAAAGTTTAACGGAAATCAGCGATTTTTCAGGAATTTTCAGTTGTCTAACACATAATCCCCATAAATCTCCGAAATTAAATCCGAGAGGAACTTTAATATTGCTTACACGAATCATTTTCCTGCTCCTTTCAAGGATTTTCCGCAGCTGCCCCCTGCAAGCATTCCCGACGACCACGCCCATTGCAGGTTATATCCGCCGCAATCCCCTGCTGTATCAAGAATTTCGCCGCAGAGATACATTCCTTTGTGAAGTCGTGACTGTAAATTCTTGTCAACGCAGGAGCTGTGAATTCCTCCCATAGTTGACTGTGCATTCTGCCAGGGCGAGCAGCCGCAAACCTCGAATTCAAGGGATTTTATGCAGTTTGCAACCGCTGATATTTCATTGTTTTTAAGAGTTGATATCTTGTCAGTCATCGGTCTGTCAATGGAATTTTTAACGATATATACCGCCAGATTTTTCACAAATATTCCCGTGAGAAGCTCCTCAATGGAGAGGTTTCCGCGGCTTTTTCTGATATTTTCAAGATAGCTTTTCAGCTCGTTCCACGGCATATCGGGGAGCAAATCGGCTTTAAGAGAGAGTTTTCCTTCAAATTCTGAAAAGAGATAAGCAAGGTTGAAAACGCAGATACCGGAAATATTGTTATCGTTGAACTGCATTTCTCCCCTTTCGGTACGGAGAATTCTCTCGCAAGAAACTGCCGATATTTCGCCTTTTACACGAACTCCCTTCAAGCCTTTCAGCCTGTCGGGACTTATTCTCAGAGGTGCAACCGCAGGGCATATTTTAGCGGTTTTATAGCCCATATTTTTGAGAATACGCATAACTCCGCCGTCTGTACCAAAAGTGGGAGCAGCATAGCCGCCAGCCGCTATAATAAGGCGTTTGCAGCGGATATTCTCGTCATTGCAAATCAGTGTAAAACCGTCCTTTTCGCAAATTATATCCTTAACCTCACAGCCGCAAATCTCCTCAATTCCAAGCTCCTCAATCTTCATACGCATAGCGTTGACAATGGTGTTGGAGCTGTTGCTTCGGGGATAAATTCCGCCCTCTCTGCCTTCGCTTCCGCTGACGCAGAGCACACCGAGATAATCAGTGAAAAACGACGTATAATCAGGCATTTTTTCAATTATATCCACAGCATTCACAGAGCCGTGATAATTGTGTTCTGAAAGCTTCAAATTGCTTAAATTGCATTTGCCGTTGCCCGATGCAATTATTTTTTTACCTGTCCTTGGCAGCTTTTCAACAATCGTTACCTTTGCAGCTCTGTCGGCTTCCTTTGCCGCAATTGCCGCAGTCAGTCCCGATGCTCCACCGCCGATTATAGCTATATCAGTTATCATTCCTCAGCCTCCGAAAGTCACTTTCTGTCAATTATATGAACATCAAGCTGATTATAGGGAATTTCAATGCCGCTTCTGTCAAATATCCGCTTTACTGTTTCATTAAGGGTATAACTTACTTCCATAAAATCCTCATTTTTCACCCATACACGGACATCTATGGCAATTGCGCTCTCCTTATGAGCCGCCATTCGTACAACAGGGGCAGGATTTTTCATTATAAGAGGATTTTCCATTGCCGCTGTAAGTATAAGTGAACGGGCGAGGTTGAAATCAGCATTATAGCTTATATCAAAAGTCAGGTCAACACGTCGTGTTGGAGTTTCAGTATAATTTATAAGTCTTGCAGATGTTACGTTTCCGTTTGGGATAAGTATGGTCTTTCCGTCAAAGGTATTCAGCTTCGTATAGAGTATTCCGATAGCCTCTACAGTACCCACTGTGCCGTCAAGCTCCACTGTATCCCCTGCGGAAAAAGGCTTGGAAAAAAGTATAATAAATCCTCCGCATAGATTTGTAAGACAGTTCTGCAGGGCAAGGCTGGCTGCAAGTCCTGCGGCACCAAGTATTGTTATTACCGATGACATAGGCACGTTGAGTACGGAAAGCACCATAATTACAACTACAGCGTAAAGAACAATACGTATAACCGACACAAGAAACGCCTGTGCGGCATTATCCATATTTGACTTTTTCATTCCCTTTGCTATAATCCTACTCATTATTCTTGAAGCAAGAATTCCTATAACAAGCACTATAACAGCTATAATCAGAGAGGGAAGAATTCCTCTGAAATAGTCTATAACTCCGCTGAAAAAACCCGAAGCCTTGTCAACCTGTTCCTGTATAACCTCCTGTACCGGCAGGGCTGTTGTTTCCTGTATATTTTCTTCCATTTCATTTTTCTCCTTTATTTATTTATAAGTATATTATATCAGATTTTTCGGCTTTAGTCAATCTGCAGATATGTACAACGAATGATATAATTTTTTCATTTTAAAATTTTAAAACCTATTGAAATCATAAAAAAAATAGTGTATAATTAAATGAGAGATAAAAAATATGTGAAATTAAACCTTTAATTAACTAATTTTTAATTAATTTCACTCGCTAACTAATTAGGAGGAATCCCAAATGAAGAAACGCATTACTTCTGCGGCTGCTATCATTTCTGCTTTTGCACTGGCAGGGACGACCGTATATGCAGCTACAAAGTACTCCGCAGAAGACTTAAAAAAATTAAGCAGTGCACTTCTCGGTGAAACTGACTTCAAAGAAGGTCAGGATCTGACAGGCGATAATGTCATTGACGTTTTTGACCTTATTAAAATGCGAGAAAGCTTTACAGCCGGAACAGGCGAATTTGCTGAGCAGGTTATAGGCATCACTGACAGCAATACAAAGTATATTGGCAGAAACATCTATGACGATGAAAAAATCACCTGGCTTGTCCAGAGCGGCTCTGCTGTTGAATTTACTGTAAACGCAAAATCAGCTGAAATAACCATAAACGGCGACGGTCACACCGAAAGCGACGAGAAATATCGTCCCAGATACGCTGTTCTTGTTAACGATGAAATTATCATCGATGAGCTTCTCAGCGTAAAGGAAAAGACTGTCAAACTCTTTGAGGGTACTGCTGCAAGAACTGCTACAGTCAAGGTTATCCACCTCTCAGAGGCTAATAACGGTGCTGTCGGCGTAAGCAGCATCAAGGTGAATTCTGATGCTCCCGTTCCCGTTGCTCCCACAGCAAAAAAAGACTTGTCAATTGAGTTTATAGGCGACTCCATTACCTGCGCTTACGGTGTTGAGGGCGAAAGTCAGTATGAGGGGTTTATGACCTCCACAGAAAATTTCCTGAAATCCTATGCATACCTCACAGCAAAGCAGCTTGACGCTGATTACAGCGCCGTATGCTACAGCGGTCACGGTATTGTATCGGGCTACAGCTCCAGCGGCGACGCTGTAACAGATAGCCTTGTTCCCGATTACTACGACTACGTGGGAAAGCTTGGCAGCTATAAAACTCCCTGGGATTTCAAATCAAATAAAAATGATGTCGTAGTTATCAACCTCGGCACCAATGACAATACATACTGCTCAAAGGATTACGAAACAAGAGGTCTGGAATACGCTGAAAAATACGCTGAATTTCTCACCCACGTCCACGAAGTAAATCCCGATGCTTACATTATATGCACAGTAGGAACTATGGGCTGCACAGAAATGTACCCATACATCGAAATGGCAGTTGAAAGCTTCAAGAAGTCCTCCGGATATGACAGAATTATGTCATATCAATCGGCTACTCATACTCAGTCCGACGGCTACGGCTCCGACTGGCACCCCTCCCCTGTCACACAACAGAACAGCGCATATGTCCTTGCAGATAAGATATGCCAGGCTCTGGGTATGGAATCCAGCCAGATAGGACTTAATGTTGCTGCTGACGCTGAATATACTTCGACTTTTGATGATACTGCAAATATGTCCGCATATTTCTCTGATTGGGATCACTCATATCACATTACTACTGTTGCAGGCGGTGAGAAAAAGGAGTCAATCCAGGCATTTGTAAGCGGAATTGACATTAAAAAGGGCGGAAAGTACCGTCTTAGCTTCAAGATAGAAACAAGCGACGGGGCAGAAATCCCCTTTGTAATCCGCAGCAAATCCACAGGCGAAATTATTTTCGAAGATACCTTTACAGGAACAGGTACAAAATCGCCTTATGAAAAGGAATTTGAGTCACCAATTACTGCGGCTGACGCTGAGCTTGTGTTCTCTCTCGGAGGAACAAATAACCTGCGTATGAGCCTTTATGAGGTAAAGGCTATTAAATTTGAATAAACAAGCTATTGAAAAACGCACCCGATTATGGGTGCGTTTTTGGTTTTATACCGTTCCTTTTAATCCCAGGAAGGCTCTTTGCCTGTGGAAATCATTGCATAATATTCAAGTATTTTTGAAGCGTCTGAGGAATCAGTTTTGCTGTCGTTATTTACATCTGCGGCTTTCTTCTGATTTTCAGTAAATGCTCCTGCTCCACCTGTCTGAATTACTGCATATTCTTCAAGTACAAGCGAAGCGTCAGAAGAATCAACCTTTCCGTCGCTGTTTACATCGCCCAATTCGGCTGCTGCTGGCTTTTCGTCAAGAGCAACAAATTTTATGTTGTATTTCTCAGCGTATGCCTGAACATTTGAATTTTTGCATCCGTATATTACAGTTGTATCAGGAATAGTATTTTCAACATCATCAATTACACATTCAGGGTTTTTAAGTGTGATTGAAGCTAATTTTTCACATCCTTCAAAAGCTGAATGTCCAATTTCTACAATACTCTCAGGAAGTGTAATAGATGTCAGATTTTTGCAGTCTTTAAATGTAGAATATTCAATATCTGTAACGCCGTCTGGTATTACAATTGATTCCAATGATGTACAGCCGCTAAATGCATAAGGACCTATGTACATAACATCACTGGAAATAGTTACCGATTTAAGATTTGTACAATAGGAGAATGCAGCTACTTCTATACCTGTAACCCCTTTTTCAACTACAACCTTAACTATATCTTTTTGATATTTTCCCCACGGTATATTGTCGTCATGAAAATACATACTTCCCCAGGCTCCGCTGATAGTGAGCGTACCCTCGCTGTCAAACATCCAAAAAACTCCATCTTCCTCCATTACACCACATTCGCCTGAATCTATTATTTCAATAGCTGGTTTTCCATCAAGAGCAACAAATGTTCTGTTGTATTTTTCGGCGTATGCCTGTGCTGTGGAGTTTTCATAGCCGTAGATTGTGCCGTTGAAAACATTTTCCTCTGTATCAAAATCGTGAGAATTGCATATTGTGTGTTCTGCATCAGCAATTTTACATCCCGGATGTTCAAAAATAACTGATTTCAAATTTGAACAACCACACAATGCTGTAAAATCTACTTTTATGACATTTTTAGAAAATGTAATTGTTTCAAGGCTTTGGCAATCTCTGAATACTCCGGTGTTTATAGTTCCAACGCCGCTTGGGAGAGTAACTTCCTTCAAGTTAACACAGCCGTAGAATACAGAATGTCCCATTTCTGTAACACTTTCAGGAATTTTTATTGAAGTCAATCCTGTACAGTCAAAAAAGGCACCTGTTTTGATATTTGTCACGCTATCGGGAATTGTGATTTCCGCTATTTTTTCACAGCCACTAAAAGCCTGCTCCCCTATAGTTGTAACACCATTTTCAATTATTACTTTTGTAATTTTATCAGAATGTTCACTCCAGGGCGAATTTAAAGCCCAGCTGTCCATTTCACCTGTACCGCTGATTGTAAGAGTTCCTTTGCTATCCAGTGACCAGGTAAGGTCATAGCCCTCTTCACCGCATTCACCCGAAGCCACTATTTCAGTAGCAGGCTTTTCTTCGTCAAGATCAATAAAATCTAATTTGTTATCTCTGGCATATGACTGAGCAGTAGAGCCTTTGTAGCCGTAGATTGTAGCGATTTCAGCAGTTGAATATAAAGTATCATACATATCAGAATCTATAAAACAGTCAGGATTATATATTGTGATAGATTTCAGACCGTCGCAGGATTCAAAGGCATACTTATCTATTGTTTCAACGTTTGCAGGAATTTCTATGGATGATAATGATGAACAGCCTTTGAATGCAGAATTTCCAATACTGATAACACTATCGGGAATAGTAACTGATTCAAGTTTTTGACAGGCTTGGAATGCCAGTTCTCCTATATGTTCAACATTATTTCCGATTGTAACAAAGGTCAGATTTTTGCAGTAGCTGAAAGTATAATCGTCTATTTTCCTTACACCGTTGCCAATTTCAGCGGTTTCAAGACCATAACAGGAAGAAACAGCCGCCATTCCTAAACTTGTTACGCTGTCAGGAATTTTAATTGAAATTAAATCGTTGCAATTGTTAAATGCATATTCCCCGATGCTTTCAACAGTATCTGAAATATCTACAGATAAAAGTCCATTGCACCAATAAAACGCATAATTACCAATATTTTTTACACCGTCAGGAATTATAACTGATGTAAGATTTTCACATCTGAAAAATGCTTCGTCCTCAATATTTACAACACCGTCAGGTATTGTGTATTCCTTGGCTGTATTTCCAATAGGATAACTTACAAGAGTTGTTTTATTCTTGTTGAACAGCACACCGTTTTCACTTGTATAGTTTTTGTTGTTCTCATCAACATATATAGCTGTCAATTCTTCACTCTTAGAAAATGCACTTGTTACGATATGTGTAATATTCTCAGGGATTGTTATATCCCCCTTGCAAGCCGTACCGTCTATCAGTATATTATTTACAGTTACAAGAGGATTTTCTGCAATCCTGATTTCAAGCCATGGCGTTTGTTCAAAAGCATTATTACCTATTGCTGTAACACTGTCAGGTATTGTTATTGTATCTAATTTTGAACAACCTGAAAATGCATCCTCGCCTATAGTTGTAACACTGTCGGGAATTGTTACAGAATCTAAAGCCGTCCAATAAAATGCACGAAATCCGATGCTTGTAACACTGTCGGGAATTGTAATTGATGTCAGATAAACACACTCATTAAATGCCATATCCCCGATAGAAGTTACGCCGTCCTCTATAATTACTTTTGTAACACCGCCCTCTTGGTAATATTCTCTGTACCAAGGAGCATCTTCTTCAAAGTCGTAGTTTTTCATCTCCCCCTCACCGCTGATAGTAAGCGTACCCTCGCTGTCAAGCTGCCATTTGACATTATCGCCCTCAGCACCGCATTCACCCGAAGCCACTATTTCAGCAGCTGGCTTTTCTTCAAGAGCAACAAACTTTCTGTTGTACTTTTCAGCATATGCCTGTGCTGTAGAATTGGGATAACCGTAAATTGTGCCTGTAAACCCTGTTTCTTTTGTGCTTATATCATAAGTATTGCAGATTGTCTTTTCAGAATCTTCAATTACACATTCAGAATTTTTGATTGTTATTGAATTGAGTTCAGAACAATTAAAAAAGGCATTTGTTCCAATTGTTTTAATACTTTCGGGAAGTGTTATTTTATTCAATTTCTGGCAATTTTCAAACATTGCCCCAGGTATAGCGGTAATACTGTTCGGAATTGTGACAGAAGTTAAATTTGAGCAATAACTAAAAATACTATTTCCGATATTGGTAATACTATCGGGAATTGTTGCAGATGTAAGTTCAAGGTTAGCCTGAAATGAATAATCAGCTATACAAACAACATTGTCGGGAATTGTAATATCACCTTTACAAGCAGTACCGTCAATCAATATGTTATTAACAATTACAAATGGATTTTCTGTTTTCTTTGTTTCAAGCCAGGGAGTTCCTGCAAATACAGCACCGCCAATGGCTGTAACACTGTCAGGTATTGTTATTGAGGTTAATTTATCACAATTATAAAATGCACTATACCCGATACTTATAACACTATCGGGTATTACAACAGACGTAAGATTAGAGCATTTCTCAAATGCAAGGCTTTTTATAGCTGTAACACCATCTGGAATGGTTATTGACGCTAAGCCGCTGCATCCTTTGAATGTTTCATTATCAATAATTGTAACATTCTTAGGAATATTTATTGAAGTAAGTAACGAACAATTTTTGAATGCCGCTTCTCCTATTGTTGTAACGCTGTCAGATATAGTTACTGAAGTGAGAGAAGAACAATCGGCAAACGCTTCTTTTACAATATTCGTAACGCCATTTTCGACTACTAACTTCTTAATACTTTCTGTTTTCCAGGGTGCAGGAGAACTATAGGAAAATCTTTTCATCTCCCCCTCACCGCTGATAGTAAGCGTACCCTCGCTGTCAAGCTGCCATTTGACATTATCGCCCTCAGCACCGCATTCACCGGAAGCCACAATATCAGCCGCCTCAGCAGTAAGTACAGGCAAATCAACAGGATTATAGGGCATATAGCCTAAACTGTTCGCCGCAGCTATTATTGCCGCAATGCCTACGGCAAATTTCTTTAAATAATTCATAGTTAACATCCTCTCATTTAGGGAATCCCTTTATTTTTATATATGGATTTACCAACCCATATATTTATTATATACCTTAAGCAGTGTTTTGTCAATAGATTTTTTGGCAAATATAACAAAAAAACGCTTGACAAATCCAACAATATAAGCTATAATATTTATAATGTCTATTTATGCGGCATTAATTTAAAGGAAAAGGCGGTGAATATCGTGGAAAAAGAAAGACTTATAGCCTGGAGCAGTGCAATTATTGTAACCCTTGTTATTATAATGTTTGGAAAAAGCTGTATGGCTACCCCGGAAAAAAGCAAAAATAATAACAGCACCACCACACAGCAAGCTGCAACATCAGCTGCCGCAGAAGAAAACGACGGATTTCAGATAAATTATCCCGAATTTGAGGATGTTACTGAAGCTCAGATAATAGGACACGATATTTTCGGAAAGCCAATCTATGCTACAGAGGCTGCCACAGAGGATATGCAGGAACTCCCCACAGATACAGAAGAAATCCCTGTTGAACCTGCTACCGATGCAGAGGGAGATTTAACCGCCTCCCCTACAGAAGACGTCTCTGACAGCGGAATTCAGCCAACCGAAGAATCCGCTGATACAACACAGCCTGCAACACTCCCCCCTGGATTTAGCGGCTACGACCACGGTGTATATGACGATGAGGGCAATGTTGTTGCAACAGTTCCGCCTGATTTTGTTATAATAGTTGAATAAACGGAGGTAAAAACAAATGATTATTATCGAAATGGAAAACGGAAAGAAGATTAAACTGGAGCTCTATCCTGAAATTGCGCCTATTTCCTGCGCAAACTTTGAAAGACTTGTAAAAGAGGGATTTTACGATGGACTTACATTCCACCGCGTAATCTCAGGCTTTATGATTCAGGGCGGCTGCCCAAAGGGCAACGGAACAGGCGGCCCCGGCTGGAATATCAAGGGCGAGTTCAGAGCTAACGGAATTCAGAACGACTTAAAACATACAAGAGGCGTTCTCTCAATGGCACGTGCTCAGCATCCCGATTCTGCCGGCTCACAGTTCTTTATTATGCACGATGACGCTCCTTATCTTGACGGACAGTATGCCGCATTCGGCAAGGTTATTGAGGGTATGGATGTTGTTGATGAAATCGCTGCACAGCCCAAAAACTATGCTGACTGCCCCCTTGCACCCCAGATTATGAAAAAGGTTACAATCGAATAAGGTAACGCTATGCTTTATATCGGATGTCATCTTTCTTACTCCAAGGGCTATGAAGCTATGGGCAGACAGGCTCTTGATATTGACGCAAATACCTTTGCATTTTTCACAAGAAATCCCCGAGGCGGCGCTGCAAAAACTATTGATGAAGCAGATGCTGCGGCTCTACGCGGAATTCTTACAGATAATAGCTTCGGCAAGCTTGTTGCACACGCACCATATACTATGAATGCCTGTGCTGCTGATGAAAATATCAGACGCTTTGCAAGAGAAGCTATGACAGACGACCTTATCCGTATGGAGTCTACTCCCCACAATTATTACAACTTCCACCCAGGCTCTCACGTAAAGCAGGGTGTTGATGTGGGTATCAAGCTTATTACGGAGCAGCTCAATGAATGTCTTAAAGCGGAGCAGACAACAACTGTCCTCCTTGAAACAATGGCAGGAAAAGGCTCTGAAATGGGACGCAGTTTCGAGGAAATCCGCGCTATAATCGACGGTGTGGAGCTTGAAAATAAGCTTGGTGTATGCCTTGACACCTGTCACGTATGGGACGGCGGATATGATATCGTCAATAATCTTGACGGTGTTCTTGAGGAATTCGACCGAATAATCGGCCTTGACCGACTGAAAGCGATACATCTCAACGATAGTCTTAATCCCCTCGGAAGCCATAAGGACAGACACGCTAAAATCGGCGAGGGACAAATCGGCGCTGATGCGCTTATACGTGTAATCAACCACCCCAAGCTGAAAAATCTCCCCTTTATACTGGAAACTCCCAATGATATTGAGGGATATGCAAGGGAAATCAAATTCCTGCGTGAAAATTACAGTGATTAACACTCAAAACAACGCAATACAGACAATTAAAGGGTGAGCATTGCTCGCCCTTTAATCAAATCAGCTTTTGGAAAGGATAATTTTATGAAGCCATTCTGGGAAAGTGAATATTTAAATAAAGAAAAATCCACATTCGGAAATCCAAGCAAGGAAGTAGAAGATATAGTACCTTTTTTAAGTAAAGAAACAAAAATTCTTGATGTAGGATGTGGTGACGGCAGACACTCCCTTTATTTAGCTGATTTAGGCTTTCAGGTAGATGCTTTTGATATATCCGAAAACGCCATTGCAAAAATAAATTATCTGAAAGAATGTAATAATCTGAACATAAATACATATGTATGTGATGTTCTGGAATTTGAATTCAGATACAAATATGACCTGATAATCATTCACGGTGTACTGCAATTTATCGAGAAAGCAAAACAGCCGAAAATAATTGAATTACTGAAAAAATGGACGAATATAAACGGATATCATATTGTAGCATTATTTACAGATGAAGAACCTGTTCCCGATGATTTAAAAGATATTATGATAGGTGTATTCAGAAACGAGGAAATTAAAGACTACTACAAAAACTGGCAGATTGAAATGTTTGAAAGCAGAAAGTTCAATGATGAACACGAAAATGGTATAAAGCATTGTCACGCAATGAATAAAATAGTTGCTAAAAAACTTGATGTTTGTCTATAAACAACTAAATACCCGATATCAATATAAAAACCTTTTCAGGAGATAAATTATGAAGAAAGCAATCAAAATACTCCCCATAATCGCCGCTTCTGTAGTGATGTGGGGCTGTACCGATAAAAACGCCCTCCCCTCCCCTGCCGACAGAACACCTCTTATCACAGAATCCGCAACGGCAGAGCCTACAGAAGAAGCCAATTCCGAAGCAGGAGAGGGGATAGCAATAATAAACATTGAAACGAAGAATAAGGAAAGCAATGTCCTTGATTTCGTTGAAAAGCCTGTTGCTCCTCACGTTTCCGCGCAGATAGCAACGTGGACTCCAAATTACGAAATGCCCCCTGCTCCCTATTATGAGGAATGTCTTGTAACCGTTACAGACAAGGAAGATAATATCACAATTGAAAATGCCGACGCTATGGTTAAAGTCCGCGGAAACTGGACAACAACCTATGACAAAAAACCTCTGCGTATAAAATTCATCGAAAAGCGCAATATTCTCGGCCTTAACGACGGTGCAGAGATGAAAAACTGGGTACTTCTTGCAGAGTACAAGGATGCCTCAATGCTCCGCGATAAGGCTGCTCTTGCCATTGCAGAGGAGCTTACGGCTGATGATGGTCTGTACGTCTCCGATGCTGAATTTGCGGAAGTAGTAATAAACGGCGAATACTGGGGAGTTTATCTTCTCGCGGAACAACAGCAGATAAACCCTGACAGAATAAATATCACAGAAGCCGTTCAAAATTATCCTGGAGTTGATATCGGCTATTTTCTGGAGTTTGACGGCTATTTCTACACAGAACCCGAATTACAGAATTTTCACATTGACTATATGGACAACGCTCCCCTTGTACCATATGACGGAAAGGGCGGAAAGGGCAAAAAAATGACCTGTCTCCCCGAAGGAAAAAAAGACCATCGTTCCGATATTGGCTTCACTATTAAAAGTGATATTTACTCACAGGAGCAGCACGATTTCATCAGCAATTTTGTAAGCAACACATATAAAATAATGTATGAGGCAGCTTATAACGATACAGCATATGTTTTCACCGAGGATTACAGCGAAATCATCCCTACAAGTAAAATTTCACCGCAGGAAGCTGTTGAAATGGTTGTCAATCTTGAATCCCTTGCAGACACATATATTCTCAACGAACTTGCCTGCGATGCCGATGTTTACTGGTCAAGCTTCTTTATAACAGCAGATTTCGGCGAAAACGGAGATAAAAAGCTTACTTTCCAGGCACCCTGGGATTTTGATTCCGCTATGGGCAATAAAGACCGCTGCGCCGACAGCAAAGGACTTTATGCCGCAAATATCGTCCCCGATGTAAACGGCAATTACGAAACAATCAATCCCTGGCTTGCAGTACTTATGTACGAGGATTGGTATACTGATATTATCCGCGAAAACTGGACAGAAGTCTATGATTCCGGAGCATTGACAGATATATGTAATATGATTAAATCCGATACAGAAGAATACTCCGAAGCCTTTACACGAAACTATAAGCGCTGGAATAATATCATCAAAAACGATTCTTTTGTAGCAGAGCTTTCAAAAAAAGCAAAAAAATGCCGTACTCATTCCGAAGCTTCAGAATATCTGTACGACTGGCTAACAAAACGAATAGAATACCTCAATGAACATTGGCATAATTAAGATCAACAGAGTTTAACGACATTCCATCAAAACTTACTGGGGAAAACCTTTCTGAGGAAAGGTTATTCCCCAGACCCCTTTCCAAAGACTTTCATTTTAAATTTTCTATACAGGGATAAATCCCTGTATAGAAAATTAAGATAAAAGTTTTAGGGAGGGAGTTTGAGGGACGACCCTTTTTCAAAAGGGTCTCCCTCAATAAATTTCGATAATGTTCGTTAAATCTCATATAAAAAAGCAGTACCGTGTGGTACTGCTTTTTATGTATTAATTAATCAATTACAACGATTTCGCCATAGAGCTCACGGCCGGCGCCGATTGCATTGGACTCGTCTGTATCAATGTGCATAGCTCTTGCATAGTTGGGTGATACACGGCATACAACATCACCGAGGATAGCGCTTCTCTCAGGTGTAGAAACCTTTACCCAAACAATCTGCTTATCAACAACACCAAGCTCCTCAGCGTCAGCGGGAGTAAGGTGGATATGACGCTTAGCAACGATAACACCCTCATTGATTTCGATTTCACCGCAGGGACCAACAACCTTGCAAGCACCTGAACCAGCGATATCAGCGGACTCTCTGATAGGAGCAGCAATACCGATTGAACGAGCGTCTGTAGCGGAAAGCTCAACCTGTGTCTCAGGACGAACAGGACCAAGGATAGATACGCCGGCAAGCTCCTTCTTAGGGCCTACGATAGTAACTCTCTCCTCACAAGCAAACTGACCGGGCTGAGAAAGATCCTTCTTCTTTGTAAGCTCATGACCCTTACCGAAAAGGATTTCAAGATGCTCCTGAGTTACGTGAATGTGTCTTGCTGATGTTTCAACGATAAAATTCTTTGCCATTGTTTTATACCTCCATAAAATACTCACTTACGCGAGTTATAAATTGACCATATTATATTGTACACCATTTCGACAAAAAGGTCAAGGGATTACAGAAATTATATGTTAGTCAGAGCTAACTGTTTTTAAAAAACATCTCCCTGTGTAATTACAGGGAGAAAAAAGCGTCCCAAAAGGGAGTCGAACCCCCGACCTACTGCTTAGGAGGCAGTCGCTCTATCCTACTGAGCTATTGGGACATATGGCAGACTTATTTTCACAAGTCTTACCATAATATTATATCATTTTTTCTTCCCATTTGCAATAGACTTCAAATATTTTAATATTTTTTAACCATCACAATTTATGTTCCCAGCATACAAGAAGGAGATTCCACGTTCTGCTGTCAACATTACCCGTTGGGCATAAACCGCAGATTTTCTGAAAATTCTTAACGGCTTCCTCAGTTTCCGCCGTGTAATCCCCGTTTATTTTTATAATCATCATATTATCGTATCTTTTGCCAAGCTCCGCAAGTATGGACTGAATAACCCATACAAGCACGCCGCCGCAGCCTTTGTTGCACACATAATCCACTGTAGGAAACACAGAAAAAGACGAAGGCTTTTTACCCATTTCAAGCCGATACTCTTTGGCAATCAAATCCCAGGTAGCAGTGTCCGTTTCTCCCGTTGCAGGAATACTTTTTTCAAGCTGAAACTGACGTACTGCCTCGGCGGTTTCCTTGCTGTACACGCCGTCGGGAATAATCGCAGGAGACTTCCCCCTGCTCACATCAATGCCGTGGAGATACCGCTGTAATTCCCTTATATGCTCTCTTTTCTGTTCACTTGTATATGGCATAATCAACCTCCTGTAATAGTATAACCCGGATTCTGATATGGTCTTTTGTCAAAGCCGAAACGCAAATCAGAGTATACCCCTGCAATAGCGTCCCAGGTAGCACCACCTATGATGCCGTTAACAGGCAATCCGAACTGCCGCTGAAATTCCGTTACCGACTGCTTTGTAAGCGGTCCGAAATACCCCGTATTGCTTACCGAAGGAATATTAGGATATGTCTGATTTATGTATGTCAGATACTCCTGAATTATACGCACATAGTCATTTCTTGCCCCCTCGCGGAGAACGGTGCCGGGGTAAAGCACCACCGATACATATTCAGGACGAACAGCCTCCACAATGCCCATATAAGCGCGGTAAAGGTCATTTTTCGTGGCACGGTCAAGCCTTCCCGTCTGAGGAATGCCGAATACACGCTGAAAGGATTTAAGGGAATTTTCGGTTTCTTCCCCGAAATATCCCGTAATTTCCACAGGCTGAACTGCCTCGTAATATGCCCCGATTACCGCAAGATAGTATTGCAGATTGCGTACAACATTGCCCTCTGAGCCTATAGTTATATCCTCGTTGAACTGAGGCGATACCTCATCCCAGCGTACACCCTCGGAATCAAGCTCTGCAAGCCGCTTTACGCTGGTGTATATGTACAAAATCCTGTACCACGTACTCTCGTCAATAACTCCCGTAACCGCAAGGTCAAATACAGCCTGAAAGACTTTGACAGCCGCCTCTGTCGAAGCATCAAAAATTCCGTCAGCCTGTGAAATTTTCGGAATTGCCGGATAATTCCGTGAAATCCTGTTGAGAAATACCTGCAGAGATTTCACATCGTTGCTTGCTGAACCAAATCGCAGCGGAATGCCGGGAAACGAGGGTACAGCGGACTTAACAGGTGCGTCCTTCACGATGTTTATATCGTCACCGTAATAGTATTGCAGTATCTCATAGGGTGTAAAACCGTTATTTGCAAGGTCAACAGTACCCCATTGCGACAAACCGTCACAAGTGGAAGTAGTACCGTTACAGAATGATGTAAACATTGGTTCTACGGCACCCTGCCGCTGAACATAATCATTGAAAAGCTCATCAACAAGAAAACCGATGTTTTCGAAATACTCCCTGTTATTGATAAATTTCTGGTCATACTGGGTAGAAGAAGTGATATCAAAATCGTACCCCCTTGACCTGTACCACTCGGTATAGATACGATTAAGGGCAAAACTGACAATAGCATAGATATTCGCCCTCAGCGCAGTATTGCTCCATGTGGGAAAAATCTCACTGGATGCCACGTTTTTTATGTACGAAGGGAAATCCACCGTAACATTCGGTGCAGGTGAATCGGGACTGCCAAGATGAACTGTGATATTCTGTGGTATATAAGGTGTTCCTGTAAGCATAAATCTCTCCTCCTCAACTTAACTGCTCACTGTTGAAGTATGTGAGGGTATCCTCCCCTGCCTCAGTACCTATGGGCAAAGGGACCATATTGAAGTTCTGCACCGAGGTTATTCCCGAAAATACAGGCACATCAATACTCCGCGCATTGAAAAATCCCCTTGCCCTTACGCTTATGTCAAATAGACTGTATGGCCGCACTTCTGTATTAGGAGTAAGCGAATAGGATTTATCGGGTGCAGGCACCTCAATTCCCGTAACAGTGCCGCTTATATCCGTTATACCTGCCGCCGCAAGGAGTCTTTTTCCGTTGTCAAGGGCGGTTACAACTACGGATGCTCCGACAATGGGTGCTGCTTCATTTCCAGCTCTGACGTTAACGAGGATAAAGCCAGTTGAATTGCCCAGTTCCGACGGTACAGAGCTGTCCTGTTCATCGAGCTGTTCAATATCGGATAAATCGGCGCCATTGATAATTCGTTCCAGCTCAGCTTCTTCCTCGTCTGCTGTATACGGGTAATACGAGGTATCGTGTTCTGCATCTGCATAGTCTTTGTCATCATATTCACTATCATCCTTTACGATATTTTGTTGTTCTCTGTTCTGATATCCTGCAGGAACATTATTTTCCTTTGCAGCGGTAAATTCCTCCGCCATTTTTTCTTCATCTGCGGTCATTTCAATATAATTTTCGGCGGAGCTGCCGCGTCTGTATGCCGCAGGAACGTTATTTTCCTTTTGCGCAGTAAACTCCTCAGCCATTTTTTCCTCAGCAGCTGTGATATTGTTGTAATTTCCAACCTGCTCCACAGGCTTTCCTTTATTATAAAGCTTCATCATTTCCTTTTTATAGGCTTCAATATCTTTTATATCCATAAAGCACCTCCATAATGTGTTACAATTCAGTATATGTGGCAGAGTTTGTTAAAATTCATTATTTTAAAGATAATTTTAAACAGTATATATGATTATATATGCATATATGTCAATGGTATATCACGCAATATCGGAAATCTCTTGACTTATACTAAAACTTTCTGTATAATAAGGATAAGGAAAGAAAATTTCCTGTAAATATACCGAAAGGGTGAGAATTATGTTTAAAAGAAGACTCAAACGCATTGCCTCCTTGACAAGTGCAGTTCTTTTCATAAATGCAGGAATATGCACTTTCGCTGCCACAGCCGCAGAAACAATTTTACCTGCTGTTGAAAATGAAACAGTTAAAGGCGACGAAACCGAAAAATCTTTTAATGAAGATATCGGTTATGCACTTTTTGTTGATTCCCCTGATAAAACAGTGTACAAAATCGGCGAGGAACTTGACCTTACAGGTGCAACATTTGACTCTTATTGTCCCGGACAGGGCATCAGCGGTAATAATTTCAACTGCGACCTGAACGAATACATTGAAAATGGAACACTTACTCTTGACGCCTCTGAATTCGACAATACAAAGCCCGGAAAATATACTATTCATGTAAATTACGAAACAGCAACAGATTCATTTGATGTAACAGTTATAGACGAAGAAACTGACCTCCCTGATGAGCTTACACTTCATTGCTACCCTTACAGACTTGACTTTGACCTTAATATGGAACTCGACCTTTCAGGTGCTATAATTTCAGGAAGCTACGGTGAAAAAGGCGAAAATTATGAATTCCGTGGCGAATATCTTACAGATATGATTGAAAAGGGCATAGTTGAAGTAGATGTTTCAGAATACAACAGTTCCGAAATCGGTACTTATACAATTTATGTCAAACTTGGCACAGCTGTAGAATCCTTTGATGTCAGAGTTGGCTGTCCGCTGGTTCAGAATATTCTTGAGATAAAAGCATTACCAGATAAAACAGTATATACCTACGGTGAGGAACTTGACTTTACAGGTGCAGAGATATACTGTTGGGAAAGGGGCGACGGCGGCAGAATACCCGACGCTGAGTTCACAGAAGATTTACAGACACTTATTGATAATGAAAAAATTAAAATAGACTATTCTGAATTCTATGCAACAGAATCAGGAACCTGCACAATTTATCTCAACTATGGCCATGCGTGGGCATCTTTTGAAGTAACTGTAAATGATGAAAACATTGTTATAGCTGGCGACACAAACGGCGACGGCGATTTCACAATTGCTGATATGGTAATTGTACAAAAGCATATTATGGGCAAAAAGACTGCTGTACTTTCCGACTGGAAATGCGCTGACCTCTATGAGGACGGAAAAATCGACGTTTATGACTTTATTATAATGAGAGAGAATTTCGTTAAGAATATGAAATAATATTCACCCTGCGGTACCGTGTAAAAGCGGTACCGCTTTTTATCCCGTTTCAACATATTTTTTAATACCAATCCCTAAAATGTTAGTAGACAAGGATGATGAGCAGAAATGATGTATATCAAGGCGGACGACGAAAGCATACTGCCGTATGGTGAGGAGGACAACGACGATATACAGCATTTATGCCATTAGATTTGTCTACTGTTGTTTCAGGGATTGGTATAAGCTTGCATTTTCTCATAAAAGGTGATATAATGTAATTGCCAAACAATCGTAGTTACGTTTTCTGTGTGTAACTTCAGTTGCACACACTTTTTTATTTACAGGAGAATATGAAAATGAAGAAAATCTCAACCATACTTTTATCACTTATGCTTTTATCCCTTACAGCCTGCAGCGTAGAATCGACACAGGAGAAAAGCAGCAGCGACACTAACGTTTCTCAGAATGAAAGCAAGGAATCAGAAAACAGCAAGAAGGAAAAGGAAGGGGAAGTAACATCAGCGGAAGAAAAAAACGAAATTAACAATGAAATATCATTTTCCGAGGTTATTGCTGTAGACAACGATGAATGTTCAATTAAAATCACCGAGATTGACCCTGACAACAGTTGGGGATTTACTATGAAAGCACTGCTTGAAAATAAGTCAGCCGATAAAACATATAAGTATGTTATTGAAAAAGTAACTATCAACGGTGTTCACTACACCTCCTTTTTCACATCAGAGGTTGCAGCAGGAAAGAAAAGCAATGAAGAAATTACTTTTTCAGCTGAAACTCTTGATGAAATCGGTATTGGCGATTATACCGATATCGAGGTAGGCTTCCGTGTTTATGACCCGAATGACCTGGCAGCTTCTCCGGTTGCAAGGGAAACAGTTCATATCTATCCTTACGGCAAAGATAAAGCGAAAGCATTCGTAAGAGAATCACAAGCTTCTGACAATGTAATAATTGACAACGATTATGTCACTGTCATTGTAACAGGTTACGAAGAAGATGAAATATATGGATATACTGTAAATCTGTTCCTGCTTAATAAATCTGATAAGAATATATGGTTCAGTATTTATGAAGAAGCTGTAAACGGCTTTATGGCTGACTCATCATTTTATGGTGAAATTGTATCAGCCGGAAAATGTTCATTCAGTTTTATGTCATTCTTCGATACAACATTAGAAGAAAACGGCATTGAAACAATAGAAGAAATTGAATTCAAATTACGTGCATTTGATTCAGACAACTTTATAAGCGATGATTTTGCAAATGAAACAATTACTTTAAAACCATAAATTATTCTCTGGCGGTACCGTGTAAAAGCGGTACCGCTTTTTTTATGTTCCCTTATTTTTTCCTTGACAGTTACTGCCAAATGTGGTAAAATTAATATGCTGCAATAAATTTTAAGGAGCAATTTATGAGTATTATTCTTGCTTCGGCTTCACCAAGACGGCGTGAGCTTCTGGGCGTTATTACCCCCGATTTTACCGCTGTTTCCATTGACGCCGATGAAACTCTCCCTGCGGATATTCCTACGCTTACAGCCTCGGAATATCTTGCGGAAATCAAAGCCGCTGCCGCAGCGGAAATATACCCCGATGATACGGTTATCGGCTGTGATACCACTGTTATATGCGGCGGTGAAATCCTGGGCAAGCCTAAGGATAAAGAGGAATGCCGTAGATTTATGAATATGCTTTCGGGTATAACTCATCAGGTAGCCACAGGCTGCTGTATTATCTCAAAGGGCTGTAAAACGTCCTTTACGGAAATTACCGATGTCACTTTCCGACAGCTTACTGCTGAGGAAATTGAAGAATACATTTCAACCGACGAGCCTTATGATAAGGCGGGAGGTTACGGTATACAGGGAAAAGCCGCCCTGCTTATCGAGAAAATCAACGGCGATTATTTCAACGTGGTGGGACTTCCACTTTCACGGCTTAACCAAATGTTAAATATTGCAAAGGAGTAATATATTATGAAGCAGACAGCATTTCACAACGGAAATATCCTTATCCCAAATTCTTCCGTGGATATGGAAAAATGGGCAGTTATCGCCTGCGACCAGTATACCAGCGAGCCTGAATACTGGGATGCAGTAAAGGCTGAAACAGCAGGTTCTCCCTCAACTCTTGACCTTATTCTCCCCGAGCTTTACCTTGAGGAAAACGACGTTGCACAGCGTATTGACGCCATTCACGGTGCTATGGACAAGTGCCTTAAAAGCGGTCTTTTCACAGAGTACAAGAACGCTATGGTTTACGTTGAGCGTATTCAGAGCAACGGTATTGTGCGTAAGGGTCTTATCGGTACTATCGACCTTGAAGAATATGATTTCTCAAAGGGCAGCACTTCCGAGGTTCGCGCTACTGAGGCTACTGTTATTGAGCGTATTCCTCCCCGTATAAAGGTTCGTCAGGGTGCGGCTCTTGAACTTCCACATATTATGATTCTCATTGACGACCCCGATGAAACAGTTATCGAGGCTGTAAACAAGGACGCTATGACTAAGCTTTACGATACAAAGCTTATGCAGAACGGCGGAAGCATCAGCGGCTATCTCGTTGACGAGGCTGCACAGGCTAAGATAAACGAGGCTCTTGCTGCTCTTGGTGACGCTGATACATTCAACAAGAAATACAACCTTGAAAATTCACCTGTACTTCTCTATGCTATGGGCGACGGTAATCACTCTCTTGCTACTGCTAAGGAGTTCTATGAGCAGCTTAAAAAGGCTAATCCCGATAAGGATTTCTCAAATCATCCTGCTCGTTACGCTCTTGCTGAGATTGTAAACCTCCACAGCGACGCACTCAAATTTGAGGCTATTTACCGTCTTGTATACGATGTTGACTGCGATAAGCTCATTGCCGGTCTTACTGAGGCTCTTGCACTTTCCGACGCTCCTGCTGAGCAGTGGGTTGAGGTTGTTTGCGGCGGCAAGGAGCAGAAGCTCTACATCCACAACGCATCTTCAAACCTCTCCGTTGGCTCTCTCCAGAATTACCTTGACGGTTATATCAAGGAAAATGGCGGAAAAATCGACTATATCCACGGTATCGAAAACGTTAAGGCTCTTGCTGAAAAGCACAACGGTATTGCATTCATTCTCCCTGATATGGATAAGGCTCAGCTTTTCCCCACTGTTATCAAGGACGGCGCACTCCCCAGAAAGACCTTCTCTATGGGTCACGCTGACGATAAGCGTTTCTATATCGAGGCAAGAAAAATCAGCGAATAATCGGATATCTTGTAACGGGCGGGCTTTCCGCCCGTTATTGTTTAAGAAATGCCGCCATATTTACCTTTTCGCGTGTTACTATTACCTTGGTTTCATAGGAGTATTTGCTCAGATGCAGACGCTCCCTTTCGCGCTCTGCGTCAAAAATTGTGCGGAATACCTTTTTATTCAGCTTTTCATCACAGAGATACGCGCCTGTACCCGTGTTGCGGATTACAAAGCTTAACTTGTACTTCTGGTCGTGGTTAACGTGTTCGGGATGATTTTCAAATTTCTTTCTGTTCATTGTTTTTTACCTCCGTTTTTTAATTATCGCTTCAAAAGTTTAATATAATTCTCCAAAGGCGAGTTGGTGAAGCAATAAATTAGATTTGTAGAATATCTTTCGACATTTTTATTATATCACGTCGTAGACTGTTTGTCAACAGGTTTTGGAAATTTATTTTCAATTTTTGTAAAATCAGCATATTCACTAAATAATTGCAAAATATCAATCCGCAATACAGCATTATGCTGAATTTCAACATTTTTGTTGATATATTCAAAAATACTGTTGACAATTTTGAAACAGCGTGGTATAATGAAGAAAAATAGAAAATATATCAACACAAAGGAGTTGTTTTTTATGGCAGATATAGGTGAGCGCATCAAAGCAAGACGTATTGAGCTTAATATGACTCAGGATGAACTTGCGGAAAAGGTAGGCTACAAGGGCCGTTCTTCCATCAACAAAATCGAAAAGGGTTTCAACGACCTGCCCCGTAACAAAATCGAGAGGTTTGCAAGCGTTCTCAAGGTTTCTCAGGGCTTCTTCCTTGAAGATGAGCCTAAGGATATGACTGTTGAGGATCTTTGCGAGAAGTACAGCAACATCCGCCCCGTTCATATGAGACGTTTCCCCCTTCTTGGCGAAATTGCCTGCGGTGAGCCGATTTTTGCCGATGAGGACAAAAACAGCTATGTTATGGCCGATATGGATATTACTGCTGATTTCTGCCTCCGCGCAAAGGGCGACAGTATGATTAACGCTCGTATCAATGACGGTGACATCGTTTTCATCAAGGAAATGCCTATGGTCAACAACGGCGATATTGCTGCTATTATCATTGATGACGAGGCTACTCTGAAAAGAGTGTACTACTATCCCGAAAAGTCAAGAATTGTGCTTTTCCCCGAAAATCCCGCTTATGAGCCGTTTGTGTACACAGGCGAGGAGCTTAATTCAGTACGTATTCTCGGTAAAGCGGTTTATTTTATGAGTTCACTTTGATGTTTGGTTTATAATTATATGTTTTATGTTGAGGGGCGATGTTGTATCGCCCCTGTTTTTATGTCTTTTCAAGGGTGTATTTGTATTTTATTCCGTCTATTTCTATCATTCCTGTTCTTATTTTCTCTTTTCGCTTTACATCGGGATAATATTCATAGAAATCATTGCATACGCTGCTTGTTGTTCCTCCCGGTACTGCCTCGTCACCATACCATTTGCTCCCCTTTCTTGTGTCTACGTGTACTGCTGTATACGTCTTGTCTATATTGGCTATCCCACCAAATCCGATTTCCTGAGCGGCACAGCATACCTCTCCTGCAGGGTATATTCTCCCCTCCTTGTCGTAACAGATTATGTCCGCTGCCTGCCCCTTTGTGTGCATTCCTCCGCCGCTGCCCCCTACTCTGCGGTCGTGGTCGGGGCAGCGATACCCCGAATTCACGATTATTTTTGAGCAGTCAAGGACCTTTCTCAGCGTTTCCAGCTTTTCTATAAGCTCTGTATCAACCCTTATTTCGTGATTTCCGCCGCATTTGCAGCTAAATTCAATTACGCTGAAATGCTCCGAAAGCTGTCCTATACCGTTATTACTGTACATTTTCATCATTTTTCTCGTTCTCCTCTCTCTTTTCGCCCATATATGCCGATTCTTCCTCTGCTGTCATTTCTCGGATAACTCCATTGAAATCAATTTTACTCATATTATGTCACCTCACTTGCTCACTGCGTATATCTCCAGCGTTGTGCCTATTGGGAAATGCACCGTTGATGGGTCTGTAAACGCTGTTATCGTATGTATATTTTCAATTGGTGTGAACAGTATTTCGCTTTTATAGCTGGGTGAAACTCTCTCCGTTATCGTCTTTGTACAAAGTGCAAATGCGTCTACAAAGCCGTTTTCTACTGTTGCCTTTACTGTGCTGATACTGTTTGATGAAGCGGATACAAAATCTGTGCGCCACATCACGGTACAATCGGAATTGAGATTTATCTGCCCCGATGATGTTGTATTGCCCTTTGGTACAATAAGCCTCACAATCATTTTTTTGAAATTATAGGGCGTTCCGTTTGGCTCCATTGTACGTTTCAGCATTGATACGCCGTCCTCATTTACTGTAATTGTTTCAATGTGGCGGTATACGCCGCTGTTGCTGCCCCCTGACATTCCTGCTGCAAGAAATACTTCGTGTAAATTCATACTATCACTCCTTAACTATTTTTCCGCTGCAATTCTTCCATTTGCCGTCCCCTGAGAGAATGACAAGCATCCCCTCCCCTATAACAAGCGCTGTCGATCCCTGACACAGCTTTTTTCCGCCTGTTTCCGCAGGTAACGGAAGCTCTTCAAGGGTATCAACGTCAATTTCTGCTCTTACTACTGCCATACCGTTTTCGTACTTGATATGCTCCTCATTTCTTATTGTCATTGCCATAACATTATACCTCGTCTTTCTCATATTTTCCTTTTCGTTTGTGTTCTGCGGTTTCCGTGCTGTTTTTGCGGTACTGCACCCCGAAATAAAAGGCTATTACCGTTGTGAATACAGTCTGGAATTGCTCTGATGTTATCTGCCCTCTTACGGACATTGCGGCGAATACTGCCGTTAACGTCAGCGTTACAAGGCTTTTTACATCAACGAGTTTTACTATTTTCTCTTTCACGCTCCACTACCTCCAATCTGCGGATTATTTCGTCCATACGCTCGTTTATAAGCGGTATTCTCTCGGCGAAATTGTTGTGCTTGTCTACCTTTTTTTCAAGCTGTTCAATACGGTAATTCGTCAGCTTTGAACTTACCATTATTCCTCCCAGTGAACCTGCAAGAGTTCCCACAAGAGATATAAGGGCTACAATTATTGCGCTTGTCATTCCTCTGAGCCTCCTTTCCGAGGGTGGATTTTTTTATTTTGTCTTTGCTGATTTATACATGCCCCTCTATATAAGGGCAAAAATGGGCCTTTTTTCAACCAAAAATGGTTGATTATTGAAAAATAATTTTTATTTTCTACTTTTTCACTAATTTTCAACATCAAAAACTGTATTATATTAATATATTTCTGTTAATAGATTGTTCATATTTGAAATATCTTTCTCAGTTTAAACTGCTGCAAAAAAAGGCTGTTTTTTTATCTCAAACAGCCTGAAAATATTTCACAAAAAACTCCTCTCACGAATACTATAAATAAGCGGCAGTTATGTCGCAAATCCGTGAAAGGAGTTTTTTATGAATCTTAATCTTTATGATGATATGAACAGTTTCTTCCCAAAAGAACGTGATACTGTTTTTCGCAGGCAGGTTACTGATACCGTTCCCCGTCACGATATGAACGGCGATATGCCGGCTTTTCCTGCATCCGCTCCCCTTGCTATGGCTTATGTCCCATTCCAGAACTGGGGCGATACAAAATCCCCTGAGGACGCTCTTGATTGCGGTACACTTTTTAGCGACCTCGTTTATCCCTTCGAAAAAGGAGGCGGAAACAGATGAATAACAAGGATATGCTTATGAAAAAAATAAAGCAGCTTGACTTCACTCTGAAAGAACTTAACCTCTATCTCGATACCCACCCCAATTGCCGCCGTGCTTTAGCTATGTTTCAGAAATATAAATCGCTTCGTAACGCTGCTGTTAATGATTATATTAAAAACTTTGGCCCCATTACACCCGAACAGTCCGATAACCCTCAGCGCTGGGACTGGGTCGATGGTAAATGGCCCTGGGAAAGGAGTTAGTTTATGTGGCAGTATGAGAAAAAATTATCGTGTCTTTGTTATACATAATAAAAAACAGTGCGTAACAAACATTGATGTTACGCACTTAATTAAACATAGATTTTTATCTTTCCTTTAAACTATCTCCAAATCCCTTAATAATAGGATCAAGGAAATAACTCATAACGCTGCGTTTGTCAATTTTGACTTCAACAGCACCTGAAAGTCCCGACATAACTTTTATTTTATCATTTGTATTATCAACATCAAGCTTTACAAGATATACACTTCCAAGCTGTTCGCTGTTAAATGAACTTGCACTTATGTATTTAACCTTGCCTTTTACA
>JAFQHO010000084.1 GCA_017397925.1 Ruminococcus sp.
GTCGGCAAAGGGAGGGAAAAAGGGGAAAGGGAAAGGAGAGTCCAGAGAGGAAAACCGTAGGGGAAAAAGGGAGGGAAATGCCGACTTTTGTGCCAGTTTTGTTTTTCCCTCCCTTTTGCCCCGTAGGTTGTCCTCTTTGGTAATAAACCACCCTTTTGAATTTATTATAAATAGAAAAAGTAAAGTTTTAGATGTTACAACGTAGTAGGGGAGGATAATATCCGCCCCTACACAAAATAACGCAATATAGCCAATTCGTAGGGGCCGCCTTTGACGGTCTGTATTGAAACAATGATTTTTTCTACATCTTTTGTTGTCAAAATGCACAAAACGAACGCTATAGTTTTATGCATTCATACAAACTTCAAAAAACCTATTGACAAACAACTAATTATGTTCTACAATATAAGTAGAACGTAAATCAACTGCTTATAACCGAAAGGGGAAGATTATGAAAAATATGATAAAGGATTACAAAGTGAGCTGTAAAATGGTTGCGGAGCGTATAGGCGAGCTGAGATTTCAGCGTAAAACCCTCCGTAGAGAGAAGAATGAGGCGGAGATAGAGCAGCTGAATCTTGAACGTCGTATCCGCCTGCTGCATACGGAATACAAGCAGGCGCAGAGGGTTATCAGGGAGCTTGAAAGCTACGAGAGGAGCAGCGACATACTGATAAGGGGATGATATATTGTCAAGACGAAGGAGTTACAATGACACATCTACAGGGAAAGCCGACAACTGTATAAGGCACTTTCTTGCAGATGATGATGATTGGGGAAAGAAGAAAATAATATTAAATATTATAAAAAACGAGCTTACAGCAAGACAAACGGAAATTATTATGTTATACTATATAAAGGAACTTTCGATAAGTGAGATATCAGCGGAAAAAGGCGTAACTCCGCAGGCTGTTTCGAGGGTTATGGCGGCAGCAAGAAAAAGAATTTTCCGATATATGCAGTATACTTTCAAGGAGCTTTTATGAATACACCGATTTATGATTTTTTACGGAGCTACAGCGAAAAAAACGCCCTCAGATGCCATATGCCGGGGCATCACGGGTATCATACAGCAGAGGAATTATCGGAGCTTTACCGCCTTGACATCACAGAAATAAGCGGAGCAGACAGCCTTTTCGAAGCGGATGGGATAATACTTGAAAGCGAGGAAAATACAGCCTCCTTATACGGCAGCGGAGCGGTATTATTTTCCGCAGGCGGCTCAACAAACTGCATACAGGCGATGTTAGGTGCAATGCGCCTTGAAAACCGACGTATTATAGCCATTCGCAACGTCCACAGAGCATTTCTCAACAGCTGTGTCCTGTTAGGGCTTGATGTGGAATGGATAATGCCTGATTACACCGACGGGATTTTGTCGGGAGTTATAGATATGTCAGCGGTTGAGAATGCATTAGCTGAAAATCCTCATAGCTGCCTGTATGTCACATCACCCGATTACACGGGCAGAATTGCCGATATATCGGCATTAGCGGAGCTTTGCCGCAGATACGGCGCAAAACTTCTGGTGGACAACGCCCACGGCGCTCACCTGCATTTTCTCCCGAAAAGTATGCACCCCATGGCATTGGGAGCCGATATGTGCTGCGATTCCGCCCATAAAATGCTGCCGGCCCTTACAGGAGGAGCCTTCCTTCACGTGAAAGACAGGGCATACAAGCCGATTTTAAAGCAGACAATGGGAATGTTTGCCTCCACAAGTCCCTCATATCTGATTATGATGTCCCTTGACCTTTGCAATAAGTACATAGACGAGAAGATATGCGGTGATATTGAGGATAATCTGCGGTATATCCGCGATTTACGACAGCGCTTTTCAGACAGGCTTGTTTTTGCTGAGAGTGAGCCGTTCCATATCACCATAAAGGCGGCGGAAAGCGGCTTTGACGGTGAAGAGCTTGCGGAAAATATGCGAAAAAACGGAGCAGAATGCGAATATGCCCACAGGGACACAGTAATTCTGCTTATGTCGCCGCTGAATACAAAGGCTGATTATGAACGGCTCGGGGATATAGTTGAAAAATCCCTTAAAATGACGGAAAATCGGGATATTCAACCGCTGAACGTGCCGCCTGTGCTGCCTGTAAAGGCAATGAGCATAAGGGAGGCGGCATTGGCTGAAAGCGAAGAAATCCCCATAGAACAGGCGATAGGGAGGGTATGTGCCTCAGTGAAAGTACCCTGTCCCCCGGCTGTGCCTATAGCAGCCAGCGGAGAAATAATTGATGAAAACTGCGTAAAAATTTTCAAAAGCTATGGCATTTCTTCTGTAATTGTGGTAAAATAGTATGTGGAGCTTTTAGCTGTTAGCCTTTAGCCATTAGCTAATGGTGCGGTAGATTTTCTGCTGTCCTTGGTATTTCTGACCGCTGATTGCTTTACCTATGAATACGGACTGACAAAGGCTAATTACTAATAGCTGAAGGCTAACGGCTAATAGCTAACGGCTAATATAAGGAAAATATTATGAAAAAAATATATGGTAACAGGTACCTCATTGGTACATTGAATAATATGCGGAAAAATAACCGCCTTGCCCAATCCGTTATATTTTTTGGCGAAAAGGGCAGCGGAAAGAAGCTTTTTGCGGATTATTATACATCTTTGCTTCTCTGCGAAGCTCCCGACGGTGACGCTCCCTGCGGAAAATGCCCTGCCTGCCGCACAGTTGACGGTCACACAAACCCCGATGTGCTTTACGTCCCCACAGAGGGTAAGCTGGAGGGCTATACCGTAAAAATCGCACGAGCAGTAAGCAATGATGTGTGCATCAAGCCTAATAATAGTACAGGTAAAAAGGTTTATATCTTCCGCGACTGTAAAAATATGAACGCGCAGGCGCAGAATGCCCTGTTGAAGCTCATTGAGGAGCCGCCGGAGTATGCCTGCTTTATATTCACAGCCGAAAGCAAAAGCGAATTTCTCCCCACCATAATCTCACGCTGTGTATGCTTCGGAGTATCCACCTGCACCGAGGAGGAAGCTCGCCATTCCCTCATTGAAAGCGGATTTCAGGCTGATGAAACGGCGGCGGCTATAAAATGCTTTCACGGAAATATCGGCAGATGCACAAGTTATATCATAGACGAAAATCTGAAAAATCAGGTGGATTTGACAAAACGCATCGCAGATAGTATAATAAGAAAGGACGAGTATGAACTCAATGCTGCATTCTTTACTGTGGGAAGCGGCAGAAATGATATATACAACATACTCTCAATGATTGACAAGCTTGCAAGGGACGCGGCAGTGCTGAGCCGTGATGCTGATGCTCCCGTTATAGGCTGTTATAAGGAGGCTGCGGCGCGGCTTTCTACAATGATAACAGCGTATCAGGCTGTCAGCATACACAATGCTATAGAAAGAGGCTGCCGTGCCATAGACGCCAACGTAAACAGCTCCCTTGTACTTGCAGGAGTCTGCGCTGAAATTATGGAGATTATGGCATAGGCAAATCAAATAATAAAGAGGTATTTATATGAAAGAAATCGTAGGAATCCGTTTTAGAAAAGCGGGAAAAATATACTATTTTTCGCCTAATGATATCAAGTTTGAACAGGGCGAGAGTGCAATTGTTGAAACTGTAAGAGGTGTGGAGTGCGGAGAGGTTGTACTGGAAAACCGCGAAATAGCCGATAATGCCATATCTTCACCCTTGAAGTCGATTATTCGCAAGGCTGATAAAAACGACCTTAAAACAGTTGAAAAGAACAGGATAAGAGAGCAGGAGGCTTTCAAAATCTGCGTTGAAAAAATTGAAGCAAGAGGACTGAAAATGAATCTTGTTGATGTTGAGTGTACATTTGATAACAACAAGCTCCTGTTCTACTTCACAGCAGAAACACGTATTGACTTCCGTGAACTTGTAAAGGACCTTGCGGCAGTATTCCGCACACGTATCGAGCTTAGACAAATCGGCGTCCGCGACGAGGCAAAGGTGCTTGGCGGACTTGGTATCTGCGGCAGAGAATTCTGCTGTAAGGCACATATGGGAGATTTCAACCCTGTGTCAATCAAAATGGCAAAGGAACAGGGACTTTCCCTCAATCCTACGAAGATTTCAGGCACCTGCGGCAGACTTATGTGCTGTCTTAAAAACGAGCAGGCGGCTTATGAAGATTTACTTAAAATCACACCTAAGGTAGGCGCTGTTGTGGTAACTCCCGACGGCGACAAGGGCAAGGTTATCGATGCTAACCTTATAACGGGCAAACTCCGTGTAAAGACCGAAAAATCAGAAGTTCCCGTAACTGTTGACAGAAGCGAGGTAAAGCTCCTTAAAGACGCTGAAATCAAGCTGAATAAGGAAGAACTCCGCGCGCTGAAAAATCTTGAGGATAAGTAATGGCTAAAATAAATTACGGCAAAATTCTTGATGATAAGCTGACGGAGCTAAAAAATTCGGGGATAAAACCCGCTTTGCTGCTCCACGCCTGCTGTGCACCCTGCAGCAGTCACACTCTGCTGTATCTCTGTGATTTTTTCCGTATTACGCTGTATTTTTTCAATCCGAATATAGCTCCCGAAAGCGAATACATATACCGCCGTGAGGAGCTTAAACGGCTTGTATCAGAGCTTGGACTTGATGTGGATATAATCGACGAGGACTACGACTCTGCGCCCTTTTATGCCCTTGCAAAGGACTATGAAGACTTGCCCGAAAGGGGAGAGCGATGCCGCAGATGTATTGAGTATCGTCTGCGTAAAACCGCTGAAAAAGCGAAAAGCCTTAATTCCGACTATTTTACAACAACGCTGACAATAAGTCCCCATAAGGACTGCGAATTTATCAATCAATGCGGCGGAAAATTATCGGAGGAATTCGGAATATCCTATCTTTTCTCTGATTTCAAAAAACACGATGGATATAAGCATTCCATTGAATTATCGAAAGAATATAATCTCTACCGACAGGATTACTGCGGATGTGTATACAGCAGGAGGGCAAAAGAAAATGGCTAAGGAGCAGAAAACCAACGCTATGCGCTTTCTTGAAAAGTGCAAAATAAGCTATACTGTTCAGACTTATGAGTGTGATGAGTTTATTGACGGCATACATACTGCTGAAAAGCTTGGTCAGCCTCTGGAGGAAACCTTTAAAACTCTGGTAGCACACGGCAAATCGGGGGCATATTACTGCTTTCAGCTGCCTGTTGCGGAGGAGCTTGACCTGAAAAAAGCGGCAAAAAGCGTGGGAGAGAAGTCCGTGGAGCTTATCGCTGTTAAGGATATTACTAAGATTACAGGATATGTCCGAGGCGGCTGTACACCTATCGGTATGAAAAAGCAGTTTATGACTGTTGTGCATAATACTGCCGAAAATATGGAGCTTTTCTATATAAGCGGCGGAAAAATCGGCGTTCAGATACGCCTTTCTCCGAAAGAACTTGTTTCTGCTATCAGAGGCAAGTTTGAGGATATTGTTTTGAATTAAAGTTATGTCAATGCGCAGCATTGACAGCTTTTAGCTGCGATACTTCAAAATAACGTGAAAAAAGCGTGCAGTAAATTTACCGCACGCTTTTTAAATTCTTAATTCATAATTCTTAATTAACTATGGATTACATCAAAAAGCTCCTTTGCCGTTTCAAGGGATATGCCTGCGGTCTGTGCAAGCTCCTCTATGGTGGCTTTTTGGAGATTTTCCTTTGTCTTGTACTTTATCAGTATCTTTGCAGCCTTTTTTTCGCCAATTCCCTTGACCGACAGCAATTCGGAGCTGTAGGTCTTTTTTTTATGCTTTGAGTGCATAAAGCTGACAGAGAAACGATGTACCTCGTCCTGTATCTTCGTTACAAGATTGAATGCCGCCTGTAAATTATTTATCTGTATTTCCCTGCCGCCTGTGGCTATGGCTCGTGTGCGGTGCTTGTCGTCCTTGACCATACCGAAAAGGGGAATATCAAGTCCCAGTTCCTTCAAAAGCGGCTCAACAGCGTGGACGTGGCCTGTACCGCCGTCAAGGAGTATCAGATCGGGTGTTCGTGTGAAATATTCGTCGCCCTCCTGGTTTACAATGTGGAGAAGCCGTCTTTTCAGCACCTCGCGCATACTGCCATAGTCGTTCTGATATTCCTGTTCCTTTACGGTAAATTTCTTGTATGCCTTTTTCTGCGGTCTGCCTCCTGCGAATACTACCATTCCTGCAACCATTGATTCCGAGGAAAGGTTTGATATATCGTAAGCCTCGATAATTTCGGGAGGTTTTGGCAATCCAAGGCATTTTCCCAGCTGTTCAAGGGCGATGACTTCTTTGCCTGTTCTGCTGCTTTTCAGTGCCGCATACTCCGCGGAATTGTTTTTTGCAAGCTTTATAAGGTCAAGCAGCCTGCCCCTTTGGGGCTGATAGAGCTTCACGCTTCTGCCTGCTTGATTTTCAAGAAGCTGCTGTATAAGCTCCGTTTCGACAGGCATAACCTCAACGGCTACAGTGTGGGGGATATCCTTTCTGCCGTGGTAAAACTGTACCATAAAGGCACTGAGGATATCTTCGCTCTCCTCGTTTTTTTCAATATCAAATACAGCCTTGTCGTAAAGGCGGTTATCGCGGTACATCAGCACAGATATATATACTCCGCCCAGATATTCGGCAATGCCTATAACATCAGCCGAATCAACGCCGCTGTCAACCATTTTCTGCTTCTCCGATGCCTTTTTAACGGCGGCTATTCTGTCGCGGAGCATAGCTGCTTTTTCAAATTCAAGTTCCTCAGCGGCTTTGTTCATTTCCGCTTCCATACGCTCAATAGAAGCAGCTCCTCCTGAACGGATAAATTCCTCGGCTTCTGCGATAATTCCCATATATTCGGATACGGATATCCTGCCGCGGCATACGCCCATACATTGCTTTATATGGTAATTCAGACAGGGGCGCTCTTTGCGGAAATCACGGGGAAATTTTTTATTGCAGGTGGGCAGCATAAACACGCGGTTAGCCTCGTTTACAGCTTCTTTTGTGATATAGGAGCTTGTATACGGCCCGAGATATTTTCCCTTTTCCGTTGTATTCTTTTCTGTGGTGATACGCGGATATTCCTCGTCAGATATGCGGATATAGGAATAGCCTTTGTCGTCTTTGAGCAGAATATTATATTTCGGCTTATGCTGCTTTATAAGGCTGCATTCAAGGACAAGAGCTTCAAATTCGCTGTCTGTGACGATGAAATCATAGTCCTGTACCTTTGACACCATAGCCGCAACTTTCGGTGTATGGTCGGGATTTTCCCTGAAATAGCTTGTAACACGCTTTTTCAGGTTTTTCGCCTTGCCGATGTATATTATGCCGCCCTCGCGGTTTTTCATTATATATACACCTGGGGAGGCGGTCAATTTTGAGGTTTTTTCCCTCAGATAGGGTAAACGTGGGTTCATTTATTCTCCTTTTGTTAATGCTGCGCTGCACTTTGCAATAAAGATAAAGCCGTTAACTGATAGCTGACAGTCGCCGGCTAATGAACGTATCAAAAGCTAATGGCTAATGGCTAAAAGCTAACGGCTGAACCGCTATTGACGATTAAAATAATCTATTCCTGCACTGGGGCGGAAATATGTGCGTATATATCCGTCTGTGGAAAGTACCACAAATTCGTTTGTGCCTTCAATGTAGTATACGTGGTCGCCGTCCTCGGCTTCGGTTTTATAAAGGGCGTCAGGGTTGTTTATAACAGCGCTGGCACCGTTTTCGTAGTCCTCGGCTGTTTCATAGTTGAAATCGCCTTCAAACTCGTAGCCGTGCTTTGCGAAATGCTGGTCAAGCTGATTTTGTGAACGGAAGTAGTATTCAATATAGCTCTCGGGATATGTTGTTTCAATATGCTCCTCAGCAAATGACTCAGTAATATCCACTACAAATATCT
Organism: Ruminococcus sp.; assembly: GCA_017397925.1. Lineage (GTDB taxonomy): Bacteria > Bacillota > Clostridia > Oscillospirales > Ruminococcaceae > Ruminococcus. Next base: position 7,878 of record JAFQHO010000084.1, read on the forward strand.
CTGTTGCAGCTTCTGTTTCCTCAATAATTGGCGCTTCTGTAGCTTCAACGGGAGCTTCTGTCTGAACAACTTCGGGAGCCTCCGTTTCCTGTACGGCAGGGGCTTCTGTAACATCGGATTTATCTACGATATTTATGGAATATTCGCTGCCTGTGCCTGTGGAATCGTATGAATATTCGCTTACGGTGCAGCCTGTGAGGGCAAATGCTGCCATTAAGGCAACTATTGCTTTTGTAAATACATTTTTCATTTTATATCACCCGATTATTTATTCAGAGTTCCGTGTGAAAGGGATTTCAGATATGCGTTGATAAATCCGTCAATATCGCCGTCCATTACAGCCTGGATATTTCCGTTTTCAAAGCCTGTTCTGTGGTCCTTTGCGAGGGTATAGGGCATAAATACGTAGGAGCGAATCTGGCTTCCCCAGGCAATCTGGTTCTGAACTCCCTTGATATCCTCGATTTTTTCAAGATGTTCACGTTCTTTAATCTCAATGAGTTTTGAACGGAGCATCTTCATTGCGTAATCCTTGTTCTGGTACTGGCTTCGCTGTGTCTGACAGGATACAACTATGCCTGTAGGCTTATGAATAAGACGTACAGCTGAGCTGGTCTTGTTTACCTTCTGACCGCCTGCGCCGCTGGAACGGTATACTTCCATTTCAATATCCTCGGGGCGGATGTCAACCTCGATAGAATCGTCAATTTCGGGCATAACTTCAAGAGCAGCAAAGGATGTGTGACGTCTTCCCGATGAGTCGAAGGGGGAGATACGTACAAGACGGTGAACGCCTGATTCCGACTTCATATAGCCGTAGGCATTTTCGCCTTCAATGAGGATTGAAGCGGATTTTACGCCTGCGTCGTCGCCGTCCAGGTAGTCCATAAGTGTAACCTTGTAATCGTGGCGCTCTGCCCACATATTGTACATACGGTAGAGCATTTCTGTCCAGTCCTGCGCCTCTGTACCGCCTGCGCCTGCGTGGAATGTGAGGATGGCGTTGGAGTTATCGTATTCTCCTGTGAGAAGTGTGGAAAGCTTTTCTTCCTCAAGCTTCTTCTTGAAATCCTCAGCCTCAGCCTTGATTTCTTCAACGGAGCTTTCGTCCTCCTCCTCAATTGAGAGTTCAATAAGAGTTATAACGTCCTCCAGCTGATTGTTCAGCTTGTTGTATTTCTCGATTTTACGCTCCAGAGCCTTTGTTTCCTGTAAAACTTTCTGGGAGTTCTCTAAATCGTCCCAGAAGCCGTCCTTTGCGGTTTCTGCGTTGAGCGCTTCTATACGCTCCTGTGATGCTTTTATGCTGAGAACATCGGCAAGCTCCTCCATTTCCTTGCGGCAGCCTACCAGTTCAAGTCTTAATTCGTCAAGAAGTATCATACTTAATTTTCCTTTCTAAAATCGCCGTTTTTGCATACGTCTTTATTATATCACAGAAATATGGCGTTTGTCAACGTTTTGCGGCATTTATTTTGCCCTCTATATATACATTCAAATGAGAAAGCAAAAACGGACACGAAAATGAAATATTTTTTTATTTTAATTATTATAACCTATTTTATTTGTCCCTCTATATAATACATTCGAGTAAAGAAGAAAAAAGTGGACACATTTTTGGCTGTTTTTGATATATTTTTATTATTTAACATTAAATAGGACGCTTTATCGGGAATTTTGTTCCGAAATGGGGGTTGTGGATATCGTCCATTTATTTCCGTTGAAGATAAATGTATGGTTGTTTATAAAATTAAGCATAGTAACCATAAAACTTTATTATTTTTATATAAAAAGGGTATTGCAATAGTGCTATGGTTTGTGGTATAATAATAGTACAATGAAATAGTATGGATAAGTCTACTTTCAACAGTAAAACAGGAACGAATTATGAAGAAAATCAGGATACTGGGTATTGACCCAGGATATGCAATTGTAGGCTTCGGTGTGGTCGATTACGACGGCAGAAATTTCACACCTGTGGAGTATGGCGCTGTTCTTACAGAGGCGCATACGCCCTTCACAAAGCGTCTTAATGACATACATACGGACATCGAATTTATTTTCGAGAAATTCCGTCCTGATTGTATGGCAATAGAAAAGCTGTTTTTTACTACAAACCAGAAAACAGCCATAGACGTTGCACAGTCAAGGGGGGTTACTGTTCTTTCGGCGGCTATAAGGGGCGTACCCGTTTATGAGTATACTCCGCTGCAGGTGAAATCCGCTGTGGTTGGATACGGAAAAGCCGAAAAACAGCAGGTTATGGAGATGACTAAAAATCTTCTCGGACTTGCGTATATTCCCCGTCCCGATGATGCTGCGGACGCTCTTGCAATTGCTATATGTCACGGGCATACAATACGTTGGACAGATATGAGGTAGAATATGATTTATAGCGTGAGAGGCAAGCTTGTTCACAAGGAAACAGGTTTTGCCGTTGTTGAATGCAACGGTGTGGGCTATGGCTGCCGTACATCGTATAATACAGTAATGAAGCTTGGTGATACGGGCAGCGAGGTTATGCTCTATACTCACCTTGCTGTCAGAGAGGACGGTGTAGAACTGTTCGGTTTTGCTGATATGCAGGAATTGAACTGTTTCCGCCTGCTTATATCCGTTTCGGGTGTAGGTCCAAAGGCGGCTACGGCTATACTCTCCGATATGAATACGGAGCAGTTTGCTTTTACCGTAGCTTCGGGCGACAGTAAAACCCTTACACGTACAAAAGGTATAGGCACAAAAACAGCTCAGCGTATTGTGCTGGAATTAAAGGATAAAATTTCTTCCGACGCTTTCGGCGGAACTGCAGCAGATACATCAACAGGGGCAATCCCCTCGGGTATGGCAGGTACTCCCTCGGCGGCCGGAGAGGCTATGGAAGCCCTTATGGTGCTTGGGTATTCTCAGGGCGAGGCGGCGGCTGTGCTTCGCAGACTTGACCCTTCCCTCGGCACACAGGAACTTATAAAGGAAGCACTCAGAATTATGGCTTCCCACGAATAATCTCAGTATTTATATTATTTATTTTATTTCATTTGAAAGGACGAAATTCTCATGATGAATCTTGATGAACTGCTCAAAGCGGCAATAACAGATCCGTCAAAACGCTCTTTGTTCTTGCAGACGCTTATTAAAAGCGATGTTTACGTTATCTGCAAAAATCCTGTAAGAAAGGAACGCAGCAGAGAGGAAGGCGGAATACAGCTTGAGCTTATAACCATTAAAAATCCCAATGGTGAAGTGTTTATTCCCTTCTTCTCAAGTCACAGAGCGTTACAGCAGTTTGCTAAAAGATATGTTGACTACTACAAAATCAATTGTCTCAGACTTTTCGATCTGATACAGTCAGCTTCTGCTGTACTTAATCCTAATTCCTACGGTAAGGAGTTTTCATCTCAGGAGATGAAGAGCATCCTTATGATTGCACGTAATCTCCGAATTAAAGCGATTTCCTATAACGAGGAGGAGATTATCAACTACCGCCGCTGTGAAAGAACTATGGGATATATTACCAAGGCAGCAAGCAAATTCTTTGCAAAACAGGAGAATGTTGACGCGGCATATATCCTTGAAATGGTCAAGGGCTGTGAAAAGCCTCAGCTTCTTATGGTTGTGGATATGATAGGAAGTACACGCAAGCTTTTTGTGCCTCTTTCAAAATACCTTTCGCGTTATACAAAGGCAGGAGATAACCTTTGCTTCATCTCAATGGAGGAGGATATGGGCAAGAAAGCCGCTAAGGTTACAGACGCTTTCTATGTCCGCAAGAAGCGCTATTTCGAGCGGTAAGTTAATATAGCTTTTAGCCTTTAGCTCTTAGCCATTAGCGAATTTCGTACCGAAATTGCGGGCGGATAATATCCGCCTCTACACGAAATGACAGTCGTTAGCATTTAGCTATCGTATAAAAAAGCTAATAGCTATTAGCTAACGATTAACGGCTTTAACAAAAGGAGAAATAATTTGATACACACTGAAGATATGGAATTTGCACCGTCGGATATGTACGGAAATCGCGGCGTTATGTCACCCGAAAATATTGCAGGGGATGGTGAGGCGGAGGTTACTCTCCGCCCTCAGAGCCTTAATGAATATATCGGACAGGATAAGGTCAAGGAGAAAATTGCCGTTTATATCAAGGCGGCAAAGGGCAGAGGAGAGCCCCTTGACCACGTTTTGCTGTATGGCCCTCCCGGACTGGGAAAGACTACTCTTTCTTCAATCATAGCCCACGAGCTTGGCGTAAATCTCCGTGTTACAACAGGTCCGGCCATTGAAAAACCCGGCGACCTTGTATCTCTGCTGACAGGTCTTAATGACAACGATGTGCTTTTTATTGACGAAATACACCGCCTTTCACGGCCTGTAGAGGAGCTTCTTTACCCTGCCCTTGAGGACAGGGTCATTGATATTATTATCGGTAAAGGCCCATCTGCGCGCTCTATACGTATGGATTTACGCCCGTTTACTCTCATCGGTGCGACTACCCGTGCAGGACAGCTTTCTGCGCCTCTCCGTGACCGTTTCGGTGTTATTGAGCGATTGGAGCTTTATAATACTGAGCAGCTTACTGATATCGTCCGCAGAAGTGCGATGATACTGGGTATTCCCTGTGAGGCTGACGGTGCCGAGGAAATTGCAGGCAGAGCAAGAGGTACACCGCGAATTGCAAACCGTCTGCTGAAAAGAGTACGCGATTTTGCCGATGTTATGGGCAACGGCAGTATCACTAAGGAAATTGCTTCAATTGCCCTCAGCCGCCTTGAAATCGACAGGCTGGGACTTGACAGCCTTGACAGACGTATGCTGACGATGATTATTAAAGGCTACGGCGGCGGTCCTGTGGGACTGGAAACTCTTGCGGCGGCTATCGGTGAGGAGGCTGTCACTATTGAGGATGTGTGTGAGCCTTTCCTTATGCAGCTGGGATTTCTGGGACGTACGCCAAGGGGCAGAGTTGCTACACGGCTTGCATATGAGCATCTTGGTATACTTCCTCCTGAGCAGCAGACTGCCGCAGATGAGGGACAGCTGAAACTATGATAAACGGACAGGATTTAGGCGAGGTTGCTAAGATACGCTATGGATTATTTCCTATGAGCTTCAACGGCTGTGAGGTGATATCCGTCTGTAATGCCCTTGAATATTCGGGGAAAATGCAACCTGTAAAGACTGTGGCAAAATTTATGTTCAGATATTCAATGCTTTTCGGGCTTTTTGGCTGTAATCCTTTCTGCATAGGACGGGCATTGAAGCATTTTGGCATTGAAAGCCGCAGATGTGATATAAAATCAGCTGGGAATGCCTTTATACTGTCCTCCTGGACAGGCAGACCATTCCTTTCTACCATACATACTGTATTCTGCGTCCGCGAGGGGGGCAGGATAAAGGTGTATAACAGGTATAACGGTACGACCTGCGAAAGGTGGTTTGACACCGTGGAAAAGGTGTTCGAGAATTGCAGGATAATAGCTATATACAGCCTTTAGCTATTAGCCTTTAGCCTTTAGCTAATAGGTGCGGTGGTTTTCAATGCGTATGCGTAATTATAAAAAGCCTTTAGCCGTTAGCCGACAGGTGCGGTGGTTTTCAATGCTAAAAAGCCTTTAGCTAATAGGGGCGGATATTATCCACCTTATAAAAGCTAATAGCTAATGGCTAACAGCTAACGGCTCAGAAAAAGAAAACGAGGTGATTTCAAATGGGAAGAATATTTGGAAAAAATGGAATAAGAGGTCTTGCAGTTACGGAGATAACCTGCGAGCTTGCTATACAGATTGGCAGAGCTGTGGCTAAGCTTATGGCTGCTTCAAACGGCAGTACGAAAATCCTTATAGCAAGGGATATACGTCATTCCGCTGACACTATAGAAGCCGCTGTATGTGCAGGCCTTTGCTCTGCAGGTGCAGACGTGGAGCTTCTGGGCGAGGTTCCTACAGCTGCCCTTGCCTGGCAGATAAAAAATCGTGAGGCACAGGGTGGAATTATGATAACAGCTTCTCACGTAGGCGCTGAATTCAACGGTATAAAGCTGTTTTCATCATACGGTTACCGCCTCCGTGATGACCGTGAGGAGGAAATTGAACGGCTTATCCTTGATACTCCCGATGAAATCGAGCCTGTTCAGCTGAAACGTTATGGCAGTATATCACGCTGTGAGAATGCTGTTGATGAGTATATCGAACATATTCTTGAGGCTGTATCTGCTGATTTAAGCGGACTTAAAATTGCCATAGATTGTGCAAATGGCTGTGCATCCCATACAGCGGAGCAAATCTTTACAAAGCTTGGTGCGGAAGTATCTATGCTTGGGAATACTCCCGACGGTACAAATATAAATACCAGCGGAAGTACACGAATAGATACCCTTATGGAATATGTGGCTGAAAATAAGCTTGACTGCGGAATTGCCTTTGACGGCGGCGGTGAACGCTGTCTTGCCGTTGATGAAAACGGCTGTCTTGTGGACGGCGATGTTATTATTGCTGCCTGTGCAGGATATATGCAGGAGCAGGGAACGCTCCACAACAATTCCATACTTGTGACACATGCCAATAATATGGGACTTATCCGCTTTGCAAAGGAAAGAGGCATCGGTACAGCGGCTGCTCCTACGGGAGAGAGAGCTATGATGCGCCGTATGCTTGAATGCGATTTCAGCATTGGCGGCGACCCTTCGGGACATATACTTTTCCCCTATGATATGCCCTCTGCTGACGGTCAGCTTACGGCTATAAAGCTTCTGGAGGCTATGAAGTCTTCGGAAAAGAAAATGAGTGAGCTTGCGGAAATTATCGAGAAGTGTCCGCAGGTTATGCTCAATGTACCCATTGAAAAAAGATATCGTGAGGTGTGGAAGAATAACCGCACAATCACCAGTATGATTGACGAATTTGAGAGTATGCTCGGTGACGAAGGACGTGTTATCGTCCGCGAAACAGGAGCAGAGCCTGTAATACGTATACGCATTGAGGGCAGAGATTTTTCTGCTATTAATACAATGGCTTTACAGCTTGTTGATACCATAAGGGAACAGCTTTCAGAAGAATAAAATTAAAGGATGTTTTAAATTTGAGAACAGCAAATAATTGGCACGATTATATTATACTTGATACCTCGGAGGGCGAAAAGCTTGAAAAATGGGGAGATATCACCCTTGTCCGCCCCGACCCGCAGATTATATGGAAAACGGAGAAAAGGGAGTCAGGCTGGAAATTTGCCGACGGTCACTATCACCGTTCAAATCAGGGCGGCGGCAAATGGGAGTTCAGACGTTCACTTCCTGACGGCTGGCAGATAAACTATAAAAATCTCACATTTAATATAAAGCCTACAGGATTCAAGCACACGGGATTATTCCCCGAACAGGCGGTAAACTGGGATTATATGGCTGACAAGATACGCAATGCAGGCAGAGAAATAAGCGTGCTTAATCTTTTCGCCTATACAGGCGGAGCAACTCTTGCCTGTGCAGAAGCAGGCGCGTCTGTATGCCACGTTGACGCTTCTAAGGGTATGGTGCAGTGGGCGAGAGAAAATGCCGCAGCATCGGGGCTTTCCGATAAGCCTATACGCTGGATTGTGGATGATTGTGAAAAATTTATCGCCCGTGAAATACGCCGCGGCAGAAAGTATGACGCTGTAATTATGGACCCTCCAAGCTATGGCAGAGGCCCCGGCGGAGAGGTATGGAAGCTTGAAAACTGCGTCTTTGACCTTGTAAAGCTTTGTTCGGGAGTGCTTTCGGACAATCCGTTGTTTTTCCTTATAAACAGCTACACAACAGGGCTTTCTCCTTCTGTTATGGGATATATCCTCGGTTCTGTGCTGACGGATAAATTTGGCGGAAATGTAAGCTTTGACGAAATCGGACTGCCTGTAAAATCAACGGGTATGACTTTACCCTGCGGCTCTACGGCTATATGGGAGAAATAAGCTGTTAGCTTTTAGCCGTTAGCCATTAGCTTATGGTATGAAAAAAGCTATTAGCTTTTTAATCATAGAAGTCCCCTGATGAAAAATAGTCTGTTTACACAATATATAAGCTGTCGGTATTAGCTAAAAGCTAACGGCTGACAGCTAAAGGCTTTAAAAAGGATAAAAATGAAAAATATTATTGAAATTGAAAATCTCTGTTTCAGCTACCCTGCGGAGGAGGATGAAACTCCCGTGCAGGTGCTGAACAATATCAACCTTGAAATAAAAGAAGGCGAGTTTATGGCTGTTCTTGGGCATAACGGCTCGGGAAAGTCCACTCTTGCCAAGCATATAAACGGTATTCTTCTCCCCACATCGGGAACTGTAACTGTTGATGGTATCAGTACAGCCGATGAGGAGAAGATTTTTGACCTGCGCTGTCGTGCAGGTATGGTATTTCAAAATCCCGATAATCAGATAGTATCATCTGTTGTTGAGGAGGATGTTGCTTTTGCCCTTGAAAATCTGGGGGTACCCTATGAGGAAATGCGTAAGCGTGTTGACGAGGCGCTGAAAGACGTAAATATGTATGAGTATCGTCATCATTCGCCTGCACAGCTTTCAGGTGGTCAGAAACAGCGTATTGCCATTGCGGGAATTATCGCGATGAAGCCGAAATGCATCATTCTCGATGAGCCTACGGCTATGCTTGACCCACAGGGAAGAAAAGAGGTAATGGCGGTTATAAAGCGTATGAATCGCGAATACGGCATCACTATTGTGCTTATTACCCACTATATGGATGAGGCGGCACAGTGTAACCGCGTTGTGGTTATGGACAAGGGAAGCGTCATTCTTGACGATACCCCGAAAGCCGTATTTTCCCACGTGGAGCAGGTTAAGGCTATCGGTCTTGATGTGCCGCAGGTTACGGAACTTGTCTGGGAGCTGCGAAAGGCAGGATATGACGTACCGCAGGATATAATCAGCGAGGAAGAATGTGCTGAAGCTATAAAAGGTCTTTTTGAAAGGGAGTAAAAATTGGCTATTCTTGAAACACAGGAACTGACATACATCTACAGTGAGGGTTCACCATTTCAGAAAACAGCTGTGGATAATGTCAATCTTAAAATAGATGAGGGTGAAATGATAGGCGTTATGGGGCATACAGGCTCGGGAAAATCAACGCTTATACAGCATTTCAACGGTCTGCTCAAGCCTACCTCGGGCAGGGTTCTCCTTGACGGTGAGGATATATGGGCAGACAAGAAGAAAATCCGCGATGTAAGATTTAAAGTGGGACTTGTTTTCCAGTACCCCGAATATCAGATATTCGAGGAAACGGTATACAAGGATATCGCCTACGGCCCGAAGAATATGGGACTTGACGAGGCGGAAATAAAGCGCCGTATACTTGAAACGGCTCACGATTTAGGGCTTAAAGAGGAGCTTCTTAAACGTTCTCCTTTTGAGCTTTCAGGCGGTCAGAAGCGCCGTGTTGCCATTGCCGGTGTTATGGCGATGAATCCTCGTGTGCTTATCCTTGACGAGCCTACAGCAGGACTTGACCCTGCAGGCCGTGATAAGATACTGGGGCATATAAAGCGCTACCACGAGAGGACGAAGAATACTATCCTTATTGTATCCCACAGTATGGAGGATATCGCAGGCTTTGCGGACAAAATACTCGTTATGAACAAGTCAAAGCTTTTCTGCTATGACGAAACGGAAAAGGTTTTCGCCCGTGCAGAGGAAATATCGCAGATAGGGCTTGATGTTCCTCAGATAACAAGGGTATTTTTAAAGCTTAAAGAGCAGGGACTGGATTTCGGCAAGGATGTTTATACTATGGAGTATGCAAAAAATCTTCTGCTGAAAAAGCTTTCCGAAAGGGGAGGTGTCTGATATGCTCAAAGATATAACAATAGGACAGTACTTCCCGGGCGACAGCATCATACACCGCCTTGACCCACGATTCAAGATAGTTATAACACTTATATACATTCTTATGCTCTTTGCTGGCGACCATATCATATGTCTTGGCGTAGGTGCGGTATTTACCCTTATAGCGATATTTCTTTCAAAGATACCGCTGAAAATGTTTCTGAAATCCATTAAGCCGCTGCTGCCGTTTCTTTTTCTTACGGCATTTTTCAACCTTGTATTCGTAAAAAGCGGCGATGTGATTTTTAAGTGGAAATTTATAGAAATAACAAACGAGGCTATAAGTATAAGTGTATTTATGTTTGTCAGAATAATTCTTCTTATCATGGGAAGTTCTCTGCTGACATACACAACATCGCCTATAACGCTGACAGACGCGATTGAACGGCTTTTATCCCCTTTAAAAAAGGTGAAGCTGCCTGTTCACGAGTTGGCTATGATGATGTCTATTGCGCTCCGATTTATACCTACTCTTATTGAGGAAACGGAGAAGATTATGTCAGCGCAGAAGGCAAGGGGTGCCGAAATCGACAGCGGAAGCTTTATGACAAGGGCAAAAAATATGGTTGCTATACTTGTACCGCTGTTTATATCCTCATTCAGACGAGCAGACGAGCTTGCAACGGCTATGGAATGTCGCTGTTACCGCGGAGGCGAGGGCAGAACAAGGCTCAGACAGCTTAAATCAGCTCCAAGGGATTATATTGCCCTTGGGATATCCGTTATTTTTTACGCAACAAATATTGTAATTGGTATAATAATGAAATGACAGCCTGAAAGGATGATTAATTATGGAAAATAAAAGCAGCAAATCTGCTGTAAATTTCGGGGAACTGAAAAATAATAAAATATTGAATATTTTGTACGAAAAGGGAATACTTTATTTCTTCCTTTCCTTTATTATCCCTTTCGTGATTATGCTTATTGCATTTCATAAGGAAGATATCCATATGCTGTGGTTTACCGACGGTAAATTGCAGGAATCGGGAGCGCAGCAGTTCCTTGTTGTTGACCTATGGCACCAGTATTTCCCCTTTTTCCGTGTACTGAGGGAAAAGCTTCTTACAGGCGGTTCATTTCTCTATTCTTGGGATAACGGTATAGGCACAAACTTCATTGCTCTCATAGCCTACTATGCTGCAAGCCCGCTTAACTGGATGTCGATATTCTTTGACGAGGCTCACGCCCGCGAGGCGCTTATGTATTTCCTTGCTGCGAAAATCGGCTTCTGCGGAGCATTTTTCAGCTGCTTCCTGAGATATACTTTTGGCAGAAAAGATTTATCCATTGTCGGATTTTCTCTTATGTATGCTCTTTGCAGCTATATGCTGGGATATTACTGGAATGTAATGTGGTTTGACACAATTGCTATTTTCCCTCTTGTAATGCTGGGAGTTGTGGCAATGTGCCGTGAAAAAAAGTGGAAGCTGTACACAATAGCACTTGCTTTATCTCTTATAACAAATTATTATATAGGATTTTTCACTTGTATATTCACAATATTTATGTTTGCTGCCTCTGCAATAATCGAATGGCAGGGCTTCAAGGCATTTTTCAACAGATTGTGGCTTATTTTCCGTTCATCTGTTATCGGCATAGCGCTCGGAGGATTTATACTTCTCCCTGCATATAAGGCTTTACAGCTGACATATGGCGTAAACAATGAATTTCCCAAGGAAGTTGTATGGGAAAACAAGTGGCCTGATTTATTTGCAAATCTTCTTTCCTACAGCCCACCCACCTCAAAGGAGGGACTTCCGAACTTTGCCTGCGGTATGCTTGCAATAGCGCTTATAGGCGTATTCCTCTTTGCGGCAGGCATAAAAATCCGTGAAAAGATTTCCGCAGTGCTTCTTCTTGCACTTATTGCAGTAAGCTGCAATATGAATCAGCTTAACTTCATATGGCACGGCTTCCACGTAACAAATCAGCTGCCTTACAGATATTCGTTTATATTCAGCTTTGTTCTTGTGGTAATGGCTTATCGCGCATATGATATTATGACTAAAAAGGACATAAAATTATATCAGCTGCTCCTGCTTGTAATAGGTCCGGGAGCAATTGTGTATATGTGTTACCTTTCAGCCAAGGCTGCTGATAAAACATTCGACATCAATGACGCAGAGCTTAAAAGCTCACTTATCATAACAGGCGCATATGTACTTATATTTATTTGTATGAAGTTTATCCCCATTAAGGATAAGGCTATGCACAGAGCTGTCCTCAATATTATGGTTACAATTGCTATTGTTATGGAAATGTCAGCTAATTCCGTTATTGGCGTTGATACTGTAGGAAGCTCCGACTATGGCAGCTATCCCTCATATAACGAGGATGTTCAGAATGTTATTGAGAAAATGGAAAACCGCGAAAATCCGCTGTTTTATCGTGCCGAAATGACATCGACATACACTCTCAACGACAGTGCGCTTTATGGCTATAGAGGAATTTCTCAGTTCTCGTCATCGGCAAATGTTTCCATAACAAGGTTTCTCCGTAATCTTGGTATGTATGGTTCAGATGCAGGAAACCGCTACTACTACCGCACAGCTACTCCTGTTGTAAATTCCATACTCGGAATGAAATACGTAATATCCAAGCTTGGACCGATGAACAGTTGTTCTGCATTTTTAGAGCCTGTTGAGTCATCCAACTCTGTAAATCTCTACGAGAACAAGTATCCTCTTTCACTGGGCTTTATGATGAACAGGGAAGTAACAAAGATAGATGCAAAGGATTATAAAAATCCCTTTGAATTCCAGAATGCTATTATGAAAAAGGCGTCAGGACTTGGCCTTGACCTTTTCACAGCACAGCCCGTTACAATGGCTTCACATAATAATGTGGACACCTTAAAGGACAGCTACGGCGAATACAGATATAACATCACTGACAAGGAAAAGTCAGCAAACTCAGATTTCTCCTTTGCAGGAGTTGACGGAGGCTACCTCTACGGCTACTTCGAAGGCAGAGGTGTAAAGACAATTGATGTAAAGAATAATGCTGAAAACGTCGAAACCGGTATATCTTCAAGCGGTTATTCTATAGCGTTTCCAATGGGTGATATTCAGTCAGACGGCACAGCAACAGCAACTCTTTACTATGAAGATGACGCAACAAGCGGCTATTTTACATTTGTGGGATATGCTGTCAATGAAGAAGTATTTACACAGATGCACGGCAGACTTGCAGATGAACAGCTGGAAATTACAGAATTTTCAGATACAAAGATAAAGGGCAATATCAACGCTGAAAAGAGCGGAGTGCTTTATTTCTCAATTCCCTATGAAAAGGGCTGGAGCGTTTATATTGACGGCGTAAAGGCTGATACATTTGCTTTATTTGATGCTATGCTCGGAGTTGAAGCTCCTGCAGGACAGCACGAAATTGAACTGAAATACACTCCCGAAGGCTTTGTTGTGGGAGTTATTGCAAGCGGCGGCGCACTTCTCCTCTTTATAGTGTTTGTATTTGTAGATAAGAAGAAAAAGAATAAAATTACGGCAGAGCCTGTAAAGCTTTCCGCTGATAATGGCAAGATGGAGGATTTAGGCAATACAAAGGCTGTTAATGACCTTGGTTTTGCAGCAAATATCCCTCTTGAAGCCGATATGACCGAAGCTTCTGAACTTGCAGAGGAAATTGAACCGGCAGAAGCAGAAAAATCTGAAGGTATGGAAGATACGGAGGAAAAGGATGAGAAATCTGAAAGTCCTGACAGCGTACAGGGGGACTAATTACCACGGTTTTCAGCGTCAGAACAATGCAATTACCGTTCAGGCTGTCCTGGAAAAGGCTGTATCAAAGGTGCTTAACGAGCCTGTGACGATTATAGGCTGTTCAAGGACAGATACAGGAGTTCACGCAAATGAATTCTGTTTTAACGTAAAGACAGAAAGCAATATACGGACTATCGGTTTCTGCAGGGGAGTAAACGGCGAGCTGCCTGATGATATATCAATTCTCAGCTGTGAGGACGCTCCCCTTGATTTTCATGCAAGATTTGACTGCAAGGGCAAGGAGTATATTTACAAGATGCACTGCAGCGAATCCAAAGACCCCTTCGGCGCTGACCTTGCCTATCATTACCGCAGAAAGTTTGATGTTGATGCTGCAAGAGAGGCAGCTGCCCATCTTGTCGGCACTCACGACTTCGCATCCTTTTGTGCTGACTGTACATCTGTTTCCACAACTGTGCGAACAATTTATTCTCTTGAAATAGAAAATAATGGAACTTCTGTGATAATACTTGTAAAAGGCGACGGTTTTTTGTATAATATGATTAGGATAATTGCAGGAACGCTTATGGATGTAAGCGAAGGGCGGATTTCCCCCGATGATATACCTGCAATTCTTGAAGCAAAAGACAGGCTCAGAGCAGGCAGGACTGCTATGGCTCACGGGCTTTATCTTAATAAAGTGTTTTATTGAGATTTACAGATGAAGATAAAGATATATAGTACGTGATGAAAAAAGAAAATAAGTGATCTCATAATTAATCGGTAATACGGAGGAATTTTATTATGCCTATGTACGAAACCGACGACATAGTTGAAAAAAAGAAAAGGCAAAAACGAAAAAAGAATTTAATACGCTTTATCATTATATTTATTGTATTGGTAATAGCGGCGGTGATAATTGTCACCTATGAAATATGGCTGCCCAAGCTTCGCGGTCTGGGTAAGCAGTACACCACAATCGTTAACGATGGCCGTCTTGCAGAGGGTAATTTCCCCATTGAAATACTTGACAGCGAAAGCTTTCAAATGGCTTGTACAGAGAATATGCTTTGTGTACTCAGCGATGCAAGCGTGTATTTTTACAGTGAAGAGGGCGGACTTATCAAAAAGCGTCAGCACGCTTATTCAAATGCTATAATGAATACAGAAGGAGAGCGTATACTCCTTTACGAAAGCCGCGGCTATCGTTTCAGCGTTGAGGACAGGAACGACATTATCTACACAAAGAATTTTACGGAAAATATTATGTTTGTCCGTCTTAGTGCTGAGGGCTATACTGCGGTGGTAACTACATCTCAGAATTATGATTGTGAAATCAACGTATACAACCGTGATGGTGAACGTATATATAACCGCAGATGTGTTGAAAGAGTAAGCGATATATGCTTTACAGACGAAAGCAAAGGCTGTGTAATCAGCTACATATATGCTGAAAACGGCTCTCTTGTAACTTCTGTGCAGGAAGTGGCCTTTACTGAAAAGACCGAAAAATGGACTTCTAACGGACTTGATACCGCAGGAGTTCAGGTCTGCGGTTTCAGCGGCGGCGCAGCTCTTATAGGTATTGATGCCTGTGGTTATGTTGATGAAAGCGGAAATATAGCTTCAATGTATCACTATGACGGTGAATTTGCAGGTGGTGCCTGTGAAAACGGCAAATCTGCAGTTATTATAAACAGCGATGATACAAGAAAATACACAGCGGCGCTATTCAACGGAAACGGCGAAGAACCGCTGGAGCTTAGTTTTGAAACGCCCCTTGTAGATGTTGCGGTACAGGGAGGACTTGCGTACATTATGACGCAGGATTCCGTAGTTGCTTATGATTTCGATGGCGGTCTGAGGTCTACAGCACAGATTAGCGATTCATACACGGGATTTTCGAGAACAGACGGCTATGTATTTCTTAAAGGATTTGACAAAATTGACAGAATTAATTATGAAAGTTGAGGTAAATAGATATGGGATCTCAGTTTGGATGGTTTTATGATGTTATTGCAGCTGCAATTGTGCTTATATGCATATTTATAGGCAGTAAAAAGGGCGCTACAAAAAGTATTTTCGGTTTTGTTGGTATTGTATTAGCAGCACTGCTTTCATATGCTTTAAGCGGAGCTGTAGCTGATACAGTAAGCGGAAATATGGTAAATGAAAGCAATGCAAAGAAGATATCAAGTCATCTTGATGAAGACACATTTACAGATATGTATGCCAATTATCTGAGCAATATGGGTTATAGCCTGAATATCAACAAAGATAAGCTTGGAAAGGCTCTTGATTCCACAGAAAATATTGAAGAATCGGTAGCGAGTTATCTTAACAATATCAACGGCCATTCCGTTGATGAAAAAGAAGTGCTTCTTGAAAAAATCCGCGAGGGATATGCTGTTGTAATCAGCGATATTGTATCACGATCACTTAACAAGTATGCCTCTGAAACAGCAGGTTCGCTTATCAGAAACGACAGCAGCGGTATGGCAGAGCTTATTCCTATGATGCGTGATTCCGACCGTATTCACGCGTCTGCTATGTACATTTCAGAAAATTATGTTGCACCTGCATATAGCGTTATCGGAAAGCTTACTGCATTCCTGATAATCTTCGGAATTACTGCACTTGGTTTTGTATGCGGTATAAATGCATTTTTCGGAAGAAAGAGCGTGGAAACAATCGGAGTTGCTTCTCACATTATAGGCGGAGTATTCGGTATTTTTTCCGCAGTTGTACTGGTATTCGCAGTTGCTGTGGGTGTAAGATTATCGGCTGTAACAGGTGATAACGCAATGCTTTTCTTCAACAATGATGTTGTTGATAAATCTTATGTGTTCAAGTATTTATATGATTTTGCAATGAAGCTGTAACTATGATTATAGGGTAAATATGATATTGATTTTACGGGAGGAAAATGACAGATGATAATGTGCTGCAAATGCAATAAGCGACCTGCTGTTGTGTTTATAACATCAATGAAGGGCAACGAAAAGAAAAACGAGGGATATTGTCTGACCTGTGCAAAGGAGTCAAATATACCACAGATTTCCGAGTATATGGAAAAACTTGGCATTTCCGATGAAGAAATGGAGCAGATTTCTGAGCATATGACAAATTTACTTGACGGTGACGCTTTTGAAATGGGCGGCTCAGGCATAATGCCCGACTTTATGTCAAAAATGTTCGGTGGAATAGGTGATTTCCAGGAAGTGGAGTCTATTTCCGATGACAGCGACAATAAGGCAGAAAAGAAATCCAAGGATAAAAAGGACAAAAAGGATAAGAAGAAAAAGGAACTGCGTTTTCTCAGCAGCTATTGTACAAATCTTTCACAGAAAGCCGCTGACGGAAAGCTTGACAATATTATAGGTAGAGATAAGGAAATTGCGCGCGTAGTGCAGATTCTCTCTCGCCGTACAAAGAACAATCCCTGCCTTATCGGCGAGCCCGGTGTTGGTAAAACAGCCATAGCCGAGGGTATAGCCCAGCGTATAGCCGCAGGAGATGTTCCGTTCAATCTTGCTGACAAAAAGGTATATCTTCTTGACCTTACAGCCCTTGTGGCAGGCACACAATTCCGCGGCCAGTTTGAAAGCCGAGTAAAGGGACTTGTAGACGAGGTAAAGAGCGAGGGAAATGTAATCCTCTTTATTGACGAGGTGCATAATCTCGTGGGAGCAGGCGACTCCGAAGGCTCAATGAATGCAGCAAATATCCTCAAACCTGCCCTTTCCAGAGGCGAGGTTCAGGTTATCGGCGCAACAACATTCGGAGAGTACAGAAAATACATTGAAAAGGACTCAGCCCTTGAACGACGTTTCCAGCCTGTTACAGTAGAGGAGCCTACAATAGAGGATACAGTGGCTGTTCTTTCTGGCATAAAGAAGTATTACGAGGCATATCACAGAGTACACATCTCAGATTATCTTATCCGTGTTTGTGCAGTACTTTCAGAGCGATACATCACAGACCGTTTCCTCCCCGACAAGGCAATCGACCTGGTGGACGAAAGCTGTGCATATGCAAGCATACGTTCAACGGAGCTTGGTGAGCACTCAAAAATCACCAAGGAAATTAAGGTTCTTGAGGATATGATACAGAGTATGTCCGAGGAAGCTGAGCCTGACTATGAAGCAATTGCAGAAATGCGCGGAAAGCTTATCCAGATTCAGACAAAGGAAAAGGAGCTTGCTGAAAAGGTTGCCGATATACAGGTAACAGAAGCGGATGTTACAAAAGTTGTAGAGCTGTGGACAGGAATTCCCGCAAGCAAAATTGCAGAAACTGAGTTCCTTAAAATCGCCCGTCTTGAAGAAGCGCTTAAAAAGCGTGTAGTCGGACAGGATGAAGCTGTATCTGTGCTTACAAAGGCAATAAAGCGCACAAGAGTCCAGCTGAGCAAGCGCCGACGCCCTGCCTCATTTATCTTTGTAGGCCCTACAGGCGTAGGTAAAACTGAGCTTGTAAAGGCTATTTCAGAGGAGCTTTTCGACTCCACAGAGCCCCTTATCCGCCTTGATATGACAGAGTATATGGAAAAGCATTCTGTGGCGCGTATGATAGGCTCACCTCCCGGATACGTAGGATATGACGAAGCAGGACAGCTTACAGAAAAAGTCCGCAGAAAGCCATATTCCGTAATTCTCTTTGATGAGATTGAAAAAGCTCATCCCGATGTAATGAATATCCTTATGCAAATTCTCGACGAGGGTAAAATAGACGACGCTCACGGCAGAACGGTCAACTTTGAAAACACAATAATCTGTATGACCTCAAACGCAGGCTCTACAGATAAGAGCATCGGCGTAGGTTTCAACCGTACAGAAAACGAAATTTCCGCTGATAAGGCAATGAAAGGACTCCGCGAGTTCCTCCGCCCCGAGTTTATCAGCCGAATTGACGAGGTTGTTGTATTCAGACAGCTTACAAAGGCTGATTTTGCAGATATTGCCGCACTTATGCTTGACGAGATGAAAGAACCTCTCAGCGAAAAGGATATAGTCCTCACATATGACAGAGAGGCGCTGGAGCTTATAGCTGAAAGGGCATACGGAAAGCCCTATGGTGCAAGAGATATCCGCCGCGTAATTCGTCAGGATATCGAGGATATAGTTGCAGATATCATCATAAATCAGGGCTACGATATAGGTGAAATTGTATTAAGCGTAAAGGATAACGAAATAAAGGCAGAGGAAAGAAAGAAGGAGAATTGAAAATGAAAATCAGCAAAATATTCGCAGTAGTAACAGCAATGGCGGCTATGATGTCAATGGCGTCCTGCAGCGACGATAAAAAGACCTCAGAGGGGACAGGTGAAAACAGCATAATCAGATATGATAAACCCACAGAGGCACCTACAGCAGCTCCTACTGAGGCTGTAGAGGCAGCCTCAGACGGCCCCAGACTTTCCATAAAGGATACCACAGTAAAGGCAGGCGAGGTTGCAGAAGTAACAATTGCAATTGAGAATGCAGAGGCAGCCTGGAATATGTGCGGCTTCCATATAACATATCCGGAGGAGCTTATTCCTGAAATGATGGACGATGAGGAACGCTTGGTCCGCAAGAAAATGGGCGAAGCATCTGAATATAACGCAGGCAGCGTAGCAATGGAGTGGGTAGATAATAAGACAGAGTACCTCATTACAAATAAGCTTGGCAGTATCTTTTTCACAGAGATATTCGATTCCGACTACGGACTTAACGGCGATGTTGTAACATTCTACCTTAAAGTCCCCGAGGACGCAGCAAGCGGTACAGAATACCCCGTTGACTTTATGTACATTGACGGCGATGTTTTCTCCAATGTTGCAGGAGATAAAGCAATGGAAAAATACGTCTTTGAGAACTGGAA
The DNA here is from genome assembly GCA_017397925.1 of Ruminococcus sp. GTDB lineage: Bacteria > Bacillota > Clostridia > Oscillospirales > Ruminococcaceae > Ruminococcus. The sequence goes on from JAFQHO010000084.1 coordinate 27,323, forward strand.
GGGCGGCAAAATTATTGTTGAATAAGACGAAAATTGCCATAAAAAGCAAAAACGTCGCATTATATATTGACAACCATAAAAAAATGTGATAAAATGTCAATATAGGCATTATATATGCCGCTTATAATTATTATTGGAGGATTTCGAAATGGAAGATTTCAACACAAACAATATGGATAACGGCTTTTCATCTGAGCCTGTAAACGAAGTAGCAGCTGACGCTGTAAACGAGCTTGCAGCAGCTCCCGATCAGCCTGCAAATGATTTCAACACAGACTTCACACAGTCCAACGACTATGTACAGCCTGACGCAGTTTACAATCAGTTTGACGCAAACCAGTCCAAGGGCGGTAACGGTATGGCAATCGCTGCAATGGTACTTGGTATTGTATCAATTGTAGTTGGCTGCTGCTGCACACCTATCGGCGCAATCTGCGGTATTCTCGGTATTATTTTCGGTATTCTTGTAAAGAAGAAGGGCAGCGAAGGCGGCTCACAGGCACTTGCAGGTATTATCTGCGGTGCAATCGGAACAGCAATTTCTATCGTTAATGCTATTCTCGGTGCTGCAATGGGCGACAGCTTCCAGTCATATATGGAGAAGGCTGCTGAAGTTTCAGCAATCTTTATGAATATGATGTAATCAATGAATAAAAAAATGAAAATTGCCGTGGCAGTAGCAGCTCCCACGGCAGTTATTTTAGCTTATATTTTCAAGGAGCAGATACTTGGAATATCCTATCATCTGGGCATATGCCTGTTTTACACAGTAACGGGAATATATTGCCCGGGCTGCGGAAATACCCGAAGTGTAAGGGCGATGCTGAACGGAGATTTTCTCCTTGCTTTCAGGAACAATGCTTCGCTGCCCTTTATAGCTGTGCTGCTTTTGTGTCTGTATATCGAGCTTTTGGCAGATATTTTCGGCAAAAAGATAAAGATACTGCCCCGAAAGCCGTGGATATGGTTTACAGTACTTGGCTTATTCGGCGTATATTTTATAGTGCGGAATTTCATTCCGGCCATAGCACCTGTATAATTACGAATTAACGCGTAATAGGTTAGATTTAACTATTTTTAGTTATATTTTATATGTTGAGGACGGAATATCCGTCCTTTTTTGTTAAAATAAAAAAATATCTCATTTTCGTGTCCGTTTTTTCTTTCTCATTTGAATGTATATATAGAGGGCAAAAAACGAGAAAAAACCGATATAATAATTAAAATAAAAAAATATCTCATTTTCGTGTCCGTTTTTTCTTTCTCATTTGAATGTATATATAGAGGGCAAAAAACGAGGAAAAAAACTGATGTAATAATTAAAATAAAAAAATATATCATTTTCGTGTCCGTTTTTGCCTTCTCGTTTGAATGTATAAGTATAAGGAAAACAACTCAGAATTTAAAAAAATGAACGGGGGAATTATATGAGCGAAGAAAAGCTTATTGAAATGCTTGAAAAAAATCCGAAAAAAGGCCACAGCCTGTTAATAGAAACATACGGCGGATATGTCTATGCCGTTGTTGCTGATAAGCTCAGGGATTTATGCAGTAATGAGGATATTGAGGACTGTGTCAGCGATATATTCGTTGAGCTTTTCACGGGAATTCACAGCTATGACAGAAGCAAAGGCACATTAAAGGCATATATTTCGGTAATTGCCAAGCGTGTTGCAATAAATACATATAATAGCACAGCATACCGCAGGAATAACACAATATCAACGGATTCCGATGAAGCGGTAATACTTAAAACAGCGGAAAATCCCTGTGACGACTTAGACAAAAAGGCATTCAGACAGCGATTATGGGAAATTGTGGATTCATTAGGAGAACCTGACTCCAAAATTATCGTATGGCAGTATTTTTACGGTTTAAAATTAAGCGATATAGCCGAAAAAATGGTTATGTCTGTAGGGGCTGTACAGAAAAGGAGTGTTCGCGCAAGAAAGCGTATAAAACAAATCCTTGAAAAAGAGTATGGAAAGGTGAATTGCTATGAATGACAAAAACTATGATTTCCTTCGGGAGCTTACGGAGGTTGACGATATGAAGATAAGCGAAATAGCAAAAAAATATCCCGTACCCGATAAAGCAACATTAAAGAGAATTAACGCAAAGTGTGAGGAGAAATTGAAAATGAGACAGAATGATATTAATGAAAACATCACAGAAAACAGTGAGCAGGAAAAAGTTGAAGTAGTCCGCAATATGCCTTGGTATGGCAATCCCTGGATTACATCGGCAGCGTGTTTTGCCGTGATTTTAGGAAGTACCATAGGAATAATGACTCTGTTCAACGGAAAGCAAATGGAAACAAAGCTCCCCGATAATCCGCCGATTACGGCTGTTGAAACCACAACAGAAGCAGTTACGGCTGAAACAACGACTGACAGCGATTCAGCAGTGATTACGGATATACAGACAACGGCAGCAGTTCCCGAAAACAACAGCGAAAAGGTGGAAATGCCCGAACTTATCGGAAAATCTATCAGTGATGTTGAAAGCGAATATAAAGAATATTTCACAGTTGTTGCGGATAGTTATGAATATAACGAAGATTATGAAGCAGGTATAATTATAGCACAGGATGTACAGCCTGATACGCATATATCAATAGGAAGCACTGTAAAGGTAGTTGTAAGTCAGGGCAGTAAAGTCGAGCCTACACAGTCGGCTGTGACAGAATTGCCGGATGAAGAACTGAGTGAAGAAATACCTGCTGATGAGACGGAAAGAATGTCAGATAGCTTACATGCTCTTGATTTTATTCAACAAATTATGTCAAACGGTCCGGAATTTGAATGTGATATGGATGATAATTTTACTGATGAGAGCGGTCAGCTCTATGTAAAAGTGACAGAAAGCGGATTTAATTCAATTGCAGATGTTGAAAACTATATCCGCAGCTATATGACTGATAATTGCATAAACAACGGATACAGCGGATTAATTGATAGAAACAGCGGAAAGTTTATAGAAACGGAAAATGGTTTGTATATCCGATATGCACCTAAAGCAGCTGCATTTAATTTAATGGATAAAAAGATTTTTGCAAAGGTCAATGATGATACGTATGTGGTTATTGGTTGTTATGACGATTATGGCGTTTTAAGTACAATTGATGTAAATTTTGTATCTGATGGCGATAATTTGAAGATAGACGCCATTAAATTCAACGAAGAATAAAATCGGACGGATTTCTCCGCCCGATAGATAAGTTACATAATTTCAAGTCTTTTTGAAAGCGGCTCCTGAGGCTTCTTTTTGGGAAGACCAATAACGAGTATGCCGTTTTTGTATTCCGCTGTGATTTCCTCAGCGTTTACATCGGAGATGCCGAAGCTTCTCTTGAAAGAGCCTACTGTGCGCTCGCGGCGGATATATGTGCCATTTTCCGCAGTATCCTCCTTTTCAGCCTTTTTCTCGGCGGAGATAACGAGGTAATCCCCGTTGATATCAATTTTGATATCCTCCTTTTCAAAGCCCGGGAGCTCAGATTCCATAATATATTTATCTCCTGCGTCGCGGATATCTGTGCGGCAGGTATTCATAGGCATAGTGCCGCTGAAAAAGTCCTTGTCAAAGTCATCGAGAGCATTGAAAATGCTGAAAGCGTTTCTTGCGAATGGTGTCATTCCGTACATCATAATAATTTACCTCCAAAAAAATATCTGTGTGATTTGCGTATGTTTATTCTATGCGGTTTTACTTGTGATATACCTGCTCCATCGGAATCAGTCCTTTCTCTTTCGATGTATTTATAATACCTCTGTTTTATGTCGGTTTGCTAATGATTTTGTGAAAACAAAATGAAATTTAGCACTCTATTACACAGAGTGCTAACACTCCACTAAAAAGAGTGCTAAACAAAACTGTTGCAATTAATTTTTATTTATGGTATAATAAAAAAGCATAAAAAATTGCTCTCCAAGCAAAATACAAAATTCAAGAGTTAATTGGGGGAGCAATGTAACTGGAGTTGATTTTATTGTTTAAAAAAATAGTATCTGTTATTGCTTCATTAATTATTTCAGCGTCAGCGGTTGCAGGCGGTCTGAGGAATAATACAGCTGCTGCATTTGACTTAGGCGGATTTATAGAGAGCCAGATAGACAGGCACAGAACTATAATTCCTTCACGGGGGAATATGGTGAATTTTACTTGTGTTGACAGTAACGGAGCAGTAATGGAGTATTACAGCGCAACAATCAGAAATTCAGCAGGGCAGGAAGTAGGTGTTTTTACAAAAAGTTTCAGCGGCGGCTATGAAAGCTATTGCAAACCCGAAGGAATAATTACAAGCATAACTGACAATCCTGAATGGGAAGTACCGATGAAAACCTTTGGCGATCTTGTAGCGCCACAGGTGCCTGTTATGGCGTGTGATTACACGGTTTCGCCCAGACCCGGGGCATCAGTGTCATATGGCATATATGAAAAATACAACCCTAATGTAAATGTGCTGCTTTCAGGCAATATCGAATCCTCTGAATGTGAACAGATGAAAATTCTTGCTACAAATGCAGGGGAAACTACAGCATTTACAATTCCGGCAGGTAAAGCAGGCATATTTGTTGACCAGAAATGGGCTTCACGTGACGGAGAGGGATTTTATTTTATCGGTGATACAAGCAAGAAGTATTATTCCAAAAAGGAAATGATTGGAAATCTCAAAAAAATCTCACCTGATTCACTTGAGTATTTTTCTATAGGTCTTGAGGATATATTAAGCTGGGATTTAAGGCTTGATCATACTCCTGAATATCAGAGCAATACAACGGAATACGTAAAATGTACAATGAGTTTATCTGATATATTCAAAGGTACGAGTTTTCCTGTATTCAACAGCGACGGAACATTCACATGGAATGAAAAAAGTTTTGATTTACGGCAGGATAAGAAATACACAAGCTGTATTCTTACAATTGTAAGCGGCGCGTGTGTTACTGTAGCTATGCCCGACAGCAGCGGCAATGTGGAATTTTACGTTGAAAAAGAAAGCCGTAAGTTCAAGGCTGAAATTTCATTATGCTATAAAAACTCAAAGAACGGCAATTACAATTATGGCAACATTGATGATACGTGGCTTTATGGCGGAACAGAGTATATAATAAACATAGGAGTTCCGAATATTCCCAGAACAGGTGAAACTATCTACGAAGTACCCGCAGGCAAATATTCCCTTGAATTTACAAGTTTGCCTAAAGGATACCTCAATCCGGGAATTGTAACATTTGATGTTGCCAACTCAAATGCTATTCAGTATAAAAAAGTATCAATACAATCCGCTCCCCAAATAGCATTGGGGGATGTAAACGGAAGCGGCACTATAGATTCATCTGATGCAAGCAGCATTCTTGAATTCTATGCAAGACAATCCACAGGCAGCACGACGTTATTTACAACCGAACAGGAGGTTGCAGCAGATGTCAACAATGATTTTTGTGTAGATGCCTCAGATGCAAGCTGCATTCTCGGATATTACGCCTATGTATCGACAGGTGGAAAGATATCTTTGAAGGATTATGCAAAGTCTTGACATAAAGTTCAGTATATGCTATAATAAACATATAATATAAGAATTGAGGTGGAAAGATGCGTAAAATTTCCTGCTAATAATTAATCGGGCAAACAGAATAAAATGAGACGGTAGTACCGTCTGGTTTGTTATGCCCTGCAGGAAATATTACGGTCTTTTCATTAAATACAGTCAATCCGTGGGACGGCTATATTCTGCTGTCTTGCGGAGCTTCCGACGTATAAATTATGAGCCGCAGTATATCCTGCGGCTATTTTTATACTATCTGGAGGTGTATATTATGTCTGTTATAAGTGTAGAAAATCTCACTTTCGGCTATGAGGGAAGTGCGGATAATATCTTTGAAAATGTAAGTTTCCGTATTGATACGGATTGGAAATTAGGTTTCACAGGGCGGAATGGCAGAGGTAAAACCACATTTATGAGGTTGCTTATGGGGGAACAGGAATACAGCGGAAAAATTATTTCAAGCGTCGATTTTGAATATTTCCCCTTTCCCGTTGCTGATGAAAACTCTCTTGTTATGTTTCTTGCGGAGGAAATATGCCCTAATGCCGAAAACTGGGAGCTTGTAAGGGAGCTTTCACTCCTTGAAGTAAGCGGCGATGTGCTGTATCGCCCGTTTTACACGCTTTCGGGAGGGGAGAGGACAAAGGTTATGCTTGCTATGCTCTTTCTCCGTGAAAACTGTTTTCTGCTCATAGATGAGCCTACAAATCACCTTGACCGAAAGGGGAGGGAAATCGTCAGCCGCTATTTAAAGCGGAAGAAGGGCTTTATTCTCATATCACACGACCGTGCGGTGCTTGATGAATGCATTGACCACGTACTGTCAATAAACAGGGCAAATATAGAGATTGAGCAGGGAAATTATTCCTCCTGGGAGAGAAATAAGGCAGCAAGGGATAATTTTGAGGCGGTACAGAATGACAGGCTGAAAAAGGAGATAAAAAGCCTTGAAGCCGCTGCCCGCCGTGCCGCGGAGCATTCAGACCGCATTGAAAGCACGAAAATCGGCTTTGACCCCACGAAAACCGAAAAATCCATATCAAGGCGATGCTCTGTTGCAAGGAAATCCAAAAAGCTTATGAATCGCTCAAAGTCTATGGAAAACCGCATTGAAGCGGATATTGAGAAGAAATCGGGGTTGCTGAAAAATATCGAAAAAACGGCAGCTTTAAAGCTCCCCGTGCTGAAATTTCACAGCACAAAGCTGCTGAGTGTGAGAAATTTATCCGTCAGCTTTGACGAAAAAGTGATTTGCAGCGGCGTTTCCTTTGATATAAGCGAGGGGGAAATCCTTGCACTTTCGGGGAAAAACGGCTGCGGAAAGACAAGTATTATCAGGCTTATCTGCGGTGAAGCTGTTCCCTACACGGGTGAAATAATAATGAACCGTCAGCTGAAAATTTCGCGGATATCACAGGATTTTTCAGGGCTATCGGGGGATTTGTCCGATTATGCGGCAAATCACGGCTTTGATGAAAGCCTGTTCAAGGCAATTCTCCGCAAGCTTGATTTTTCAAGGGAGCAGTTTGAAAAGAATATTGAGGATTTCAGCGACGGGCAGAAGAAAAAGGTTATGATTGCCGCCAGTCTTTGCACTCCTGCGCATCTGTACATATGGGATGAGCCGCTGAATTATCTTGATGTGTATTCCCGAAAACAGCTGGAGGAGCTTATAATTGCCTGCAAGCCTTCAATGCTTATCGTAGAACACGATAAGACCTTCTGTGAGGCGGTGAATGCGCGGAATTATGAGTTTTAGGCGATATATGCCAAAAGGACGCTCCGTTATGGAACGTCCATTATGGGGTTCTCTAAAAACCGAAACACGTGTGGAATTTCGTACATGGCAAATATTAGTTACAAGGCGACAAACCGCAGTAATACTTTGTGTATTGCAAGATTTGTCAACGCAGTAAATGATGTTTGTCATAGAAATTCAACCGTGGGGAGGTTTTTAGAGGTTCCCTTATCTTTCAAATACAGCTGTGCCTATTTCGTAGGGGTGGTCGATGAAAAGCACATCCTTACATTTCGTCTTGTAAAGAAGCACTTTCAGGACGATAAATAAATCTCCGCCGCCGCCTGCGATGTTGAGGCATGAAATTAGCAGAAGAAGGGATGAACCGCTTATTATTGCAGCAATTCCAAAACCGCCGCCCAGCACTATAGTAGGTAACAATGCACATATAATCATCGGCTTTTTCTTTAGGGGCTGTAAGCAATTGCAGTAGGGGCAGCAATATTTTACGTTGAAGCCGAAAGAAACGGATTTCCAACCGTCACTTGCAAAACGCGAAAAGGCTATGCCGTGGAGTAACTCGTGTACTACTATCAATAGAAGAAATGCAATAACGGCTACAAACGATGTTCCGCTATCTGTGGTAAATTCATTGCCAAGCAGCAGGAAAGCTGCCAGAAACGGAATCATAAAGGGTATTGCAATAAGAAGTGTGAGGACATTTATTTCCACAAAATTGAGTTTTAGTATCTTTTGCGTGTATCCCTCAGCTGCAAGTCCCTCAGCCATTTTTTCGAATACTTCTTTTCTTTTTAATTCTGCTTTAGTTAGTTTGCGATTCTTTTCGTTGCTCATATCAGATTGTCATACTCCTTAGAATGTGGTGTTTTGTGATTGTTTTTTACTTCTTCTTAATCTTCATTGCGTTCAATATCTTATCAATATTGCTTTCATTTAAATATCCCGAAGGAAGCTGACTTTTATTTTTAGGATATTCAAGATTGGCTTTACCTTTGGTAGAATTTATCAACAGAATAGTAAAAAACTGCTCCCAGCTGAAATATTCCTGACAGTCGATATAATCCACAGGATTTTCAAGGATTTCCTGTATATCCGTACTGCCGCTGAAAATATCAGAGCGAAGAATAAGCCATTCAAAGCTTTCAGGCAGAAAGAAATCCGTTTTATTCTGTGATTTTTCCTTGAAATACATAAGTTCTCTTATTTCTGAACCAAGTGCAGCTGAATCAGCTATTATAAGGATTTTTTTATTCTTGCTTTTATTGAGCAAATTTACAATTCCGCTTTTTCCATTGGAGCTGATACATTCCATATCAGTCCCCTCACTTGCCTTGGTGTAAAACTGAAACCCAGTTTTGCTGTCCTCAATAATTGCCAGTTCATACGGAAAATCTGATATATCCTTTACGGAGATATTCTTGTAGATACTCTCAATTTTAGGATTTTTGCCTTTTTTTCGGATTTGCTTTATTGAGTCAATGCTGTATGGAATTTGCGGCAAAGGCTCTCTTGTTACGAGTACATAATAGTTATCGGAATTTTTAATTCTTCGGGCAAAATCATAAGAAGTGAGAAATGGTGTGCTTTCCTCAACAAAAATAATACTTTCGTGAGTATTTTCAAGCTCCGCTTCCCAGTTTCTGCCCTCTAATACAAGACAAGGCTTGTCGCATTTCAGCGTAACACCACTTGATTTGCCCAATTCAGAAAAATCCCTTACCATATTTATAAGCTTTGTTTTTCCCGTTCCGCTGTCACCTGTTAAAATTGTTACATTTCTTTCAAGAGTGAAGTTGAATGAAATAAAACGGTTTTTTACTGATATTTTAATTTTACCCTTCATTCGTTTTACCTCTTAAATACTGATTGGCAAGGGAGAGGTATTCCATAGGATCAGATATAACTTTTCTTCGCCTGTCGTTGATTATCTTAAATGAAAAATCCTTGCCAAAATCCATAAGGTGATGCAGACATACGGTTATATCCCTGTTTTCAGCCATTTCAAGAAGATATTTTGCACAATTGTCACCGCAGTTGGAGATGTTGAATATCATTTTCGGCTTATTGTAGATAAGCAAAAGAGTTTTTACACCTGCCGATAAATTATCTGAATCGAACAAACCAAAAATGTCATTTTTTATAACATCGGGAGCTATTACTGTTGAGTCATCAATGTCTGCTATTATTTTCTGAGCAAACGGTTCCATAACCCAGTTTTTATCATATTGATTTGAGTAATACATTTCGGTATTATAGATTTCATCGGGGTGACTGCCGAAAAATATTTTTAACAAGATATCATCTCCTTTTGAAAAATAGTATGTGCGGATAACAAAAAGATATGCTTAGAGATTGTCGAAAAACCTGAATTTCGGGCGGATAATATCCGCCCATATACAAAATTACGATATATAGCTTTCAAATAATTACGAATTACGCATTTCCGAAAGGCTAAAGGCTTATTTCTTCTTAATCTTCATTGAAATATCAAAACATTTTACTGAATGTGTAAGGGCGCCGAGGGAGATAATATCTACGCCTGTTTCGGCTACGGAACGGATATTTTCAGCGGTTACATTTCCCGATGCTTCAAGGAGTGCAGCTCCGTTTGTAAGCTCTACAGCCTGCTTCATTTCCTCGCAGGACATATTATCAAGCATAATAATCTCGACCTTATTTTCAAGAGCCTCTTTCAGCTCGTCAAGAGTACGCACCTCTACCTCGATTTTTACAGTATGGCCGATTTTTTCGCGGAGAGCTGTTACTGCCGCAGTAATTCCGCCGTATGCGTCAATGTGGTTGTCTTTCAGCATTGCCGCATCAGAGAGATTGTAGCGGTGATTTTTGCCGCCGCCTACTGTTACGGCATATTTCTGCAATGCACGAAGTCCGGGGAGAGTCTTTCTTGTATCGGTAACAGCAGCATTTGTGCCTGCCACAAGTTCCACACATTTATTTGTAGCTGTTGCAATTCCCGACATATGCTGCAAGATATTGAGCGCTGTTCTCTCACCCTTTAACATAGTAAGAGTGCTGCCCTCAAGTTCGGCAATTATATCGCCCTTTTTCACTTTTGTGCCGTCGGGCATAAGGATTTTAAAAGTTACATTTTCGCCTGAAAGCTCGAAAACACGCTTTGCAATTTCAATTCCGCAGACTACACCGCTGTCCTTAGCAACATAATATGCGGAGCTTTCGTGTTCAGGTGGAATAAGGTTATCCGCCGCAGCGTCAATATAATTTATATCCTCCATAAGGGCATTGGTGATTATATTGTCAATATAGCATTGTAAAAGCTTCATAATATACTCTCCTTTACTGTATAACCTCATTAAGAATAATATACGCAACTGTAACAATTGACTTTGCAAGGACGTAATCAGCGTCAACTACGTATTTTCCGCTTAAAAGGTCATTGCGGATTTCAGTTACACGCTTTAATCCCTCAGCTGCCGCCTCTTTATCGGGGATTACAAAGTAGCTGTTCTGCATAATCTTTCTTGTTTCTGTGCGGATTCCTGCAGGTATATGGTCATTTCCAAGATGTGCGTTAAACTGTACTTCCTCGAAGCTGTCGGAAACCGTATTAAGCTTCGATGTTATATTTTCAGCGGCTTTACGTGAGAATACAAGAGCCTCTAAGAGCGAATTGCTTGCTAGTCGGTTGCTGCCGTGAACGCCTGTATGTGAGCATTCTCCGCAGGCATAGAGGTTGGGCAGGGTTGTTTCAGAGTTGCTGTCAACGTCAATTCCGCCCATAAGGTAATGCTGACAGGGGAATATTGGTACAGGCTCCTTTGTAAGGTCGTAACCCTGTTCAAGGAGGTTTTTGTATATCATCGGGAAGCGGTTTTTCAGGAATTCGCTGTCCTTGTAGCTTATATCAAGGTAGAAATCAGTGGAATTCTGCTTTCTCGATTCAAGTACAATTGAGTGGGATACTACGTCGCGTGGAGCAAGCTCTAAACGCTTATCGTAGTTGTGCATAAAGCGCTCTTTATGGCAGTTCAGGAGATACGCACCCTCGCCGCGGACAGCTTCTGAGATGAGGAAGCATTCGCGGGTTGCACGGTTATTGAATGCCGTGGGGTGGAACTGAACATAGCTCAGATTCTTGATTTTTGCACCCATTTCATAGGCAAAGGTTATACCGTCGCCTGTGGCAATTGCAGAGTTTGTGGTAAACTGGTACACACGTCCGATACCGCCGGTTGCAAGTATCATAAAGTGACAGTTTACAGTGGAATAGTTATCGTCCATATCCTTTAAAAGCGCGGAATAGCCTGTATATGTGCGTCTTGTTTCGCACATAATGGTATTTTCCTGTATAGTTACATTGGGGAGTTTACGGACGTTTTCAAGAAGTGCCGTAGTTATCTCCTTACCCGTTGAATCAGCCTTGTGGAATACGCGGTGGTGACTGTGACCGCCTTCAAGGGTGCGGTGATATGTACCGTCGGGGTTTTTATCAAAGTTTACGCCAAGTTCTATAATACGCTCAATATCCTGTGCAGCCTCGCTTACGAGGGTATGAACAGCGTCCACATTGTTCTTGAAGCTTCCGGCAATAAGGGTATCATTCTGGTGATACTGGATATTATCGGTTTCTGAGTTGTACACTCCTGCAATTCCGCCCTGTGCAAGCATAGAGTTGCAGAGGGACAAATCCTTTTTGCAGAGAATGAGGATATTCAGCTCCTGTGGGAGATTCAAAGCGGCATACAGACCTGCTACACCGCAGCCTGCTATAATTACATCATAGTTTACAGACATATTTCACACGTCCTTTTAAAATGTGTTGTGCCATATCTATGGCTTACTTTTATTTTACCATATTTTCAAGTGATTTGCAATAGAAAAAGCAAATTAATTCTTATACAGCCTTGCTGAAATATGCTTTTATATGCAGTTGATTTTAGCTCTACTTATATTGTAGAACAAAATTGTGTGTTTGTCAATAGGTTTTTGAAAGTTCTTTGCAAGTTTGTATAGTTGCACAAAACAACGGTAGCTGATTTGTTGAGTTTGTGCAATAGATGTTGTGCGCGGCGATAAATTGAAATTGCGGGCTACCCTTTCGTATTTATATAAATAAAAAAGTAAAGTTTTAAATGTTACAACGTACTACAATTGGTTATATTGCGTTGTTTTGTGTAGGGGCGACCATTGGTCGCCCGCAATTTCGGAACGAAATTCAGGTTTTTGGGCAATCTGCGGGTGGATAATATCCGCTTAATTTATATAACGGAAATTATTTCCGCTATTTCCATAAAATAATGTTGAAAACTCTGTGGAATATGTGGAAAAGTTATAAAGTTGCTTTTTGACTTTAACAGGCTATTGACATATTAACATCATAAGGCTATAATAAGTATGGCAGGTAAACTGTCAAACAATAAACATTGAAGAGTAAAAATGTGTTCGTGATGCCGATATATAGCCATTTGCGGTATCGAGTGCCTGTGGGACGGGGAGTTGTCCATAGGACGAAAGACATTGTCTGCGGTTCACATTTTGCATCCCGCTTCATAAGACATATAATGGAGAATAGCCTCTTTTTTCGTGTCCTATGATGTGGAAAAGGAGGATTTTTTATGATTACAACTAAAACAGCAAACACCCCAACCGAAAATTTAAAGCTTTTCGGCAACACAAGAGTTATGATTATTTCAGCTCTTTTCGTGGCTATGAGCTTCACACTGGGTAAATTCCTGCAAATTCCCATTGGCGACAGTATCCGCATTAGCCTTGAAAATCTCACTATTCTTATGGCAGGCATTTTCTTCGGCCCCTTTGTAGGCGGCGCAGTTGCTGTTGTAGCTGACCTCGTTGGCTGTCTGTTAAAGGGATATGCGATAAATCCCATTATTACTCTCGGTGCGGCAAGTATCGGCATTCTGTCAGGTGTTGTTTCAACTCACCTCAGAAATAAGAATATGACGCTGAATATCGCTCTTTCTATTGCTGTAGCACACATTGTAGGCTCGATTATAATCAAATCTGTGGGACTTTACATCTATTTCGGTACTCCTATCGAAGTTCTTGCATTCCGTATTCCCACATATATCGCAACAGGGGCGATTGAATTCGTTATAATTACGCTTCTGCTTAAAAATAAGGCATTTTCTTCACTGCTTAATAAAATATGCAGTAATCGGTGATATTATGAATGGTTTTGAGTATATAAAAATTGCCGCAGAGCGCGGCAGTAAGCTGGGTTTAGAACGAATTACGGAGCTTTGTGACAGGCTTGGAAATCCGCAGAATAAAACCCATATAATCCATATTGCAGGCACAAACGGCAAAGGCTCTTTCGGGGCGATGCTCTCCGCTGTTTTAGTGGAGTCCGGCTATAAAGTCGGCGGATTTTCTTCTCCTGCCCTTACGGATTTAACCGACAGCTTTTGCATAAACGGCAAAAGTATATCGGCTGACGATTTTAATGAGGTTATGGCGGATATTATCCCCATTTGCGAGGATATGGCGGATAAGCCCACGGAATTTGAAGTCCTCACAGCTGCCGCATATGAGCTTTTTTGCCGCGAAAACTGCGATATAGCGTTAATTGAGTGCGGAATGGGCGGAGATACCGACTCTACGAATGTGGCGGAATATCCCGTGCTTTCGGTTATTACCAATATTGCTCTTGACCATACGGCTTTTCTGGGCGGTACTATCAGTGAAATTGCAAGGTGCAAGGCAGGTATTATAAAATCGTCAAGACCTGTTCTCTACGGTGGAAACGATGACGAGGCACTTGAAATAATCCGCAGTATATCGCAAAAAAACGGCTCGCAGCTTATCATTACAGATAAAGACCGTGTAACCGTTGTTGAAAGTGATATTAATGGTATTATTTATGAAGATAAGGCTTTCGGCAGGCTGAAATCGCCCCTTATAGGCTCATATCAGAAATACAACCTTGCAAATGTGCTGACAGCTGTTGAGATACTTCGCAGTATGGAAATGAATATCCCTGACAATGCCGTAAAATCGGGCATAGAAAAGGCTGTATGGCAAGGCAGATTTGAGGTCGTAAGCCGAAATCCCCTTATAATTTACGACGGCGCGCATAATCCCGATGGAATTATTCAGGCGGCTGAAAGTATCAGCAGATATATCAGCGGAAAAATCGCCTTGTTAATCGGAGTAATGGCAGATAAGGAATACGGACTTTATCCCGAAATACTGGGGAAATTCATTGATAAGGCATTTACTGTAATCCCCGATAATCCGCGCTCCCTTGACAGCGATACTCTTGCCGCTGCCTTTGAGGCAAAGGGAATAGATGCTGTTTCCTGCGGCTCGGTAGAAAACGGATTTGCACAGGCGCTTGAATACGCAAAAAGTCGCAATATACCGTTGATTGTGCTGGGTTCCCTTTATATGTATGGTGAGTTTAGAAAATGCTATGCATTTTCAGCTGATTAGGATTTAACGTTATATTATTGAAACTTACTGGGGGAAACCTTTCTGAAGAAAGGCTTCCCCCAGACCCCTTTCCAAAGACTTTCAATTTTAAATTTTCATAACGGGGATTTATCCCTGTTATGAAAATTAAGATAAAAGTTTTAGGGAGGGAGTTTGAGGGAGGACCCTTTTTCAAAAGGGTCTCCCTCAATAATTTTTTATAATGTTCGTCATATTCTCAAATTTGTTAAAAAAAGCCTCTGAAATTTGTTTGTATTCATCATCTGTGCAGACTTTTCTGCATATTTCCCTGTATTCCTCAGAGCGACGGAGCATATCCTCTATTGTTGCGCAGGGAAACTCACCACATTGACTGCACTTTTCAACATTGTGTGATTTTGTGCAGTCTACAAGACCATATGTACATTTTTTATCTGCGGAACAGCCATTACAGCGGATTTCATCGCAGGAAACCACGGTATTACGCCAACCTACCCTGTACCACAATTCTGCCACAACTTTCAGTTCAGCCTCAGTCTGTGCAAGGTATCGGGGACATTTACTGCAATCATCTCCGCATAAAGTTATCATATTTTTCATAAATTCTCTCCAGCCGCATCTATAAAATCAAAATTCTTAATTCTTAATTTGAAAACATTTCCTCATAGTCCTCACGAATAAACCGATGATACATAGCGTGACAGCCGCCGCTTATACATGGCTCTGCGGCAAGGCAGTAATAGTATTCATCGGGGGATTTATCGGGGAAATATGCAAGCAGGTCGAATTCCTCGGTTGTGCTTTCCTCAATTACAACATTGTCGGAATATCTGCGGAATACGGCGGTGACTTCCTCTAAAGAGGTGTGACTGCTGACTTTTTTTATAAGCTCTGCAAGAAAGTCATATCCGGTCAGACTGTTGACGTATGATGTACCCTCGGCAGAAATGGTTATGCAGATGCCGTCTTTTATCGGGCGGAATGAAAGCGTACCCAATCTTGGTGAAACATATTCGGAAAATGCCGATAACAGGTCATCTGTGATATCCTCACCTGTGAGATTTTTCAGGGATGCTGTCATATAGTTAAGGCTCATAGGGCGGTTATCATAGCCTAATTTCAGCTGTGCTTCTTTGATATTGTCAATAAGATTTTTTTCAAAACGTTCAAAATTCATAAATTTCCTCCGCAGAATTATTATATAATATTATAGCATTAAAAGAAATAAATTACAAGATGAAAATTTTGAAATTATGTTTACAAATGTCGATTTTTGTGTTATAATAGGTTTATCATCACAACGGAGGACATAAAATGAAACTTAACAAGCTTAATTTATTCAAGGCGATTGCACTTCTGGAGGGATTTGTTATTGTGGGACTTGCAGTTACTACTGGAGTTTTTGTTTCCAAGTATAATGCAACAGTTCCTGCAAATGCAGATTCAAATATCAGAATTCGCCCATATATCGACAAAGAGGAAACGTTTTATCAGCTGAACGGTGAGAAGATACTCGTTCACAATGATACAATGGGGGAAACTTTCATCCCTGTTTTCGGGGATGTTCCTAAAAGTCCCGTTGAACCCTCCGAAATCGTAAAGGACGGCAATGGTTTTGTGAAATATATCGGAAACGACGGGCTTCAATCCAAAATAGGCATTGATGTTTCCGAATATCAGGGTGTTATCGATTGGGAAAAGGTCAAGGCGGCAGGCGTGGAATTTGCCATAATACGTGCAGGCTACCGCACATATGGCGGCGGAGTTATAACCCTTGACAACAGCCTTATAACCAATATTGACGGCGCTACAGCCGCAGGGATTGATGTGGGTGTGTACTTCTTCTCACAGGCTACAACGGCTGAGGAGGCTATTGAGGAGGCTGACGCTGTCCTCGACGCTGTTGCAGGCAGAAAGATTACATATCCTATTGTTTTCGACTGGGAGATAATATACGACGATTCTGCACGTACTGACAAAGTTACAGTTGAGGGACTTGCCGACTGCTGTGTGGCTTTCTGTGAGCGTGTGAAATCCGCAGGATATACCCCTATGGTGTATCAGAACGCTTCCACATCCACCTATAAGCTGGATTTACCGAGAATCAAGGACTACGATTTCTGGCTTGCGGAGTATACGGACTTCCCCACATTTTATTATGAGTACGATATGTGGCAGTACACCTCCACAGGAGAAGTTCCCGGAATTGAGGGAGATGTGGATCTGAATATCAGCTTCAAGGACTTCGGGGCAGAGAATAATTCGTAATACTCAATTTGGTGACAAAAAGAACTTACGGAGGAATTGCAAATGTATAAGTTAAAGAACAAAATCCCCATTATTGCAGGATTATTGTTTCTTTTGGTAAATGTCATAGCTGTATTATCCGCTTGGATAGCGGATAATCACCGATATGACCTCGGAATTTCATTTTCAGCTTATGTTGGATTGAGCCGTCCGACTTCTGTCATATGGTTTGTCTCAGCCGTCATCATTATCACAATGCTTACCTATTACATGGCAAAAACAAAAATAATTCCGATTAAAAAAGTTTTTTATGCAGCTGTATTGCTTTGTATACTGGGAACTGCCCTTTTTCCGTATAACTTTTACAGTGAAGCACCAACTGCTATAACTATTAATCTTCATAATGATTTTGCAATATGTCTGATGCTTCTGACTACGGTTTCTTTTATTCTTTCAGCTATATTTTCAAAAAGCAAAAAACAGCGCATAGTCTCCTTGATGTCGATAGTATATGCGGTGGCATTTATAGTGCTTTACTTTATAAGGTTCAAACCGCTGTTTCAGACATTCTTCATTTGGGAGAATGTTTTTATTCTATTGCTTTTATTGGAAATGCAGTCTGAACAATATGCAGCAATCAAAGTTGAATCGAATAATTGATAAAATTCAATTTATCGGAGGTATAAAAATATCCGGAGAAGAAATGAAATCTTCTCCGGATTTACTTCTTTATGACCACTACGCTTTAGTCTGCGGATTTGAATTTTTAAATCAACTGTTGGAAAGCTATCATTCCCAATAATCAACCTTATGTGGCAGGTCAATATCCTTTGCGTGGAATACAGGTTCAACACCCTCTTTGCGTTGCTTTTTATAATCTGCTAAAGCACGGAGCGCATACTTGCCAAGAATAAGTATAACAGGAATATTTATAAGCGTCATTCCGCCCATTGTTACATCTGCAACATTCCAGAGGAAATCCGCGCTGAGTCCTGAACCGAGAAGTATCACAAGGGACGCTATAACGTGATA
This sequence comes from Ruminococcus sp., assembly GCA_017397925.1. Classification (GTDB taxonomy): domain Bacteria; phylum Bacillota; class Clostridia; order Oscillospirales; family Ruminococcaceae; genus Ruminococcus. The sequence continues at coordinate 45,322 of JAFQHO010000084.1, forward strand.
TATGTGCATAAATGTCTTTGAAGGCTCTTTTTTCATAATGAATATAAGGCATTTATCAACATAGAAAAGATTTCCCAGAAGCGTTGTAAATGCAAAGAGTATCATTGCGATTGTTATAAATATAGGGCCAAACGCTCCAAGAGTTTCGCGGAGAGAAAGCTGTACATATGCAGCACCTGAGATTTCTTCGGAAGGTTCAACTCCGGAACACATACACATAAACGCAGTAGCACTGCATACAAGAATTGTGTCAATAAATACTGAAAGCAAACGATTATATCAATTATATCACATTTTTTTAAATTCGTCAACTGTCGTGAAAGTATGATATCCAAACTGAATAAAGGAAAACTATGAGTAATGTATCTCGATTTGTGTCGGGAAATGTTTTCCAAATGTGAACAAATTGAATTAAAAATATAAAATTTTTCTGAAATCTCTAAAACCTATTGAAATTATCTGAAATTGTGGTAAAATATATTATAGGGGGATTATGCCCTCAACTAACAAACAGGTTGTGATATAACTATGCCTTCTTTTCAGGATATAAAATATGCTTTTTTCAGCCTTATGTCTACTATTCAGTTTAAAGATGTTGTAGATCTTCTGGCCCTTGCTTACATAATATATCTGCTGCTGAAGCTTGTCCGCGAAACTCGAGCAGGACAGCTTATCAAGGGTATTCTTGTTCTTGTGGCAGCTTATCTCATAAGCAATATATTTGAGCTTACTGTTATGGAGTATATTCTGGGCAATGCCCTCGATGTAGGACTTCTTGCAATGCTCATACTCTTTCAGCCCGAAATCCGACGCGCTCTGGAACAGTTCGGACAGTCTAAATTCGGTATGAATCTTATAGGAATAGGTATGCCTTCAAATGATATAAAACAGCGCTGGAATACTGCCATTGAAGCGATCTGTGACTCCTGCGTAGAGCTTTCTGCAAGCTGCACAGGCGCGCTTATTGTAATTGAGAGAAAAACCCGTCTTGGCGAACAGATTGAAACAGGTACTCTTATGAATGCTGTTCCCAGTAAGGAAGTATTCGGTAATATATTCTACCCCAAAACACCTCTCCACGACGGTGCTGTTATTATGCGTGACGGTCTTATATTAGCTGCTGCCTGCTTCCTGCCTCGCCCCAAAAGCGATGTGGCAATTGATAAGAGCCTCGGTTCACGTCATCGTGCAGCTATTGGTATGAGCGAAAACTCCGACGCTGTAGTTGTGGTTGTTTCCGAAGAAACAGGTCAGATTTCCGTTGCAATAAACGGTGTTCTTACTCGTGACTATACACGTATGAAGCTGAAATATGCCCTTGAAAAGGAAATCTTCTACGAGGATCCCGACGAGGATAAGTCAAACAAAAAGGGTATTTCCTCTATTATAGGAAGGAGGAAGAAAAAATGAAATTTCTGAGCAATCTCAGGGAAAAATATATGTCAAGCAATCTTTTCCTTGCTGTCCTTGCAGGAATAATTGCTGTAATTCTGTGGCTTGCTATTGCTCTGACGCAATATCCTTCAGTGCAGAAAACAGTCCATAAAATCCCTGTATCATTAAATATATCAGGTTCTGCCGCAAGTCAGAACGGACTAAGCGTTACTTCCTGCGATGTTGAGGAGGTTACTGTTGAGCTTCTCGGCAGCCGTACACAGATAGGCTATCTCAGCAACGAAAACCTCACAGCTTATTTTGATGCTGATAATGTTACAACTACAGGAGAAAGAAAGCTTACTCTGAAAATCAAAAGCGACAGCGGTATAAAATACGAGGTGAAGTCGGTTTCTCCCTCAAAGGCGACTGTTTTCTTTGATAAAATGGACACACGTGAGTTTCACGTAGTTCCTCTCACTCCAAATGTTAAAATTGTTGAGGGTAAGGTGAAAAATCCTGACGAGTATAGCTGTATTCCCTCGCAAATCAGCATTACAGGACCTTCGGCAAAGCTTGACCTTATTGATAAGTGCTATGCCGTTTCCAACAAGGAAATGAGCCTCGATACATCCTATGTCCTCAGCGGTGCTGAATTACAGCTGTATACTAAGGATAATGCACCTATCGACATTGAGGCTGCCTCACTGATAAGCAATACATCCACTTTTGATATAAATATTGCTGTGCGAACACAGAAAAAGGTGGGCTTGACAGCAGCCATTGCCTATGCTCCCGAAAATTTCAACAGGGATACAATAAAATTCAAGCTTTCATCGGATTCTGTCACACTTGCCTGCAACAACAGTCAGGTGGAAATCCCCGATATCCTTGATTTAGGACTTATTCCGCTTTATGAAATCAGACCAGGCTTCTCGCGGACTTTCTCTATTGAAAAACGACTTGAAAATACTGAGCTTATCAACGTTTCAGACCTTGAATCCGTTGTAGTTACAATTGATGCGAAAGGCCTTGAAGAAAAGCCTATGACGATCAACAGCGATCATATAGAGATAAGCAATCAGCCGGATAATACATATGAGTATTCTATCATTACAGAGAAGATAGATGTAACTGTGATAGGTTCTGCAGAATCTCTTGCGGAAATAACAGCTGAGGATATCTTCGGAGAAGTAAATCTGCTTAATACGACTATCACTGAGGATCAGTTCAATCAGGGAGTAATTTTCTCCTGCCCGTCCTTTGATGATGTCTGGGTAGCTACAAACGGAAAGGTTACTATGGAGCGTACAAAGGCGGAAAAGGCCACTTCTGCACCCACAAGACTGCCATAGTTTTCATACCAATCCCTGAAACAACAGTAGATAAATCTAATGGCATAAATGCTGTATATCGTCGTTGTCCTCCTCACCATACGGCAGTATGCTTTCGTCGTCCGCCTTGATATACATCATTTCTGCTCATCATCTTTGTCTACTAACATTTTAGGATTGGTATCAGACAACACCGCACGGATTTTTCTGTGCGGTTTTTTGTTGAATAATGGGAACCTCTAATGACATATGAAACATATGACGGGAAAATGCTTTTTTTTGTAAGAATTAACAAAAAAGCCGATTTTGCTTGATTTTTCCACAAAAAGGGTGTATAATTATTTTGTTATATTATTGGTGAAGTGTATCCATAAGAATTGTGGGGAATTGTATGGTATGCTTCTGCGCAGAGGGAGAAATTATGAATAAAAAGAAAATTACATCAGCAATTTTAGCCGCTGCCTTCGGGTTCAGCTCAATACTGCCAACAACAGGCTATGCTTATACTACATCTTCCGTTGACAGTGGTATTGTTAATCTTTTTGAAGAAGGGAAAATTACTCTTGGTGATGCCGATATAAGCGGTTCAATTGATTCTGCCGACGCTTCACTTGTTCTCGGCGAATATTCTAAGGTTTCTACGGGTGGAAAACCCTCTTTCAACTCCGCACAGAAAATATGTGCTGATGTTGACAGAAATGGTACTATAGATTCTGTAGATGCTTCTCATATTCTTGCTTATTATGCTTATGTTGCAACTGGCGGAGAGCTTTCAATCGTTGAATTTATTGACGGCGCACAGAGGCCTGTTACTACTACAGCACCAGCCACTACAACAAAAGCTACTACAACAAAAACAACTACAACTGCAAAAGCTACAACAAAGGCAACCACTAAAGCAACAACTAAGGTAACTACTAAAGCTACCACAACCAAAGCTACAACAAAGGCTACTACTAAAGCAACAACTAAGGCTACCACTAAAACAACAACAAAGGCAACTACAAAGGCTACAACTACGCTGACTACTACAACTAAGGCTACAACTACACTGACGACTACAACTACACAGGCTCCTACAACAACTATAGCTACTACAACAGCTAAAATCGGTGTTACAGGAATTCGCATTACACGTAATGAAATGATTGTAAATGCCGGTGAGGGTGATCTGGCGGCATATGTTTCAATGCTTCCGAACAATGCTCACAATATGACTGAAAAGTGGTCAAGCTCAAATGAAGCTATTGCTATTGTTGATAATGAGGGCTGGGTTACAGGTGTTTCTGAGGGTGAATGTGTCATCACTGTTTCAAGTGTTGATAATCCCGCTGTAAAGGCTGAAATTAAGGTTACTGTAAAGGATATAAGAAGCGTAAAGACAATCAAGCTTTCACGCGGAGAGGCTACAATTGAGGCTGGTACAGGCGCACTGGCTGCATATGTAACAATGCTCCCTGATACTGCTGTTAATAAGAATGAAATCTGGACAAGTTCCAAGCCTGAGATTGCAACTGTTGATAACGAGGGTTGGGTTACTGCATTAAAGCCGGGTAATACAATTATTACTGTTACAAGCGAGGATAATCCTTCTGTATTCTCTTTTGTTCTTGTAACTGTTGTGGAGTCATCTTCTGCAACAACTCCTCCGCCTGCAACTACAACAATTGTGCAGACTACATCGACAGTTCCAACTACAACAACTGCAGCGCCTACAACTACTATAGCAACAACTACAGCTTATGTTCCTGTTGAGAGTTTAGTTGTACAGAACAGCGAAATTAAAATGTCAGTAGATTCAACTGCTAAGGTTGCTGTTGCAGTTCTTCCCGAAAATGCTACAGATAAGACTATAAAGTGGATGAGTTCTGATGAAACTATTGCTACAGTTGATGAAAACGGCGTTATTACTGCAAAGAAGGTCGGCAAATGCGTTATTATGGCTGTAAGCAAGGATAATCCTGTTGCTACTGCAAGCATTATCGTTAATTCCGATGACAGTAAAACTATTACTGAAATCAGACTTGACAAGTATGAAATGACTATCCCTGTAGGCGGCTCTGATATCGCCTGGGTTACAATGCTCCCTGTTGATGCAGAAAATAAGGATGAGCTGTGGATTACAAGCAACAATGCCATTGCTTCTGTTGATAAATTTGGTTGGGTATACGGTAACAGTGTAGGCGAATGTACAATTACTGTTTATAGTGTTGATAATCCCGATGTAAAGGCTGAAATCAAGGTTACTGTTACTGACGGTCCTGTAGAGGCTCCTAAGTACACATTCAGCCAGATTGCTCCGGGAAAATCAACTGATAAGGAAATTGCATTCCTCACTCCTTTCCCCGAAAATGCTGATGGATTGTTTATTTTCGATTATTTCATCACAGACGCTAACGGCAAAAAGCGACTGGTTACAACACCTGTCATTGAGTCAGCTGATATAAAACAGGTTATAACAATGCTTACAGCTGATACAAATCACTTTACAGCTGAATTGTACGTCACAAATCTCAATACATCCAAGAGAGCTAAAATCGGCGTGTATAACTTTGTAATCAATCCAAGAAACGCTATTACTGAAGAAGAAGCTATTGAATACGCTTTTGCTGCTATTGATGGTCTTAAATAATCCCTACATATATACATTCAAATGAGATACAAAAAACGGACATCAAAATGCAATATTTTTTATATTTAACAAAACCCCTCGGATTTCCGAGGGGTTTTGTTTTATCTGTTGTATATTTTGTTGAGTTTTTTGATTTTCTTTGCAAGCTGTGGCGTAAACTGCTCTGTTTTTGTTCTGAACTGCCAGTTATTACCTAAAGTTGAAGGAGTATTCATTCTGCCCTCCTTGGGACTGTCAAGGAAATCCTGCATCTGCGCCGCTGCAACCTCCGCAATGCTTCCCCACGCGGCACGTATTACAGCCATTGGTATTTCGCTTTTCTTTCTCACATTAAGATACTTTTTCGCGAATTTCAGCGAGTTTCTATCCATAGCCGCTACCCAGCCGTTCAGAGTTTCGTTGTCGTGGGTGCCTGTATATGCAAAGCAGTTTGTATTAGTGAAGTTATGGGGCAGATGTTCGTTATCTCCGCTGCTGAAACCGAACTGAAGCACTTTCATTCCGGGATAACCGCATAAATCCAGCATTTCACGGACTTCGGGTGTTATAAATCCTAAATCCTCCGCAATTATATTGAGCCTGCCCAGCTTTTCCTCTGCCGCAAAGAACAGGGGGCAATTGGGGCCTTTCATCCACTCTCCTACCGTTGCATCTTCATTGCCGTAGGGGATAGCGTAGAAGCTTTCAAAGCCTCTGAAATGGTCTATTCGGACAATGTCATAAAGCTCTGTTGCTGCTGCAATGCGGTTAATCCACCACTCAAAGCCTGTTTTTTCGTGATATTCCCAGTTGTATATGGGGTTTCCCCACAGCTGTCCCGTAGGTGAAAATTCATCGGGAGGACAGCCTGCAACGCACACGGGGCGGCGCTTGCGGTCAAACATAAACAGTTTATGCTCCGACCAGGCTTCAACGCTGTCCAAAGCGCAATATATCGGGATATCTCCCACTATTTCAATTCCCTTGTCATTGGCATATTTTTTCAGCTCTGTCCACTGTCGGCTGAATTCAAACTGTAAGAACTTGAAAAAGCCGATTTCCTTTTTCAGCTGTTTTTTGAACTCAGCAACAGCCTTCGGGCGGTGCATTGAGATATCTTTTTCCCATTCATACCAGGCTTTTCCGCCGTTTTGGAATTTCAGCGCCATAAACAAAGCATACTCGTCAAGCCAGCTTTTATTCTTATCGCAGAATTTTTTGTAGGCAGGGAATTTTGATGCCTTGAAACGAGAATATGCAACCCTCAGCACATCAAAACACTTATCATAAATAAGGGCATAGTCTACTTTATTTGGATCGGTTTCCCACGCTATTTCTTTGTATTCTGCGGCTTCAAGAAGTCCGTCACCTTCCATTATCTCAAAATCAATAAAATAGGGATTTCCTGCATTTACCGAAAAGGACTGATATGGGGAATCTCCGTAGCTTGTGGGGGAGAGGGGGAGTATCTGCCAGCATTTAACCCCGGATTTCACAAGAAAATCCACAAATTCAAAGGCGTGTTTGCCCATTTTTCCGATGCCGTATTCTGAGGGCAGGCTTGAAATATGAAGAATAATACAACTTTTTCGCATATGCTACAACTCCGTTTCTGTATATTTATCTTACAGCGTCTCATAATAATTATGAGGTGATAAGGATGAAATTTTATCAATATATATTTACTTTTCTTATGGGATATTTCCTCTATGCCTTTGTGGAGGTGGCAGGGAGAGGGTACACCCATTGGACAATGTGCCTTACAGGCGGCCTTGTCCTTACGATTATTTACATTATCAGCAGCCGTCCCGCAATGACGCTGATTCGCTGCTGTGTTATCGGTGCGGCGGCTATAACCGCAATAGAATTCGTTGTAGGGATATTTGACAATATCATAATGGGCTGGCACGTGTGGGATTATTCTAAGCTGCCCTTTAATATTATGGGACAGATTTGCCCGATTTTCAGCCTTTTGTGGGGTATACTCTGTATACCTGCCTTTTATTTATGCCGTTTTATCAGACAAAGATTTGACAATTCTCTGAATTACAGTCATTAGCTTTCAGCTTTTGAACCATTATAAGCTAAAGGCTAAAACCCTTGTTTTTTTAATTCCGCCACAAGATTTGCGTAGAATTCTCTTACGTCATATCCTTCGATATTTTCTCTGAAAAGGTCGATAGTATCGCCGTGGCTGATACCGCGTATTCCTTTTGCAGTAACCATTCTATGTTCGCCGTGAATTGCTGCATTCTCCCATACAAGGCCATCGCTTCTGCCGTTGAGCCTTTTTATTATGAGATAGCCCACATTAAGGGGCAAACCTGCGGAAAATACGCTTTTCATAACCGACATACAGCTTCTGTAGGAAACTTCGGGACAATCCTCCATATATGGAGCAAGCTGTTTTAATCTGACAGGGCTTAAATCTCCTACACCTGCAAGAAAATCAGGCTCTTTATCGCCTAATTTGCGGAAAATGGAGTTGTATCTGTCTGCTATCCATTTTATCATTTTATCCGGCATTTTTTTCATAAGATAATCAACCATATCGCTGCCAAGATGAGGCGTATTTATAGTGGTAAGAGTTGCCACACAGTCGCCTAAACCCAGGGAGCTTATAGCGTAGCGGCTGTCAAGTCCGCCCTTTGAGTGGGCGATTATATTCACCTTTTCTGCCCCTGTTTCCGCAAGAACACGCTCAATCTGCTCTTTCAGCTCCGCGGCACTTTCAGGAATTGACTTTGCTGACTGCTGATTTCCGTAAAATACCGTTGCTCCGTTGCGTATAAGCGTTGCAGGTACGCGTCCCCAGTAGTTCATATACTGCCAATCACGGAAGAATATGCCGTGTACCATAACAATGGGATATTTTGTTTTGCATATCTCATTTTCAGCTCGCGCAGCTTCAAGCTCAGCCTTTGAAAGCTCGAATATATACTCTCGCTTGGCTGTTTTATAGAATTTTCTGATAAGAATAAGGTTTATAATGGGCATCCACCAAAAAATCAGCAGGAGGATGTAATCCACCGCTTTTATCTGCTTTGAGCCTGCGGCTGTGCGGATAAATCCGTCCATAAATACTATGCCTATGGCAAGCAGCGGCATAACAATGGAAAAAATCTTCGGCAGAACGCCAGCATCGGATTTGACAAAATATAGGACTATGGCAATTATTTCGGGGACTATCCCTACACCTGTCAGCCACAAAAGGGATATACCTCTTTTAAGGGAGATTAAACGGAAGCTTTTTACGGTGGTTTTCTCCCAGCGGATTAGAATAACAAGGAATATAATTGACAGTATTACAGTTCCGCCAATTTTTATTCCTGTAGGAAGTGCTGTTTCAGTCCATAAAGGGATAGTATTGTAAAAAACAAGAAGTAAAATCAATTCGATTATTTTCATAGTGTATATTTTTCTCCATATGCAAAAACAAGAGCGACAAAATGCCGCCCTTGTAATTGATTAATAATTCTTGTTTGAGTCAGCGTTGAAGAACTGATTGCTGCTCTCTGTGTAGTAATCGTTGGGTTCAAGGGACATAAAGTCGTCATCTTCCATTTCGGGAAGTCTTGCACCGCAGCGTCCGCAGAACTGGAATCTTTCATTAACCTCTGCGTCACACTTAGGACAAATCTTGTAGCCTCTGATACCGTTAAGTTCAAATCTCATCTTCTTGATACGTCTGCGGCGAGTATCAATATCATCGCAGAGAACCTTCAGACTTGCAGGATCCTCGTTGGGATTCTTGTAGTATCTCTTACCGAGATCTGTAAAAATCTCAACAATTCTTTCCTCCTCGTAAAGGATTTTTCTTTTGAGGTTATTAGCCTCGGACATACTCTTGGTTTTATCGGAAACACCCTTGGAGACATCGCCGATTTTATCGAGAATACCCATTCCTATCAACTCCATTTTCATATTACGTATTGCAGAGAAGCTGTATCATCCCAAAACGACAAACTTCAACCACAATCATTATACAGTACTTATATTATACAATTTTTTGTACAATTTGTCAAGACCATTTGAAAAAAATCCAAAAAATTACTTTTTTAGCTGTTAGCTTTTCACGATATTCCGTTTTGCATACTGCTAAAGACAGCTCTTACAAAATCAATTACTCATTAATTCTTAATTCATAATTCTTAATTATTCCGAAAGATCCTGCTCTGTAAGCTGGATAATACCGCCCTTTGTAAGTGCTTCGGAAGCAAGTTTTATATCGTCAACACGGATAACGAAGGATACGGATCTGTCAGAAGCTCCTGTAAATGCATAGAGATACTCTAAATTTACATTTTCAGCTCCGAGGATATCAAGAACTCGGCTGAGCTGTCCTGGAGAATCAGGAATTGTGATTGCTACAATTTCCGTTACAGTAACGGCGTAGGAAGCGTTTTTCAGCACTTTTTCAGCCTTGTCGGTATCATTTACAACCATACGTAGAATACCGAAATCGGAAGTATCAGCAAGGCTGAGCGCGCGGATATTGATGCCGCTGTCTTTCAACAGGGCCATAACTCCTGTCAGCTGATTAGGCTTGTTGTCAACGAATACTGAAATCTGTTTTGCGTTTGCCATAGTTCTTTCCTCCTTTTAATCGTGAAGCTTTCTTCTGTCAATAACTCGTACAGCCTTGCCCTCGCTTCTTGTAATGGATTTTGGACTTACAAGGTGTACCTTGGGGTTAATTCCAAGCATTGTCTTTATAGCAAGTGCCAGAGACTTTTCCTGCTCCTGCATTACCTTCATCTTATCAGAGAACTGGTCGGGATTCATCTCAACGCTGATATCAAGGGTATCTGTGTTGTTTACACGGTCAACTTCAATGAGATAGTTAGGTGAATAGCCCTGCTCGATAAGTACAGTTTCAATCTGTGAGGGGAATACGTTTACACCGCGGATAATAAGCATATCGTCGCTTCTTCCCATAGGCTTTCTCATCTTGATGAGAGTACGTCCGCAGGAACACTTTTTGCGGCTGAGTACGCACAGATCTCTTGTTCTGTAGCGGAGAAGTGGGAACGCTTCCTTTGTGATGCTTGTAAATACAAGCTCGCCTACTTCGCCGTCGGGGAGAACCTCACCTGTTTCAGGGTCGATAATTTCGGGGATAAAGTTATCCTCGTTGATGTGCATACCTGTCTGCTCACAACATTCAAAGGATACACCGGGGCCGCTTGTTTCTGTAAGGCCGTAGATATCATAAGCCTTGATGCCCAGTGAAGCTTCAATAGACTTTCTCATTTCCTCTGTCCAGGGTTCAGCACCGAAAATACCTGCTTTAAGGCTGATATCATCGGGAGTAAGTCCCATTTCGTGGAGAGTTTCACCGATATATGCGGCATAGGAAGGAGTACAGCAGAGAATAGTTGAGCCGAGATCCCGCATAAATTCAATCTGACGGTCTGTATTTCCGCTTGACATAGGAAGTGTAAGACAGCCTACCTTGTGGGAGCCTCCGTTAAGTCCTGCACCGCCTGTGAAAAGTCCGAAGCCGTAAGCTACCTGACAAACATCGTCCTTAGTACCGCCTGCTGCAACGATAGCTCTTGCACAGCAGTCCTCCCAGAGGTCAATATCATTCTGTGTGTAAAATGCAACTACACGCTTGCCTGTAGTGCCGCTTGTGGAATGGATACGAACGCACTCGTTGAGTGGCTTCGCAAGAAGTCCATAGGGATATGCGTCGCGGAGGTCAGCCTTGGTAAGGAAAGGCAGCTTATGAAGATCTTCAACAGATTGGATATCTTCAGGCTTTACGCCCTTTTCATCCATAAGGTTGCGATAATACTCAACATTTTCATACACGTGCTTCACCTGAGCGACAAGACGCTCACTCTGAAGCTTTTTCATGTCCTCATAGGGCATACATTCAATTTCCTGATTCCAATAATTTGCCATTGGTTTTTCCTCCAGATATATTACTTTTTAGCAGCATTTCTGCCAAGTTCAAATGCCTTTTTGTTCAGTTCAAGGAATTTTGGAGGTACACACTGTTCGAGAGCATTCTGCCAAAGCTCCTCAGGGAAGTCAGTTTTTGCGGAAAGCACGCCCATAAGAACAACGTTTGAAGCCTTTGCAGTACCTGCTTCCTCAGCAAGTGAAAGAGCGTCAACAGCTGTAATATCCGCACCTGCGTCAGCAAGCTTGCTTACGAGGTCAGCAGGATATTCCATAGCACCTGTAATAACGGGCATAGGGTCAATCTGCTGTGTTGAAGTGATAAGTGTGCCGCCCTTTTTCAGATATGGCAGACAGCGTGCAGCTTCAAGCAGCTCGAATGAGATAACAGCATCAGCCTCGCCCTTTTCAACAACGGGAGAGTACACCTTATCGCCGTATTTTACGTATGTAACAACAGAACCGCCGCGCTGGCTCATTCCGTGAACTTCGCTTACTTTTACGTCATATCCCTGTGCAAGAAGCACATTTCCAAGAAGTCTTGAAGCAAGCAGAGAACCCTGTCCGCCGACTCCGACAATCATAATTGATTTAGTTTCCATATTTAAATTTTCTCCTTACTATTTTAAAGGTTTTATTCCCCTTGATTATCAGACAAATCCTTGTCAGGAATCATAGGCTCACCCTTGAAAAAGCGCTGTAAATACGGCTCTGTTTCGTCATAAATGAGAAACAGAACAACCAGTATGCCGAATTTCGCCCAAAAATTCATTTCAAGTCTGTCCGATATAAATACTACGATGAAAAGCTGAATAAATCTGTAAACAAGATTAATTATATTTCTATTCATAAGAATCACCGTTTTTTATCTGTGAATAATCTCCAGATCTCCGTCAACAAATCCTATTCCTACAGGCTTTGATGTGAGGATTGAAGCATATTTGCCCCTTTCCAGATACTCCTCAGCCCAGCCTGTGATAAGCTTCTGTGCGGCTTTCCAGTCCTTTTCGGCTTCATCTGAAAGCTCTACGCAGAATATATCTTCCTCCGATGACCAGCATTCTTCGCAGGCCCAGTCGGGGTCATTTTCATCAAATGCCTCACAAGCTACAAGCTGAACGGCATAGACGCTGTCCTCCACAGACTCCTCATAAAGGTTAAAGCAGAATGATACTGTTTCATCGGGCATATCGTTATTTTCCAAGATATTGTCAAGCCAGTTGACAAACTCACTGTAAATATCCATAATCAATATCTCCAATCAGATTATTGCACCAATCTTACACTGTTCCTTGCAGATACCGCAGCCTACGCACTGTGTATGGTCTATAACAGCTTTTCCGTCCTTCATTGAAATAGCGGGACAGCCAAGCTTCATACACATCTTACAGCCTACGCACTTGTCAGCTTCAACCTTGAACGGAGCGTTGTGCTTAACGTATTTCAGAAGTGCGCAAGGTCTGCGTGAAATGATAACAGAAGCCTCGTCAGCTGCAAGTTCTTCCTTGATTACAGCCTCAGTTTCAGCAAGCTTATAGGGGTCCACAACGCGTACACGCTTGATTCCGATAGCCTTGCAGAGTTCCTCAAGATTAACAGCAGCAGCAGGATCGCCCTTGAGATTCTTTCCTGTTGTGGGATTCTGCTGATGTCCTGTCATACCTGTGATAGAGTTGTCAACGATAATAACAGTTGAATTTGAATTGTTGTAAGCGATATTTACAAGACCTGTCATACCGCTGTGCATAAATGTGGAATCACCGATAACAGCAACGCTCTTATGCTCGCTTTCAGCGCCTCTTGCCTTGTTGAAGCCGTGAAGTGCGGAAATTGAAGCTCCCATACAGATTGTTGTATCCATAGCGTTAAGAGGAGCAGCTGCACCGAGGGTATAACAGCCGATATCGCCTGAAACTGTAACCCCAAGCTTTTTCAGATTGTAGAAAAGTCCGCGGTGAGGACAGCCTGCACACATAACGGGAGGACGAACAGGAATTGCATCTTCAAGAGCAGCAAAATCCTTCTTTTCGCCCAGAAGCTTTTCAGCAATTGCGGACTGATTAATTTCACCGATACAGCCGAAAATCTCCTTGCCCTCAACATTTGTAACGCCGATATTTCGGCAGTGTGACTCAATAATTCCGTCAAGCTCCTCAACAACAACAATGCGGTCATATTTAGCCGCAAAGTCGCGGATAAGCTGAACAGGCATAGGATTAACCATACCAAGCTTTAATACAGATGCCTTTTCGCCGAGAGCCTCCTTGACATACTGATAAGCCGCACCGTTTGTAATAACGCCGAATTCAGCCTTTTCTGATATCTCAACGCGGTTGAGAGGTGATGTTTCAGCATACTCTGTAAGCTTTGCTGTACGCTCCTCAACGAATACGTGTCTGCCTCTTGCATATGCAGGCATCATAACATATTTCTGTGGATTTTTTGTATATTCCTTTAATTCAAGCTCCTGTCTGTCGAATGTTTCGACAATGCTCTGAGAGTGAGCAACACGTGTTGACATTCTTACAATAACGGGAGTATCGAAATCCTCTGAAATTTCATAAGCAATCTTTACGAAATCGCGGCATTCTGTGGAATCTGAGGGTTCAAGCATAGGCACCTTTGACGCAATAGCGTGATGGCGGCTATCCTGCTCATTCTGTGAGGAATGCATACCTTGGTCATCAGCAACAGCGATAACAAGACCGCCGTTTACGCCTGAATAAGAAGCTGTATAAAGGGGGTCAGCAGCCACGTTAAGACCAACGTGCTTCATTCCGCAGAATGCTCTTGCGCCTGCAATAGAAGCACCAAGAGCAGCTTCCATAGCAACCTTTTCATTTGGAGCCCACTCAGCGTAGATTTCATCATACTTTGCGACTTCCTCTGTGATTTCAGTTGAGGGAGTACCGGGGTAGCTTGATACTACCTTACAGCCTGCCTCATAAAGACCTCTTGCGAAAGCCTCGTTTCCTAACATAAGTTTCTTCATTTTTAATTTTTCCTTTCAATTAAATCTATTAAAATTCATTTTAAGCTATTTAAAATGTAATGAGCAACGCCGTCCTCATCATTTGTGCCGATTACAAAATCTGCGGCTTTTTTCAGTTCATCTTTTGCATTGCCCACGGCAATTTTAACGTCGGCAACCCTGAACATTGACAAATCGTTGAGATTATCCCCGAATGCCACAATTTTATCAAAGCCGTATTCCTCACGGAGGAAATTCAAGCCGTTAGCCTTTGAGGCGTTTTCCGAGAAAATTTCAAGATAATACTTTCCCGTATATGTATCCTCATAGAAAACGTGGTCAAGACCTTTCACAGAAGCGGCAATTCTCTCAATGGGGAGAAGCTTTTCATAATCCCCCGTTGAAGTGAGATACACCACATTTCCGTCATTTTCGCTGTGCAAATCAGTGCATTTCCATAGTGGCTGACCTGTTTTGCTTCGAGTTCTGACATACTCCTGCATAAGCTCATTGAGATTGTCGCTGTAGCAAGTTCCGAACTTGTCGCCCTTGAACTTGAACATAAACATTCCCACATTATTTTCCGCAAATGCGTCGATTATCCTTGCGGCGGCATCAATGGGAATATCAGATTTTCGGACATATCTGCCGCTTTTCCTGTCATATATCTCCGCACCGTTATTGACAATACAGGGGACGTTGATATTCAGCTTTTCCGTGATACTTCCTGCGGAATATTCAGTTCTTGCGGTAGCATAGGTGAAATACATACCCTTTTCAATGAGGGAATTTATGGTATTTACCGTATAATCCGACAACTCCGCCTGCGAATTCAGCAATGTGCCGTCTAAATCGGTGATATAAAGCGTTTTGCCCAATTACTTCACTCCAAATGATAAATATAGGGAACCTCTATACTCTATTGCTTTATAGTACAAAAGAGTACACTTACAATTATAACATAAAATCCGTAAAAAGTGAAGAATTTAATCAGCATTTATAAAATTTTGTGAACAACTACAAAATATATAAGCAGTTGATGTACAATCTGACGAAAAATCTTTTTTTGTTCTGAGATTGTATTTACAGCATACCGTGATACCTATATAACAAATATGACGAAAAACTCTAATGAGATTTCCTAATGTCAAATATTACGTTGAAAATATGTGGAAATACAGGACTTTTTCAGCTCTGAAAAAATTTTTTGAAAAAATTTTTCTGAATACCCCGTTTTTGGAAAATTACCTCCGTAAACTATAGACATAAGGACACGGAAAGCCGATAGCAACCGCGGAGCAGCGGCGGTTCCGTTGAAATTATTATCGTTGAATATTTTTAAAGGAGTGTTTATTATGAATCACAAGAAGATAGTATCAGCTATCACAGCTATCTGCGTACTTTCAGTAGCTACAGGTGCAACAGCATTTGCAGCAATCAACAGTGCATCTGACAATGCAGCAGAGGACAGCATTGTAACAGAGGAAACAACAGAGTCCACAGAAAAGGACGAAGAAGCTTCTGACGAAGAGATCACAGAGGATGAGGAATCCGCTGAAACACCTGAGGTTGAAGCTCCAGAAGCTCCCGAAGCACCTGAGAAGCCTGAAAAGCCTGCACCTCCTGTAGTTGAGGATGAGGAAATCACAGAGGGCGAAGACGGCGAAGAGGCTGAGGATGAAGAAGCTCCCGAAAAGCCTGCTAAGCCTGCAAAGAAAGCTGGTAAGAAGGAAATCGTTGATATGATCAACGCTACATTTGATTTCGAGACAGCTGATTTCATTGATGACGAGGCTAAGACAGCTTGGTTTGAGTTCTGCGAGAGCAATCTTGACGATGCAGCTCCCAAGGTAGAGAAGCCTGAGGCTGATACAGAGGCTGACGCTGAGAAGCCTGCTAAGCCTGCAAAGAAAGCCGGCAAGAAAGAAATCATTGAGATGATCAACAATACATTTGATATGGAAGCTGAGAGCTTTATCAGCGATGACGCAAAGTCCGCTTGGTTCGAGTTCTGCACAGAGCTTAACGCTAAGCCCGAGCCTCCTGTACACGAGGACGGCGAGAAGCCTGAACCACCCACACCATCAGTAGATGAGAATGGCGAAGTTATCAAGCCTGAGCCACCTACACCTCCCGTACACGAGGAAGGCGAGAAGCCTGCACCTCCTGCACCTCCTGTAGATGAGAACGGCGAAGTTATTAAGCCTGAGCCACCTGCAAAGCCTGAGAAGCCTGCAAAGGGACCTCATCACAAGGATGACCAGGTACAGGAAGACACTGAAATCACAGAGGACGAAGTTGTTGAAGAAGATGTAACTGAGGAAGTTACAGAATAATCACAGTCCACTTTTGTGTAAAGCAACGCCGCACAAGGCTGTAATACGAGCTTTGTGCGCTGTTGCTCAAATCCCTCATCACGTACTATACTATTGCTCCCCTATAAGGAAAGCCGCATAGAGTAAATTATATCGGGATGTATATCCCGTCCAAAAATTCAGAATTATCCGCTAAACATTGATGCGCAGCCGTGCATCAGTGAATTCTGCACAGTCCGTATATTTTCTGTACAAGCTATATGCGGTAGCCCTATTTTTCCATCTCCCCCAGCTAATCCCACAATGGCTGAGGGAGCTTTTTTTATTTTTGCAGCCCTATGGATTGGCTATTTTACGCCGTTTTTGTAGGGGCGGATAATATCCGCCCCCAGATTGTCCCAAAACCTGAATTTCGTTCCGAAATTGTGGGCGACCAATGGTCGCCCCTACACAAAATAACGCAATATAGCCAATTGTAGGGGCGAGCATTGCTCGCCCTTAAATAAATTATGCCTTTTTATACAGATTGCGGGCGGATGATATCCGCCCCTGCACAAATATAATATAACTCAACTTAGAAAAACATATAACAGTTAATTTTAGATATCACTTACAATTTTAGCTGTTGATAATTGTCTAAAACGTAGAAAATAAAAATTATTTTTCAATAATCAACCATTTTTGGTTGAAAAAAGGCCGATTTTTGCCCTATTATAGAGGGGTATGTTTCAAAAGAGAAAAAACAGGAGGTAAAAACGGTATGATAATTACTTTCCTCAGATTAAAAATACAAGTGATTTTAATTAAAAATGCAAGTAAGCTCAAAATTCCTTGACTTTAACGTAAAAATGCTTTATAATAAGTAGTGTATACTCATTTGTAAATTGGTTATAATAACAAAGAAAAAAATCTTATGGAGATGTTATTATGGCTGAAGAAAAAAAGAATGAGATGACAGATAACGGTATATCAACAGCAGACAATTGCAGGCATATTATCCACTGCCTGAATATTATCGGGCAGATAGAAGGCCATTACGTGCTTGGTGAAACGAATAAAACCACCAAATATGAGCATATTATCCCCGCCCTTGTGGCAATCGAGCAGGACAGGAGCGTTGAGGGACTTATAATAATCCTCAACACTATCGGCGGCGATGTAGAGGCAGGCCTTGCCATAGCGGAGCTTATCGCAGGAATGAAAACCCCTACAGTATCACTTGTAGTAGGCGGCGGCCATTCAATCGGCGTACCGTTGGCAGTATCGGCAAAAAAGTCATTTATCGTGCCTTCAGCGTCAATGACAATACACCCTGTGCGAATGAATGGCACAGTGCTGGGAGTTCCTCAGACCCTTGCATATTTTGACAAAATGCAGGACAGGATAATCGACTTTGTAACGAAAAACAGCCGCATAAAAGAGGATGTGTTCCGCGGTATGATGATGAATACCCAGGAGCTTGTACTGGATGTAGGCTCTGTAGCCGACGGTGAAAAAGCCGTGGAGCTTGGGCTTATTGACAGCCTCGGAAGCTTATCCGACGCTATGGAATGTCTGTACAATATGATTGAAAAAACCGAAAAAAGATATACAGGGGAACTCTGATACTTTATACATTCAAAGAATCCCCATAATGGAGGGCAAAATGTCAATTTTCAGTAAAAAATTTCTTTTTGGAGCTGATTTCCAGGACGAAGACTTCACAAGGGACGGCAAACCTAAGAAAAAAGGCAAAACCTATGATTCTGAGAATACTCAGGAACTTGATATGAGTGCAAAAGCTATGGCAGACGACCAGAAAGAAAAGCTTATGCAGAAAATAGAGGCGGCTGAAAAGAAGCCGGTTGCAAAAGCAGCTCCGAAGGCTGAAAAAGAAGAAGCAGAGGAGATGTTTGATGAGCATATTCTCACTCCCGACCAGGCAAGGGTTGTATCTATAATCCTATTTGCACTTGGACTTCTTATTGGAATGGCTGTATTATTCCCAGGCTCTGAGGGCTGGAGAGTATTCCACAACTATATTTTGGGCGGCTTCGGAATAGTGTCCCTTGGCGTACCTGTAGCGATGATTTATTCCTCTTACCTTATAGGCAAAAGAGATGTAAAGGCGGCAGGAAAAATTGCCTCAATGTGTTTCTGGACAGTTGTACTTTGTTCAGCCGTTCAGGTATTCTTCGGAAAAATCGTTCCCGAAAACGGAGTAGGGGAGTTTATCGGCAAAGCATTCACCGCAGGCAGAGATTACAGCGGCGGCGGAATAATCGGTTCATTCCTGTCATATCTGCTTCTCAGCTGGCTTGGCAGGGGCGGAGCAGTAATTGTAATGCTTCTGACTATATTTGTAATGCTTCTTATCACCACAGGAAAAAGCGTCGAGGATTTCTTTGCAATGCTTGGCTCTCCTTTCAAATCGTTGAAAAAATGGGGAGAAAACTTCAACAGTTTTCTCAACAGCGATTATGACGATTATTACGACGATGACGAGGATGAGGACAACCTTCTTCCCGACAGCAGGAGAAGCAATTTAGCCATTGAAATGGACGATATAAGGGAGGCAGGCGAAAATATCCCCACAGAGGAAAATCCGCCTCTCAGCCCCGAGGAACAGCGTATTATTGACGATTTCAGCCGTGAATTTGACATTCCTCTCCCAGGGGAGAATATAACGATACATAATGTTCCCGAAGAAAAAACGGATAAAAAGACAGAATCAAAGGCTGAAAACGCAGAATCAGAAAAGACAGAAACGGAGCTTGACAAGCTTATTTCAAAGGCAGTTGAAAAGAAAGAGCGACAGGACAGAATGGCAGCAGGAGAGGTTATTGAGGAGCCTCAGAAAGACAATCAGATGTCATTGTATATCCTTCCCGGGCTTGATTTGCTGTCGCTTCCTCAGGCGAAGAATAACAGTTCTGAGGCTGTAGCCGAAATGAACGAAAAGGCTGCTAAGATAGTCAACACCTTCAAAAGTTTCGGCGTTGAGGTAACAATCAGGGATATCTACAGAGGCCCGTCCATTACAAGATACGAGATACAGCCCGGTGTAGGCGTTAAGGTATCGAAAATCCGCGGACTGGAGGACGATATTGCCCTCAGCCTTGCAGCACAGGGAGTACGTCTTGAAGCTCCTGTCCCCGGCAAGGCGGCAGTAGGTATCGAGGTACCGAATATCAACAAGGACGTTGTAACTCTCCGCGAGATACTTTCATCTTCCGAGTTCAGAAATGCCGACAGCAAGCTTGCTTTCGCGGTGGGCAAGGACATCACAGGTAACGCAATTGTAGGCGATATCACGAAGATGCCCCACGTTATCATAGCAGGTACCACAGGCTCAGGAAAATCTGTATGTACCCGTTCAATAATTATGAGTATCCTCTATAAGGCAAGGCCCGACGAGGTAAAGATTATCCTCATCGACCCGAAGGTTGTTGAATTCAAGGTGTTCGAGGGCATTCCTCATCTGCTCATACCCATTGTAACCGAGGCTAAAAAGGCAGCAGGAGCGCTTAACTGGGCAGTTAATGAGATGATGCGCCGATACAACACATTTGCGGATATCGGAGCAAATGATATCAAATCCTATAACGAAATAGCCGACGATGACGACGAAATGGAGCGTATGCCACAGATTGTCATATTCATTGATGAGCTTGCGGATATGATGCTTGTGGCTGGCAAGGAAGTTGAAGATTCAATCTGCCGCCTTGCACAAATGGGACGTGCCGCAGGTATGCACCTTGTAGTTGCTACACAGCGACCTACAACCGACGTAATTACGGGACTTATCAAGGCAAATATCCCCAGCCGAATTGCCCTTTCCGTTATGTCACAGGTTGACTCACGTACAATTATAGATATGGCAGGTGCAGATAAGCTGCTTGGTAACGGTGATATGCTGTATATGCCCATAGGAACAAGCAAGCCTATACGTATACAGGGCTGTTTTGCATCCTCAAAGGATATAAACGAAACCTTGAATTTCATCCGCTCACAGGCTACAGGGGAGTATGACAGCCGCATTGTTGAAGCTGTTGAAAATTTCGTTCCCCAGACCAAGGGGGATAAGGGCGGCCCCATTGACAGCGGATTTGAAGCAGGTTCCGACGAAGACCTTATTATCAGAGCTGCGGAAGTAGCAGTAAACAACGGACAATTCTCCACAACAATGCTCCAGAGAAAGCTTAAATTGGGCTATGCAAGAGCCTCCCGAATTATGGACGAACTGGAGGAGCGCGGCATAGTAGGCGAAGCAGAGGGTTCAAAGCCCCGAAAGGTGCTTATGTCAAAAATGCAGTTTGATGAATGGAAAATGCGTAAATTAGAAGAATAAGCTATTAGCTTTTAGCCTTTAGCCATTAGCGGGCGGAAGTTCATGCCGATTGTGTTAATTTTAAGGTGTATCGCCAGTTTGTAGGGTCACGGCGTGCCGTGACCGTTAAATAAAATATCGGCTATGAATAATTTATCGTGAAATATCGTACCGAAATAGCGGACACAGCACGCTGTGTCCCTACGAAGAAATGGACGGTAAAAATTTATTTACCGTCAATATAAAAAATTCATAATTCATAATTCTTAATTCTTAATTAAACAAAAGGGAGTGAATTTTATGTCTGATTACAAGACAGCAATTGAAAAGCTTGAAGCCAAGGGTTTAAGCGATATGGCGGCGGAGCTGAAAAAATACTACCGCAACGCTATAGGCTGTTTCACAAAGGAGTACCGAGGCGATGTACCCATAGGTGCCAGCAAAATGGGCGGATTTCCTGATTTGCCGCCAAATATGGAATATCCCGTTATGTCTGGGTATACCGAAAAATGGCTTCAAGGACAGAATGCAGGCAAGATTGAAAAATACGAAGAATCTGCAATGCAGCTTGTGGCACAGATTAACCTTTATGAGCTTGCGGAATCGGAAGCGGACATAGAAAAGCTCCTTCCCGAAAGAGGTATACTCTATATCTTCTGGAGTGGTGAGATTTCGCCCCTTGAAAGCGATGACTGGACGGAGTATACCCTTGATAATCCCGAAAACAAGGATTATTTCAAGGTTATCTGGTGGGACGGCGATATGTCCAAGCTGAAACGAACATTCCCTCCCTGCGGCTATTATACCAAGTATTTCGAGGAATGTCTGCCTGAAAGAGGCGTTGAATTTGACAGTATGGACGAGTATGACCAGTCCGCGGTTGATGAAATCGACGACCTTGAAGAAACTCTTGAAATGGATTCCTACGACTTCTCCGAGGGCTGTGATAAGCTTTTCGGCTTCCCAAAGGGCGGAAATGCCCCCGAAGTCTATGAGGATACGGTAAATCTGTTCCAGTTTGATTATCACGATGGCTGTTTATGGGCGGCATACTGGCTTATGAACAAGGCAGACCTGCTTAACCGTGATTTCTCAAAAGTTACTTTTGACTATGATCTTGACTGATTGTTTTAAAAAGCCATTAGCCATTAGCCTTTAGCTGACGGATAATATCCGCCCTTGCACAATGTATCAGCATACAAAAGGCTAACAGCTAAATGTAAAAAATTACAGGTGAAAAATATTTATGTATGACAAGTTTATACCTTTAACAAGGAAAGAAATGGAAGAAAACGGCATAGAGCAGTTTGATTTCATTTATATAACGGGAGATGCCTACGTTGACCACCCCAGCTTCGGCGCGGCTATTGTTACCCGTCTGATTGAAGCTATGGGCTTCACTGTGGGAATTATCTCACAGCCCGACTGGCACAGCGACAGGGATTTTCGCAAATTCGGCTGTCCTAAATATGCTTTTCTGGTAACATCGGGAAATATAGATTCTATGGTTGCCCACTATACAGCGGCAAAGAGAAAGCGTTCAGATGATGCATATACTGCAGGGGGAGTAGCAGGCAAACGCCCTGACAGAGCCGTTATTGTCTACTGTCAGAAGCTCCGTGAATACTTCGGAGATATTCCCATAGCTATAGGCGGTCTTGAAGCCTCTCTACGCCGTTTCGCCCATTACGACTACTGGGACGACGCTGTTCGCCCCTCGGTGCTGGCTGACAGCGGTGCCGACCTGCTTATGTTTGGTATGGGCGAGCATCAGATACAGGAGCTTTGCACACGCCTTGCAAATGGCGAAAATATACGTGATATTCACGATATCCGCGGCACCTGCTATATGACAGAGCCTGTGAATACGCCCTTAGGCGCAGCACAGTGTCCATCTTTTGAGCAGGTACGCGACAATAAAAAAGAATACGCCAAGGCAACGAAGATACAGTATGACTGGCAGGACGAGGTATACGGCAAGACGGTAATACAGCGCCACGGCAATATGATGCTTGTGCAAAATCCACCTGCAAAAAGCCTTACAACAGAGGAGCTTGATTACATATACAGCCTGCCCTATACAAGGCGGTATCACCCCTCATACGAGGCTTTGGGCGGTGTACCGGGCATTGAGGAAGTGCGTTTTTCAATCACTCACAACCGCGGCTGTTTCGGATATTGTAATTTCTGCTCAATTGCACTTCATCAGGGACGTAAAATTACCGTAAGAAGCGAGAAATCCGTTCTTGCGGAGGCAGAGCGTATCACGAAAATGCCCGATTTCAAGGGATATATCCACGATGTAGGCGGCCCTACAGCGAATTTCCGCCATACATCCTGCGAAAAGCAGATTGAAAAGGGACTGTGTATGGGCAAGAAATGCCTTGCACCCACTCCCTGTCCCGCATTAAAGGCAGACCACAGCGAATATCTGGCTATGCTGCGTAAAATCAGGGCTATAAAGGGTATCAAGAGAGTATTTATCCGTTCAGGTATACGCTATGACTACCTTATGGAGGATAAAAACGACGAATTCATCCGTGAGTTGATAAAATATCACGTAAGCGGACAGCTGAAAGTTGCCCCCGAGCATTGTTCAGCGGTGGTACTTGATAAAATGGGCAAGCCCCATATTGAGGCATATAAGGCATTCCAGAAGCGTTTCTATGAGATTACAAAGGGCATAGGCAAGGAACAGTATCTCGTGCCGTATCTTATGTCCTCCCATCCCGGAAGCACGCTGAATGAGGCTATAGACCTTGCGCTGTTCTTGCGTGATAATAAAATCCGTCCCGAACAGGTGCAGGATTTCTATCCCACTCCGGGCACGATTTCCACTTGTATGTTCTATACGGAGCTTGACCCGTATACAATGGAGAAGGTGTATGTGCCGAAAACCTCAAAGGAAAAGGCAATGCAGAGGGCTTTATTGCAGTATTTCCGTCCCCAGAACAAGGAAATCGTCCTTGAAGCGCTGAAAACAGCAGGAAGATACGACCTCATAGGCACCTCGCCAAATTGCCTTGTGGAGGACAATCAGAAAAGAACCAACGGAAAAGGCGGTGAAAAGTCGTGGCAAGGCGGAAGAAATCAGAAAAAACCAAGTTCAGGACGTCCACAGCAGCCAACAAGCCGAAAAAATACTTCAAAAGGAAAAACACAGTTAGCGTCCCGAAAAAGTCGGAAGCCAAGGATTTAGGCGGATTTGTTACAGTTCTGCTCAGCCTTGGAGTATTCATAGGACTTGTTGTATGGAACAGCGTCAGGGGAAATATCCACAAGCCTGCTGACGATAAGCTGAGAGTTCATTTCATAGACGTTGGACAGGGAGACTGCATTTACATAAGCTGCGGCGGTGAGAATATGCTCATTGACTGCGGCGAAAAGTCGGAATATACCGATGTTATACGCTATCTCAACAGGGAAGAAACAGCGGTGCTTGATTACGTTATCGGAACACATCCCCATTCCGACCATATGGGCGGAATGTCGAAGATAATTGACTTTTTCGATACAGAGAAGGTTATAATCCCTACCCTTACGAAAGAGGCTATACCCATTACAACGTTTTTCAACGATTTCCTTGATGTTGTCGAGGAAAAGAATATTCCTCTTACACAGGCAAAAGTGGGGATGAAAGGCACTCTTGGCGACGCAGAATGGCGGATAATTTCACCTGCTGTATGCGACGAGGATAATCTCAATAACTGTTCTGTAGGAATTATTCTCAAACACGGCGAAAACAATTTCTGCTTTACAGGCGATGCAGAGGCTGAGGCAGAAAATACAATGGCATATTCGGGAGTAACGGAAAATGTAGACGTATTCAAGGCGGCGCACCACGGCGGTGCAACCTCAAATACGGAGCTGTTTCTCTCAATGATACAGCCTGAAATTGCGGTTATATCCTGCGGCAAGGGCAACAGCTACGGACATCCAAATGACGAGGTTATGAAAAGACTTGAGTCCTACGCTGATGAGATATACAGAACAGATATTGACGGTACTGTTGTTATAGAGTCAGACGGCAAGGAATTATCGGTTGTAACGAAAGGTGATAGCTTATGGTAATTGACCGTATAGAGGGCGATTTCGCTGTAGTTGAAAACGAGGGTATTATGCTTGATATACCTCTGTCACAGCTTCCCTGTGAAGCGAAAGAGGGGGATATTGTTACTCTTTCAAACGGTGTATATATCGTCGATAATAAATCAGCCGATGAGCAGAGAGAGGAAATCTCCGCAAGGCTTGAAAATCTCTTTAAAAGGAAACAGAAATGACAGATACTATTATTATAGGCGGCGGTGCAGCAGGCTGCGTGGCGGCTATATATGCGGCGCGCTGGGGCAAAAGCGTAATGCTCTTTGAAAAAAATGAGCGTATCGGCAGAAAACTCCGCATAACGGGAAAGGGGCGCTGCAACGTCACAAACAATTCACCTACCCGTGAGCATATGGAGAATATCCCTGTAAACAGCCGATTTATGTACAGCTCCTTTGCAATGTACGGAGCAGAGGAAACAATGGCGTTTTTTGAGGAACTGGGAGTACCTCTGAAAACCGAAAGGGGAAACAGAGTATTCCCCGTAAGCGACAACGCAGAGGATATTGTAAATGCCCTTGACCGCGAGCTGAAAAATCTCGGGGTGAAAATTGTGAGAAGGGCGGTAAAATCGCTGATTATCGTTGACGGAGAATGCAAGGGCGTAATTGCAGGAGGACAGGAATACCGCAGCAATAGCGTACTTGTTGCCTGCGGCGGCAAATCCTACCCTGCAACAGGCTCAACAGGTGAAGGTTATACCTTTGCTGAGCAGGCAGGTCATACCGTAACGGAGCTTAAACCAAGCCTTGTACCCCTTACCTCTCCCGATAAATTCTGCGCGGAGCTTATGGGACTTTCCCTCCGCAACGTCACATTGAAGCTTATGGAGGGCGAAAAGACGGTATACAGCGAAATGGGAGAGATGCTTTTCACTCATTTCGGACTAAGCGGCCCTCTTGTGCTGTCTGCAAGCAGTCATATAAGGGATATGAAGCCAAATCGCTTCAAGGCGGTTATTGACCTTAAACCTGCTCTTTCTCCCGAGCAGCTTGACGCGCGTATTCAGCGTGATTTCGCGGAAAATCTCAACCGCGACTTTCAGAACGGCATACGGAAGCTGCTTCCTGCGAAGCTTATACCCGTTATAATACGGCTTTCTGGAATTGCTCCCGAAAGGAAGATAAACGGCATTACCAAAGAAGAACGCCGTAAATTCGGGGAGCTTATAAAGGCGTTCCCCGTGAGAATATCGGGATTTCGCCCCATTGATGAGGCAATTATCACCAGCGGCGGCGTAAGCGTCAAGGAAATCGACCCGAAAACAATGGAATCAAAGCTTGTCAGCGGACTTTTCTTTGCAGGAGAGGTAATAGATGTTGACGCATACACAGGCGGATTTAATTTACAGATCGCCTTTTCTACCGCATACGCGGCAGCATTATACTTATGACGATTATGAAAAAGAATTTTTCAAGGACAGCTTTCCGCTATACCTTTGAATTTATGCTTGCAGGCTTTGTAGGTTGGCTTTATGAGGTTGCGGTTGTGTGGATAATGTGGGGATATGTCTACAACAGAGGTATGCTTCATATGCCTATTGTGCCGATATATGCAATCGGAGCCTTTATTCTCCTGTTTATTTTCGGCAGAAAGAAGCATAGTCCGCTGTTTGTGTTCACTATATCCACAGTTGTGACTACCGTTTTTGAGCTTGGAGCCTCATATCTCCTTGATTTTCTTTTCGGCAGACACTTCTGGACATATGAGGGCTGTTATTTTTCAATATTAGACCGCGCCAGTCTTGTTTCAAGCGTGATTTTCGGCTTGTTTGCCCTGCTTTACATATTCGTTGTTCATCCTCTTTCGGGGAAGCTGAGCGAAAAGCTGCCGGAATGGGCGTGTATAGTATTGGCGGCAGTAACGTCTGTTGCTGTTATTACAGATTTTATCATCTCCTTTATAAAATGGAGATAGAAGGAGCAATTCAGATGAAAACAATAAATATAGCTATTGACGGCCCTGCAGGTGCAGGAAAAAGTACAATTGCAAAAATGGTTTCCGCTGAAATGGGGTATATTTACGTTGATACAGGGGCTATGTACCGTGCTGTTGCCCTTTATCTGACGGAAAACAATATCCCCGATGAGGATATTGAGAAGCATATCGGCAATGTTGATGTATCACTGAAATTCATTGACGGTGTACAGCGTGTTTATCTGGGTGACAGAGATGTTTCCGATATTATTCGCACTCCTGAAATATCAATGGCGGCTTCAAGGACTTCCGCTATACCTGCGGTAAGAGCAAGACTTTTCGACTTGCAGCAGAAGCTTGCCCGTGAGAATAATATTATTATGGACGGAAGGGACATAGGTACGGTAGTTCTTCCCAATGCCGATGTGAAGATATTTCTTACAGCCTCCGCTGAGGAACGTGCAAACCGCCGTTTCAAGGAACTGGCTGAAAAGCCCGATTGTCCGTCATATGAGGAGATTTTAAAGGATATTATCCAGCGTGATTACAACGATATGAACCGTGAAACAGCTCCCCTTAAACAGGCGGAGGACGCTGTTCTCGTTGACACAACAGAGCTTACACTGGAGCAGTCGGCGGCTCGGATTACCGAAATTATAAAGGAGCGTGTGTAGTATGTTTTATATTTGTAAATGGCTTGTATGGATAGCAATGAATATAGCTTTCAGCTTAAAGCTGGAGGGCAAGGAAAATATTCCTAAGGGTACAAACTGCATATTTGCGTCAAATCACCGCACAAACGCTGACCCGCCCCTTATAAGCTGCGGACTTAAGGGCAAACACTCCTTTATGGCTAAGGAGGAGCTTTTCAAGAACAAATTTTTCGGCTGGCTTATAAAAAATCTGGGTGCATTCCCCGTTTCAAGAGGAAAGGGCGATACAGCAGTACTTGATACAGCTGTTGAAAGACTTGAAAAAGGCAGCAACCTTATGATTTTCCCCGAGGGTACACGTTCCAAGGACGGTAAGGTTCACCGCGGTCATTCAGGTGCGGCTGTTATTGCGGCCCGTTCGGGAAAGCCGGTTGTTCCTGTTGGTATTGTTTTTGGGGAAAAGCTGAAATTCCGCACTAAAATCAGAATTAAGTACGGTACTCCCATTGATCCTGCGGAGTATGTGGAGGTGTCTGATACTCCAAATCCAAGACAGCTTGTAAAGCTGAAAAACCGCTATATGGCGGATATCAAGCTGCTTGTAGAGGGCGAGCCTGAGCCTGAAAAGCTCCCCGATAACAGCGAAAAGGAGCAGGCTGATGAATAAGGTTACAGTGGCGAAGTCGGCGGGATTTTGTTTCGGGGTTGACAGAGCCGTAAAAATGGTGTATAATGAACTGGAGTCCAATACAAAGGTTGCCACTCTCGGGCCGATTATCCACAATCAGGACGTTGTGAATGATATGAACGCCAAGGGTGCAAGAGTAGTGGAGTCTGTTGATGAGCTGCTGCCCGAGGAAACTGTAGTAATCCGTTCTCACGGTGTCGGCAGAGAAGTTTATAATAAAATTGCGGAAAAGGGTTGCAGGATGTTAGACGCTACTTGTCCTTTTGTCGCGAAAATTCATAAGATTGTGGCGGAAAAATCAAAAGAGGGTTATATGATCCTCATTGCGGGCGACGTAAATCATCCAGAAATACAGGGAATTATTGGTCATTGTGAACAAAATTTCTGTGTTTTTAAGGATAATGTTGAGCTAAAACACGTTTTTGAGAAAAATGAGAATTTTTTGCGAAAAAAGCTTGCATTCGTCGCTCAAACGACGTATAATATAATAGAATGGGAAGAATGTTTAAAGGTGATCCCAAAAGGCAATCCCGATATTGTCATATTCGATACAATATGCAGTGCAACCGATACAAGGCAGTCAGACGCAGCTAAGCTTGCAAGGGAATCTGATATAATGCTTGTTGTGGGCGGCAGACACAGCTCAAACACCGTAAAGCTCTACGAGGTGTGCAGCCGATATTGTAAAACGTATCACATAGAAAATTCGGACGAGCTTTCATCTTTGATGCTGCCCTGTGCCGGCAAAATCGGCATAACAGCCGGGGCATCCACGCCGGCATATATAATCGAGGAGGTACAAACAACCATGACAGAGAATGTAAATCTCAATGCAATTGATGAGGAGATCGACTTCGCAGAAGCTCTCGATCAGTCTTTCAAAAAAATACATACAGGAGAGAAGGTAGAAGGACTCGTTGTAAGTGTTGACAACGCTGAGATCACAGTAGATCTCGGAACAAAGCACACAGGCTACGTTAAGCTTGAGGATCTTACAGACGATTCCACAAAGAAGCCCGAGGATATCGTTTCCGTTGGTGATAAGATTGAGCTTATCGTTATCAAGGTTAACGACAGCGAGGGTACAGTTGCTCTTTCTAAGAGAAAGGTTGACGAGCAGGCCGGTTATGACACAGTTGTTAAGGCTAAGGAAGAGGGTGCTGTTCTTGAAGGCACAATCAGCCGTATTGTTAACAAGGGTGTTACACTCAACTATATGGGCGTAAGAATCTTCATCCCTGCTTCACAGACAGGTCTCCCAAGAGGTGCAGAGCTTGATCAGCTCAACAAGCAGAAGGTTCAGTTCAAGATTATCGAGGTAGACGAGGGCGGCAAGAAGAGAGCTGTTGGTTCTATCAAGGCTGTTGATTCTGCTAAGAAGGAAGAAGCTAAGGCTGCATTCTGGGCTGACGCTGAAATCGGCAAGACATACGTTGGTAAGGTTAAGTCCCTTACAAGCTTCGGCGCATTCGTTGATCTCGGCGGCATCGACGGTATGGTACATATTTCTGAGCTTTCCTGGAAGCGCATCAAGCACCCCAGCGAGGTTGTAGCTGTTGGTGATACTCTTGAAGTATATATCAAGGATCTCAACGCTGAGGAGAACAGAATTTCTCTCGGCTTCAAGAAGGCTGAGGACAATCCTTGGGAAATCTTCAAGTCACAGTATGCTATCGACGATGTTGTTAAGGCTACAATCGTTTCTACAACAAGCTTCGGTGCATTCGCACAGATTATCGACGGTGTAGACGGTCTTATCCACATCTCACAGCTTGCTGACAAGAAGGTTGAGAACGTTAAGGATATCGTTTCCGTTGGCGATGTTGTTGATGTTAAGATTATCGATATCGACGACGAGTCCAAGAGAATCAGCATTTCTATGCGCGCTCTCATTGAGGACGCAGCTGACGCTGAGGACGAAGATTACGAGGACGAGGAATAATCCCGTAAATTGAGATTTAAAAGGCTGTACCGCAAGGTATGGCCTTTTTTGCAAAAAGGAGAAATGATATATGGACGAATACTGCGGATATGACGTGGAAGATATTCACAGTGGAACGGAACTTGACGAGGTAATGTGTGAGGTATGCGGAACAATACAGCCGGCGACTAATAAATTTTGTACTCACTGCGGTGAGGGGTTTAAAAAAGGGATAATAAAGGGCAATTCGTCAGACGACAAAAAGAAATTACGGAGTATCATCTTGTGCGTCGCGCTGCTTGTTGCTGTGGTTGTGGCTATGGTGCTTTCTACCGTTTTTCACGAGCTGATAAGTGAAGATAAACCGGTGAAAAGAGAAGAAATTTCCATAGAACTGCCTGAAATCAGTATGCCTGAAATTTCACTTCCTGATATATCGGATTTTACTGTATCTGAGATGAATGTGAATGGTGTATCTTCAAATTCTGTTGATTATTACCCTATGGGCGAATATGTTGTTGGTGTAGATATTCCTGCTGGCGAATATCTTATAGTTGCTGATAATTTCAGTGATATACCAAATGCTTGTATAGGCCTGTATGATAAAGAAATGGAGCAGATTATATCAACCTGGTTTCAGAATACGTTTTACGTGAATATTGAGGCTGGGCAATATCTTCATATATCGTGGTGTACTGCTGTTGATTTGAGTCATAACATTGTTGATAACAACCCATTTGAACGTGCAGGGATGTTTAAAGTCGGTACTGACGTTAAGGCAGGTACTTACAGAATTAAGGCTGCTGAGATTGAAAAACCCTATTATTTTACTGTTTATGATAATCTTTACGAATATAATGCTTTTAAAAAGTATACCGAAACCCTTGAATATGAAATTAAAGACAGAGAAAAGGTTATAACTGTTGTTGATGGTCAATATATTGAACTTGAAAATTGTGTAATTGTTAAAGAAGAATAATATTTTGAGCTGTATTGTCAGTTTGCAGATTTTCGGCAGATTGACGGTACAGCTTTTATTTTTCTGTACAAACTGCTGAAAATATAATCTTTGAATTGTTAAAACAGCTTAAAATCGCCTTAAACCTTGACAAAACTTTGAAAATAGTGTATATTTAAAATGTAATGGTGTATCAAAAATACATTCCGTACACCAAAATTATCGAGAGGGGTAGTTAATAATGAATTTTAAGAAAATCACATCGGCTCTTTCTGCTATGGCGGTTTCCGCAGGTATGTTGTCTGCACTTCCGATGGCTCAGTCCTCGGCAGCTGTAGAGGTAAACTATGCAGAAGCTCTCCAGAAATCCTTGTTCTTCTACGAGGTACAGCAGTCAGGTGTTCTCCCTGAGTGGAATTGTGTTCCTTGGAGAGCAGATTCAATGGTAAACGAGGAGGGTGTTGAAACTGACATCATCCCCGGCGGTTGGTTTGACGCAGGTGACCACTTCAAGTTTACTCTGACAAACGCTTATTCCGCATCTGTTCTTGCTTGGGGCTATATCCAGTACAAGGACGCTGTAGACAAGGCCGGTCTTGGCGAAATGTACCGCAACAACGTACAGTGGGGACTTGACTATGTTATGCAGGCTGACAGAGACGGCAAGGTTATCGGTACAATCGGTGACTTCACAGGCGGCTCTACTGACCATAACATCTGGTGCAGCGCTGAGGTATATCTCAGAAAGCATCACCTCAATAACGGCGATTGGGAGCGTCCTTACGACGAAATCGCTGACTCTACAACAATCGCTCTCTGTGCAGCTGCTCTTGCACAGGGCTACATCATTTTCAAGGACGACCAGCCCGATAAGGCTGCTGCATACCTTGCACAGGCTGAAAAATATTTCAAGACAGCTGATTCAATCAGAGATAACGAAAACGGTGCTATGGGCAGTATGTACAAACCAAGTTCATGGGTAGATGACTGTATGTACGCTGCAAACTGGCTCTATATGGCTACAGGCGACAAGAGCTATCTTGATAAGATTGAGTCCGATTATGTCCCTCAGTTCCCCACAGAAAGCCAGTCCACAGACTGGAAGTACACATGGGGCTTCTGCTGGGATGATACAACACAGGCTGCTGCTCTCCTCTATGCTATAAATACAGGCAAGCAGGAGTGGATTGACCACATCGCTCACCACCTTGACTACTGGGATGAGGGATACGGCGGAAAGCGTGTAACATACACTCCCGACGGCCTTGCTTGGCTTATGAACTGGGGTGCAAACCGTCACTCTGCAAATACTGTATGGATTGCTAAGCTTGCAGCTGATACAATTTTCAAGGATAACGCTGCACTTGCTGATAAGTACAATAACTGGTCACAGGGACAGCTTGACTATATGTTCGGTGACAATGACCTCGGTCTTTGCTACGTTCTCGGTATGGGCGACAAGAATCCTACAGCTATCCACCACAGAACTACATCAGGTGTTCACGATGACCATTGGAATGACCTTGGTCAGGAGGGAAGCAACGAGGGCTGGCAGACAGAGTACGCACATACTCTCTACGGCGCGCTCGTAGGAGGTCCTAACCAGTCTGGTGAGTACACAAACAGCGTTGCTCAGTATGAGTATTCTGAGGTTGCTATCGACTACAACGCAGGATTTACAGCTGCAATGTGTGCTATGGTTGCAGATAAGGGCGGCGAAAAGCTCGCAAACTTCCCACCTGTTGAAACTCCTAAGTGGGATGAGTGGAAGGTTGGCGCTGTACTTAATGGTAAGGGCGACAGCTACACAGAAATCAAGGCTTGGGCTATGAACCATACAGCTTGGCCTGCAAGAGTTCAGAAAGACATCTCATACCGTTACTATTTCGACGTATCTGAGCTTCTTGAAGCTGGATATTCCGTTGACATCTTAAAGGTTGAGGGCAAGGCTCAGCAGTACAAAGAGGGTGAACAGGGCTACGGCACAGTTTCAGGTCCTTACAAGTACGAGGGAGACCCCACAGGCAACACATACTATGCAGAGGTTAAGTTCGAGGACGGCAGAGCTATTCAGCCTACAGGACAGAGCGAACACCGCGACGAGGTACAGTTCAGAGTATCAATTCCCGACGCTATCGACGGTACACCTACAAAGGGTGCGTGGGATCCCACAAATGACTGGTCTTTTGAAGGTGTAACAGCTACAGACAGTCTTAAGGATCCTGCTTCCTACAATAAGCATATTCCTATGTACATAAACGGCAAGCTTGTATGGGGCGAGGAGCCCGACGGTACAAAGGCTGTTCCCGGTGCTGATATCGAGAACAACGGCGGAAATACAACTCCTACAAATCCTCCTGAAACTCCTACAAATCCCCCTGTAAATCCTACAGAGCCTCCCGTACAGCCTACAGAACCGCCTACACAGGCTCCTACAGGCAACCCCGGCGGCAGCACTAAGGCTTACTACGGTGACGCAAACTGCGACGAAGTTATAACAATGGCTGATGCTGCAGCAATTTTCCAGGCTCTCGGCAATCCTGATAAGTACTCACTTTCAGAGCAGGGTGCAGTTAATGCTGATGTAAATGGTGTAAAGGGCCTTACACCTGATGATGCACTCGTTATTATGCAGGTTGCTGCAAATATGGTTAAACAGGAAGAACTTCCGCTGAAAAAATAACTAATTCATATTTGTGACACAAAGAGGGTTTTACGCCCTCTTTGTTATTTCTTGTCAATTGTAAAAAATGCACAAAAATACCAGAGCTGTATTATAGAAATACACGAAATTTCAAAAACCTATTTACTTTTTTGCTGTTATATACTATAATAAGTTTAACGGGTAAGGGACAGGTGCAAGTTATGTCCATTGGAGGTAACTGTCCTCGTTAATCATACTTATAATCGCGGTATATGCACTGGTACTGCGTTATAGAAAAATATTTAAATCTTTTGGGAGGGTATAAAAATGCACAAGAGAATTAAAAGCGCGATCGCTGCAAGCATTATGGCAGTTTCTATGATCGCACCCACAGTTGCTAATGTTGCGCCTATGGCTGCTTCTGCAGGTCAGGTACTTGGTGAAACAACTTTCGAGTACAAGGCACTTCCTTGGCATACTTGTGAAAGTAGCCCTGCGAAGCAGGACTTCAAAATTGAAGACGGAGCATTCCACATCACTGTAATTACAGGTACTGGTGCTGACGGTGCTAAGTGGGACCTTCAGTTCAGACACAGAAACCTCAACTTCAAGGCTGGTCATACTTATGAAGTAAGCTTTGACGCTAAGGCAAGCAGATCAGGTATGGAGCTTTGCTCTAAGATCGGTGATATCTCCGGTGACTATGAGTACTTCGTTCTTGACGGTACCGGCGGCCAGATGGTTATGGGACCTCATAATTCATCTGGTGGAACAAGCAGTTCCGGTAAGTGGGGCAGCGCTACAAAGCTTTCAACTTCATGGCAGACATTTTCAGGTACATTTACTCCTGATGGCGACATTGAAGCTGCAGAGTGGGCTTTCCACTATGGTAAGGACACTAACTTCGGATGGGGCGGTAACGCTGAAGACGGAGACGAAATCTTCTTCGACAATATGTCTATCGTTTGTACAGACTGTCCTGATGAGTATACAGAAGGTTCATGTAATGCTGATCCTTCAAACTCCTACGGTGCTGTAAACCGTGATTATGCTTCCAAGCAGAACAAGGAAACTATGATGGATGGCGATGAGATTCTTAACTACATCTCAGTTAACCAGATCGGTTACTATCCCAACCTCAGCAAGGTAGCTGTTCTCTCTGATAACAGCGGTGATATTCTTCACGGTCATTCTACAATCAGCCTCAGCAAGAGCTCATATGAGTTCGAGGTTTGCGATGCTTCATCAGGTAAGGTAGTATGGGAAGGCGTATCAGGTTCTAAGATCGCTGATAAGGATTCAGCTGATAACGTATTTAAGCTTGATTTCTCTGAGTTCAATACTCCCGGTAGATACTTCCTTCGTATCAAGGGTGAGAAGTGGAGATCATTTGATTTCAATATCGGCGACAACATCTACTATGATGAGAGCCACAACCTCCTCACAAACGCTGTAAACTACTTCTATCAGAACCGTTCAGGTATTGATATTGAAGATGCATACTGTACATCAGGCGGTGAAGACGGCAAGGGTACAGGAATGGGCCATGAGGGCGGTCATACGAAAGATACAGCTGCTGTACAGAAGATCTGGAAGAATGAGTATGCAAGCGAAACAGAAGCTACAGGTACATACGCTTCATCCAAGATTACTGCTAACGGCGGTTGGTACGACGCTGGTGACCACGGTAAGTACGTTGTTAACGGCGGTATCGCTATCTGGACACTCCAGAACATGTACGAGAGATCTATCCTTATCGGTAAGGACAAGGAAAAGTTTGCTGATAACTCAGGCGTTGTTGTAATCCCTGAGAATGGCAACAAGATTCCTGATATCCTCGATGAGGCTGCTGTAGAGCTTGACTGGATCGCTCAGATGAAGGTTGAAGCTGACGAGCCTACATGGGGCAAGAAGGCTGCAGGTCTTTACTACCACAAGCTCCACGACCATAAGTGGACAGGACTTGCTACAAGACCTTGGAACTACGAAGAAGAGTGGGAAACAACTCGTATCGTTAAGCCTCCTACGCTTGCTGCTACACTGAACTACTCTGCTTGTGCTGCTCAGGCTGCAAGACTCTGGTATGATTATGACAAGGCTAAGGCTGAGAATTACCTCAAGACAGCTATTGAAGCTTACGAGGCATATCAGAAGTGGTGGTATGAATACGATGATTCAACAGTAAAACATTCTACACTTGGTTGTAACGCTCCTGCTGAAGAAGAGAACGAGACTTCACTCTACGCTCCTATGTGGCAGGCAAAGGGCGGCGGACCTTACGGTGATAACAACGTTCTTGACGATGCTTACTGGGCAGCTTGTGAAATCTTCATTTCTGCTTCAAGAATGGGCGATTCTGCTGCTTCAACATTCAAGAGCGAAATTGACAGTTCTGATTACGCTTACACATGTAATACAAGAATGGTCGGCGGTGAGAACAAAGACGGTTCATTCACTTCATTCAACTGGGGTAATACTGCTTCCTGCGGTACTCTCGCACTTTCACTCAACAGTGATCTCCTTTCAGATTCTGAGAACTCCAAGGTAGAAGCTGCTATTCTTGAGGCTGCCGGCGAGTACATCGCTATGGAAGAAAAGCAGGGCTATGGTATTCCTTATACATATGACGGTCCTGGATACAACGATCCTAACAACCTCCACTACAGTGTTATCATCAAGGGCTATGAGTGGGGTTCAAACTCAATGGTAATCAACAACTGTATCGTTATGGCTTATGCTTATGACCTTACAAAGGATGTTGAGTATATGAACGGTGTTACAACTGCTATGGACTACCTCCTCGGTACTAACCCACTTTCATTCTCCTACATCACAGGTTACGGTACATATAAGGAAAAGAGTCCTCACCACAGATACTGGTCTTACGAGCTTGATAAGACTCTGCCTATGGCTCCTGATGGAATCCTTTCAGGTGGTCCTAATGCAGGTCTTCAGGATCCATACGTTCGTGCTCTCGGCTTCGTTCCCGGTGAAGATGATAACCCGTCACAGAGATGTTTCGTTGACTCCATCGAAGCTTGGTCTACAAACGAGGTTACAATCAACTGGAACGCTCCTCTTGCTTGGATTACTTCATTCCTCCAGGATGAAGCTGCAACAGCTGGTTCTGAGACACCTGATCCTAAGCCTACACAGGGCGGTCAGGATCCTACAGATGCTCCTCCTATCACTACAGACGCTAACTGGGGCGATGCAAACTGTGACGGCGATGTTACAATGGCAGACGCTGCTGCTGTATTCCAGGCTCTTGGTAACTCTGATAAGTATTCACTTTCTACACAGGGTGCTAAGAATGCTGACGTTATCGACAACGGCAAGGGTGTAACAGCTGCTGACGCAGTTGCTATCCAGGCTGTAAGCGCTGGCATTATCGACGCTAAGGACTTCCCAATGACAACAGCTGAGTACGAGGCTGCTGTTAAGTAAGTTAATAGCATTCGCTGATAATTAGCATAATTTAAGGGACGCTTCGGCGTCCCTTTTTGTCGGATTTGTCAAGAATCAAACACTTGCTTTTTTTGTTGAAAAGTGGTATAATAAAATAGTGTAGTTATGCGCAGATTTGCGTGATGCTTATAATTTTTAACGAAAGAGGGCGGTCTGGTGATTAGAAGTATGACTGGCTACGGCAGGTCACAGATGATAATTAACGGCAGAGATATTCTTGTCGAAATACGTTCTGTAAATCATAGATATTATGAGTATAATTCCCGTGTTCCGAGGGCATATAATTATATAGACGAAAAGCTGAAAGCATTGCTTAAATCGGGAATATCCCGCGGCAAGGTAGATGTGTCTGTTACTATCAACAACATTGAGGGCAGAGATACTGAGGTTGCTGTTAACAAGGGTGTTGCTGAAGGCTATATAAACGCACTTCGCGGTGTTGCCGATGAACTTTGCGTTGCTGATGACCTTACACTGTCTAATCTTATCAGACTTCCCGATGTTTTCATCGTTCAGAAAACACCTGATAATGAGGACGAAATCTGGAACGATGTTTCAACAGTTGCCAATGAGGCTCTTGAACGCTTTGTGAAAATGCGTGAAACAGAGGGCGAAAAGATGCGTAATGACGTGCTTTCAAAGGCTGATTTCATCGTTGAAATGGTGGGCAAGGTTGAGGAACTTTCTCCCAAAACTGTTGAAAGCTATCGTGAAAGACTTTACAAGAAGCTGAGCGAAGTGCTTGAGGGAAAGGACATTGACCAGCAGAGAATTGTCACAGAAGCTGCTATTTTCGCAGAGAAAATTGCTGTTGACGAGGAAACTGTCCGCCTGAGAAGTCATATTTCTCAGCTCCGTGAACTTGTTAATTCCAATGAGAGCATTGGTAGAAAGCTTGATTTCATTGTTCAGGAAATGAACCGCGAGGTAAATACTATCGGTTCAAAGGCACAGGATTTGAATATAACGAAAATCGTCGTGGATATGAAGGCTGAGCTTGAAAAAATCCGCGAGCAGATACAGAATATTGAATAATATGAAGATGATTAATATCGGCTACGGAAATATGATTTCCGCAGAGAGAATAGTGTCCGTCATAAGCCCTGAATCTGCCCCTATAAAGCGTCTTATACAAGAGGCGAAGGATGACGGCAGGGCTATTGACGCTACGTATGGCAGAAAGACAAGAGCGGTTATTGTTATGGACAGCGGACATATCGTCCTTTCGTCCCTTATAACTGAAACTCTTGCTTCAAGAATAAATGAAAACGGAGGTTCAGAGGCAGATGAATAAAGGCAGACTTATTGTATTTTCAGCTCCCTCAGGCTGCGGAAAAGGTACGATGCTGGCTGAAATTTTAAAGGATAACAGTTTCAGATGCTCAGTTTCCACAACTACAAGAGAGCCGAGAAAAGGCGAAATTGACGGTGTTCACTACTACTTCATTTCCAAAGAGGAATTTCAGAGGAGAATTGCCAACGATGAGTTTATGGAGTATGCGGAATACTGTCAGAATTCTTACGGTACTTTGAAATCAGAGGTTGATCAGTATCTTGAAAGTGGAATCAATGTTATCCTTGAAATTGAGGTGCAAGGTGCTATGAAGATGCGTGAAATCCGTCCTGATGCCCTGTTTGTGTTTATCGCACCACCCTCCGTTGATGAACTACGCCGCCGACTCAACAAGAGAGGTACGGAAACACCGGAGATTATAGAACAGCGTATTGAGGCGGCTGTTAATGAATTGAAGTTTATGCCAAAATACGATTACATTATTGTTAATGATGCTCTGGAGGACGCTGTAAGCGATTTCTTTGCGGTTATTCGCTCGGAACAGCTGACAGTTTCTGCACAGGCTGAATTTATAGAGGAGGTTATCAAAAATGCTTAGACCTGCAGTAAACCAGATAATTTCAAAGAATGAGAGCTGCTATTCTCTCGTTATTGCCGTTGCAAAGCGTGCAAGAGAGATTTCCGAGGAGCTGTACAAGAACGGTGAAACCCTTGAAGAAAAACCCGTTAAGACAGCTGTTGAGGAGCTTGCAAGCGGCAAGAGCAAAATCGTAAGCACTCTCGGCGAGGAATAATCCCTTGATAGCGGAAATCGCTGTCAGCGGTACTGCCTACTCCTTTGATATGCTTTTCAGTTACCGCATTCCAGCGGAAATGAAGCTGCAAAGAGGCTGCCGCGTTCTTGTTCCCTTTGGCAGAGGTAATCGGCGGAGAGTCGGAGTTGTTATGGGTTTTAACGAGGACGATGAAAAGTCCCTTAAACTCATTGCTGCACAGATTGACACCGAGCCTGTGCTGAATGCGGAGCAGCTGAAACTTGCAGAATTTCTTCACGAGCGTACTTTTTGTACGTGGTATGACGGAATAAAGGCTATGCTGCCCCCTGCTATGACTGTAAGGGCAGATGAAAACTTCCGCCTTGTAAAGGGCTTTAATGACTATGATAAGCTTTCTGAAAGGGCTAAGGGACTTATTGAGGTTCTTGAATCCCTTGAAGATAAGACTATTGTGACGGAACTGCTGAAAAATTTTATAACTGATAATGGACGACTGTATATCGATGAATTGCTTGAAGCAGGTGCTTTAAGCTCCGAGAATACTTTCAAGCAGACTGTGGGTGATTCCACAGTGCGTATGATTCGTCTGAGCTATGATTTTCTCTGCAATCCCACTGCTTTCAGGCTTACTCCAAAACAGGAGAGAGCTGCGGATTTTCTCCGTGAATGGGGAACGGCATCTGTAAAAGAAGCGGCATATATGTGCGGCTTTACAGAGTCTGTTTTCAAGCGGCTTGTGGCTAACGGTGCCGCTGAAGAATACGATATGGAACTTCTGCGTTCAGTTGATGACGGGGCAGATGAACATATAAATCCCGATTCTACGGTACTTTCCGAGGAACAGCAGACTGTTCACGATGAGATTTTTAGTCGGATAACAGAAAAAAAAGCAGGTGTATATCTTCTTCACGGAGTAACGGGAAGCGGAAAGACATCGGTTTTTGAAAAACTTATCCACAACACTGTCAATCTTGGTCGTCGTGCGATGCTTCTTATTCCCGAAATCGGGCTTACGCCACAGGTTTTGAAGCGATTCAGGGCGCTTTTCGGTGATAGGGTAGCTGTTATTCACAGTGGTTTATCACTCGGACAAAGACTTGACGAATACAAAAGAATAAAACGGGGCGATGCGGATATCATAATCGGTACAAGGAGTGCTGTATTTGCCCCTGCTGATAATATTGGACTTATTATAATTGACGAAGAAGGGGAGAGGTCGTATAAATCCGACAGCTCACCACGGTATCACGCCCACGATATTGCAAAACAGCGCTGTGCATATCACGGAGCAACTTTGCTTTTAGCCTCGGCTACTCCGTCGGTTGAAAGCTATTATCTGGCTGAAAGGGGAGTATACAAGCTCCTTGAAATGAAAAATCGCTATAATGCGTCATCTCTGCCCGATGTTGCAATTGTTGATATGAATATTGAGCGTATTTCGGGAAATCCTACGGAATTTAGTCAGCAGCTTGTTGATGAGGTGAATATAAATCTCAGAAACGGTGAACAGAGTATATTATTGCTTAATCGCCGCGGATTTCATACAATTATAAGCTGTGTTGACTGCTATCAGCCCATATATTGCCCAAATTGTTCAGTTCCTTTGACATATCACCGCAAAAACGGCAAGCTTATGTGCCACTACTGTGGATTTGCTCAGGAGCCTGCAACGGTATGCCCTGTCTGCGGCTCAGAACGGCTGAAAAGTATGGGATTCGGTACACAGCGGCTTGAGGAGGAGCTGAAAATGTTCTTTCCTTCGGCACGCATACTCCGAATGGACGCAGATACGACTTTTTCCCGATATTCTTACGAAAAAGGCTTTGCTGAATTCAAAAACGGCGAGTATGACATAATGGTTGGAACCCAAATGATCGGAAAGGGACTTGATTTTCCTAATGTTACTCTTGTAGGTGTTCTGTCCATTGATAAAGCACTGTACGCAGGGGATTTCCGAAGCTATGAGCGTACATTTTCCCTTATAACCCAGGTTGTGGGGCGAGGTGGGCGCGGCAGCCGCAAGGGCAGAGCAATATTGCAGACTTTTATGCCTGACCACTATATTATGAATTTAGCAGCGGCGCAGGACTACAGAGGCTTCTATAACGAGGAAATCGCTATACGGCGTACACTTATATTTCCGCCATTGTGCGATATGTGCATTTTCTGTTTTGCAGGAGCGGATGAGGAAGAAGTGCGAATAGGTGCGGACGCTGTGATCAGCCTTATGAACAGACG
This sequence comes from Ruminococcus sp., assembly GCA_017397925.1. GTDB lineage: Bacteria > Bacillota > Clostridia > Oscillospirales > Ruminococcaceae > Ruminococcus. The sequence goes on from JAFQHO010000084.1 coordinate 86,804, forward strand.
GCTTAATGAATTACAGCCGAAAACACCCGTCCGTGTTCTTGGACCTGTGAGAGCCTCATATGGCAGGCTTAACGGAAAATTCCGTTGGCGAATAATTATGAAAATGAAAAACACCGCAGAAATGCGCGGATTTATCAGCTCAATCCTCACAGAGGGAGCAAAGCTGAAGGAAATGAAAAAAATCACATTTTATGCCGATATAAACGGCGATGTTGGTGTGTAAAGAGGATAGTAAAATGGCATACAGAAAGATTTTAACTGATAAAGACGAGGCACTTCACAAGGTTTGCCGTCCTGTGGAGAAGTTTGATAATAAACTGGCAATTCTCCTTGACGATATGCACGAAACTCTTGAAAAGGCACAGGGCGTAGGTCTTGCGGCTCCTCAGGTGGGAATGTGCAGACGCGTATTCATAATGCACCTGGATGAGGGCAGAGTTGAGGCTATAAACCCCGAAATCCTGCTGAAAAGCGGCAAACAGCGTGTGCAGGAGGGCTGCCTTTCCTGTCCAAATGTGTGGGGATATGTTACACGTCCCGAAAAGGCCGTATTAAAGGCTCAGGACAGGGACGGCAACTGGTATACAAAGGAATTTACGGGCCTTGGTGCACAGTGCGTATGCCATGAATATGACCACCTTGAAGGCCATGTGTTTACAGAAATCGTTGAGGAATTCTACGTACCTGAGGAGGACTGACCTTGAAGATAGTTTTTATGGGAACTCCCGATTTCGCTGTACCCTGTCTGAAGGTGCTGGCGGAATCTGAACACGAAATAGCGGCTGTATTTACCCAGCCAGATAAGCCAAAGGGCAGGGGATATAAGATGATTCCTACTCCCGTTAAGGCGGCTGCGGAGGAATATGGTATACCGGTATATCAGCCTCTTTCCCTGCGTAAGGGTGAGGACGCTGAAAAATCAATGGAGATTTTGAACGATATTGCTCCTGACCTTATAGTTGTAACAGCTTACGGTCAGATTCTTCCAAAGGAAATCCTGGAGCTGCCTAAGTATGGCTGTATCAATATTCACGCTTCACTTCTTCCAAAGTACAGAGGTGCTGCTCCTATCAACTGGGTGCTGCTCAACGGCGAAAAAGTAACAGGCGTTACATCTATGCAGATGAGCGAGGGACTTGATACGGGAGATATGCTTATCAAGAAATCTACAGAAATAGGCGGAAATGAAACATATTCTGAGCTTTACAGCAGACTTGCCGCTATGGGCGGTGAGGTTCTTGCCGATACAATCAAGGCGATTGAGGAAGGTACACTCGTTCCTGAAAAACAGGACGATTCTCTCAGCTGTTATTCTCCAATGATTACAAAGGATATGAGCAGCCTTGATTTTACAAAATCAGCAGAGGAAGTTCACAACACAATAAGAGGTGTAAGCGGATTTACAATGATGAACGGCAAGCGTCTTAAAGTGTTTGCTTCTGAAATTTCGAACAATATTGCTCAGGGTGAGCTGGGTACTATTGTTGATGCTGATAAATTCGCTGTAAGCTGTGCTGACGGTGCTGTGCTGTTTACAGAAATTCAGCTGGAGGGTGCAAAGCGTATGAAAACCGCTGATTTCCTCCGCGGCAGAAAACTTGAAAAAGGCGTAAAACTGGGCTAAAAGGAGATTTTATGGACGATTTATTTCTTTTGCTTGTGATGCTGGTACTTCCGCTGATTGCTCAGATTGGAGTTTCAGTAACTTTCAAAAAATATAGCAAAATTGCTTCGTCCCGCGGAATCACTGCTGATCAGGCTGCAAGGCAGATTCTTGACGGCAATGGTTTATATAACGTGCGTATTGAGCGCGTCAGCGGCAATTTAAGCGACCATTATTCACCAAAGGAAAATGTGGTGCGACTTTCTGATAGCGTTTACGGACAGCGTTCTATTGCGGCTATCGGTGTTGCAGCTCACGAGTGCGGTCACGCCTGTCAGCACGCAGAGGAGTATATGCCTGTTATGGTGCGTTCTGCTATAGTGCCTGCGGTAAATATATGCTCAAAATTCTGGTATCTTGTGCTTGTTCTCAGTATAGCTATTTTTGGCACTATAAATTTTCTGACATATGTTGGTATTGCGATGTTCGGAGCAGTTGTGCTGTTTCAGCTTGTAACACTCCCGACAGAGCTTGATGCAAGCCGCAGGGCGCTGAAAACCCTTGAGGGGCAGTGTATACTTGAAACTGATGAAATTTCAAAGGCCAAAAAAGTCCTTACAGCAGCAGCTATGACCTATGTAACTGCTCTTGTAACTTCAATTATGCAGTTATTGCGACTTTTACTGAGGGTGAGAAGAAAATAATGGCAGATGCAAGATATATTGCGGCAAAGCTGCTTGATAAAACCTTAAAAAATGACAGTTATTCAAATATTCAGCTTAATAGCGGACTTGAACGTTCTGACCTTGATTCGCAGGGAAAGAAGCTGTGTACAGCGATATACTACGGTGTAATTCAGCGGAGGATAACACTTGATTATGTTTTAGCACAATATTGCTCTCGCCCGCTGGATAAAATGGATAGTATAATTGTAACTATATTGCGGTGTGGTATCTATCAGATACTTTATATGGACAGTATTCCCGACAATGCGACGGTGAATGAGAGCGTCCGACTGGCAAAGCAATTTGGCAAAACCAGTGCTTCGGGAATGGTTAATGCCGTTCTCAGAAACTTCATAAGAGGCGGAAAAAAGCTTTTTGCAAAAGATGAAAAGGACGATATAAAGCGGTTCTCCGTTATGTATTCCATTCCTGAGGAGCTTATTCACAGCCTTATCACTGACTATGGTGAGGAAAAAGCTAAAGCTTTTGCGGAGTATTCCGCAGGGGATGAAAAGTCGACCTTTATCCGCAGAAATCCGCTGAAATGCTCTCATAATGAGCTTATAAAGGCGCTTCCGGATGTAAAGATTTTCACTGATGATGAGCTTTGCTATCGTCTTGAAAGTGGCTCGGTTATTGATACAGATGCTTTTAAATCGGGATTTTTCCACGTACAGGATATTTCTTCTCAGTTGTGCTGCGAGATGCTTGCCCCGACAGAGAATGACATTGTACTCGATATATGCGCTGCTCCCGGAGGTAAGACCTTTACTATGGCTGAATTAATGAAGGGCGGAGGAGAAATTCACGCCTTTGACCTTCACGAAAAGCGTGTAAAGCTTATCCGCGAGGGTGCAGAACGTCTGGGATTTGACAATATATCTGCAAAAGCAGGCGATGCAACGATGTATAACGAGGATATCCCGAAATGTACGAAGATACTTTGTGATGTGCCTTGTTCAGGCTTCGGAGTTATTTCCCATAAGCCTGAAATAAAGTACAAAAGCCTGTCTGAATTTGAAAGACTTCCCGAAATTCAGTACAATATTGCTCAGAATGCTTTGAACTATCTTGCGGTAGGCGGAGAAATGGTATACTCTACCTGTACTGTGAGAAAAGCAGAAAATGAGGAAGTCGTTGAACGGCTTCTAAAAAATCATCCCGAAATTGAACTTGCTGAGCTGCCTGAGATTAAGGGGCAGAAATACTCAAATCCTGTAACTTTTTTCCCCGATGACTTCGGCGGCGACGGATTTTTTGTGGCAAAGCTAAAAAAAGTTAAATGATAAATAAGTAGGTGAACCATTGGAAAAAATTGATATTTTAAGCCTTGACTTAAAGGAGCTTGAAGCTGCTCTTATTGAAATGGGCGAAAAGAAATTCAGAGCAAAACAGATTTTTCAGTGGCTTCACGTGAAAAAAGTCCTTGATTTTGACAAAATGACTGATATTTCTGTCCAATTAAGAGGGCTTCTGAAAGAAAAATTTTGTATAAATGGACTATTTGTGCAGAAAAGACTTGAATCTTGTATAGATAATACGGTAAAATATCTATATAGGCTTTCTGACGGTAACTTTGTGGAGACTGTTTTAATGGAATACAGCTACGGTTACAGCCTTTGTATTTCCACGCAGGTTGGTTGCAAAATGGGCTGCAAATTCTGTGCTTCAGCTATTGCAGGATTTGTCCGCAATCTTGAACCCTCGGAAATGCTTATGCAGATTTACGAGACCGAAATAAATTCGGGTGTAAAAATCTCGGGACTTGTTCTTATGGGTATCGGGGAACCTCTTGATAACTATGACAATGTTCTTAAATTTCTGGGACTTCTCTCCCACAAGGACGGCAATTATTTCAGCCTCCGTCATGTGTCTCTTTCAACCTGCGGGCTTGTACCGAGGATTTACGACCTTGCGGAGCTTAAACTCGGGCTTACTCTGTGTATATCACTTCATAGTTCAGAAAATTCATCAAGAAGTGACATAATGCCTGTCAACAGGACATATAATATAGAGAAGCTTATTGAAGCCTGTAAACATTACATATCCGTAACAGGTCGCAGAATTACTTTTGAGTATGCGGTTATGGACAATGTCAACTCCGCTGAAAAGGATGCGGACAGGCTTGCTGAGCTGCTTAGGGGCATAAATTGCCACGTAAACCTTATTCCTGTTAATAAGGTAAAAGAAAGAAAATACACCACTGCAAGGACGGCTGTGGCGGAATTCGCAAAACGGCTTGAAAAGCGTGGTATCAACGCTACCGTCAGACGTACTCTCGGCAGCGATATAGAGGCAGCGTGCGGTCAGTTAAGACGTGATGCTGCAAATAATCAGTAGGTAACTTTCAGTGTGATGCTGAAAAGTCACCTCGGAAATGGAGGTGCATACGGTATGAGATTCAGATTCGGCACGGATATCGGTCTGCGGCGGGAAGAAAATCAGGACGCTGTAAGATGCGAATATTTCGGGCATAATATACTCGCAGTCGTTTGCGATGGTATGGGCGGCGAACGTGCAGGCAAAGAAGCAAGCACTATTGCCATAAATGAATTTTTTCAGAGATTTTCGGACGGATACAGTGAAAATCTAAGTGAAGACGATATAAGAAAGCTCCTTATATCATCAATTTCAGCAGCAAATTCTGTTATTTATACAAGAGCACGTATGGACTTCAAAAATTTTGGTATGGGTACAACCTGTGTAGCAGCTTTTGTTACAGCTGATACGGCATATATCGCCAATGTAGGCGACAGCAGAGCTTATCTTATTGCAGATAACGGGCTTTATTGTATTACCACAGACCATAACGTAGCTTCACTGCTTTATGAGCAAGGTAAGATAACAGAGGAGGAAATGGCTGTACACCCTCAGAAGCATATGCTTACAAGAGCTGTAGGTGTGGAAAAAACAGTCCTCACAGATACATTTATATTAACTTATGAAGATAAAATCAGTCTGCTGCTATGCTCCGACGGTTTGTCGGGATATTGCAGTGACGATGAAATATATGACGTATTATCTCAGACAGATTTTGATACAGCTGCTGAATCCCTGATTCAGCTTGCATTGAACAAAGGCGGACGAGACAACGTTACTGTTGCAGTCGTAAGCGGCTGATTAAAAAAGGTTGCAATAATATTTCAATATAATCAGATTTGCTGAATAATAAGGTAAATCGGAAAAGGAAGGGTAAGGCAATGGATAAATACATTGGCAAAAAGCTTGACGGCAGATATGAAATTACCGAACTTATCGGCGTCGGCGGCATGGCTGAGGTTTATAAGGGTGTCGATGTCATCGACAATAAGTCTGTAGCCATTAAGATACTCAAAAAGGAGTACGCAGAGAATGAGGAATTTCTCCGTCGTTTCCGCAACGAATCCAAGGCGATAGCAGTTCTTTCACATCCCAATATTGTTAAGATTTACGATGTGGGATTTTCAGATAAGCTCCAGTATATCGTTATGGAGTATATCGACGGTATTACTCTTAAAGAGTATATCGAGGAAGAAAAGGCGCTTACCTGGAAGGATACAGTTCACTTTGTAATCCAGATTTTAAGAGCTTTACAGCACGCTCACGATAAGGGCATTGTTCACCGCGATATCAAGCCGCAGAATATTATGATGTTCAGTGACGGCACTATCAAGGTGATGGATTTTGGCATTGCTAAATTTGCTCGTGAGGAAGGCAAGACAGCTACTGACCAGGCTATCGGCAGTGTACATTATATCAGCCCTGAGCAGGCAAGCGGAGCCGTAACAGACGCTAAGAGCGATATCTATTCTGTCGGTGCAATGATGTATGAAATGCTTGCAGGCAGAAAGCCTTTCGACAGCGATAATCCTGTTGCAATTGCTGTAATGCATATGCAGGATATTCCTGAGCGTCCAAGAGCTATTAATCCTGATATTCCCGACGGTCTGGAGGAAATAATCCTCAAGGCTATGGAAAAGGCTCCTGAGGACAGATATCGCAATACAGGCGAAATGATTGCGGATATTGAAAAGTTCAAGTCAAATCCCTCAATGACATTCGGTTACTACCGTGAGGAAGGCGTTGACGATAACGCTGATACACAGTATTACGCAGCCGGAAGCATTGAACTTCCTCCTGCAGATGAAGCTCCTGTTGCACAGCAGTCAGCATATGTAAAGGCAGGTGCTGCGGCTATGGCATCAGGTGGCGGAAGATATCCACAGAGAAATCAGCCATACGGAAACATTGATGATTATTATGACGATTATGATGATGACTATGAGGATGATGAAGAGGAGGAGCGCACTTCTCTTGTTGTTCCCGTACTTACAGCAATCGTAGTTGTAGTTATTATCGTAGGTGTTATAATCATTTCAATGCTCTTTACCGATATGCTTAAGAATTCCAAGCAGACAAACGATTGGACAATGCCTAACGTTGTTGGTATGGACTTCAATGATGCACATAGCCAGTGGGGCGATAATATCAAGTTCCAGCAGGACGGCGAAGAATTCAACGAAGCTGAGCCCGGTATTATTATTGAGCAGTCTATTGAGCCCGGAAGCCAGTTCAAGAAGGGCGATATCCTTAAGGTTGTAATCAGTAAGGGTATGGAAACTGAGGAAGTTCCTGATGTAACAGATAAAAACGCACAGCTTGCAAAGGATATGCTTGACCAGCTTGGTTTTGTACCTGAGATTCGTAATTCATCAAGTACAGAAGTAAAGAAGGGCAATGTTATCAAGACAGAGCCGGAAGCAGGTCAGAAGGCACATAAGGGTTCAACAATTATTCTTTATGTAAGTCTTGGTGAGGACGCAGGACAGATTGCTGTTGAGCAGTATATCGGCCAGACTGTTGATGAAGCATCAATGCGTGCTGATTATCTCGGTCTTAATGTAACGACAAAGGGTGCAGCATCCTACGAGCCTGAGGGCAAGGTAATCGAGCAGTCTATTGAAGCAGGCGAAAAGGTTGAAAAGGGAACAGAAATCCTTCTTACTTTCAGTAATGGTAAAAAGCCTGACGGTGAAGTTGAGATTACTTTTGGTTTCACAGAAGAAGCTAACGGACGTTTTGTAATTGCATTCCTGGTACAGAAGGAAGACGGTACACCTGATATTCAGGAATCACCTACTTTCTACTGTCCTGAATACAGTCAGCTTACACAGCACGTTGTCGGTGCAGGTGAGAATGTAAACGTTACAGCTACTATTACAAACCTCAGTAATAATAAGAGAGCAACAATAGGAACATATACCTTTAACTTTGCAGAGGGAACATATGTATGTCTTTCAGGCGGCGATACCTATCCTGCTCTTGACGCGATAGATGCACTTCCTGAGCCTGAAACAGAAGCACCACCTCCGCCCGAATATGGCGGCGAAGAAAATCCGCCTGTGGATGAGCCAACAACTCCTTCTGAGCAGGTTCCCGGACAGAATGGTGAATGGGATGAAGCGACAGGTGAGTGGAGATGGTATGAGGATGGCGTTAACGGTACTTGGGTAACTGAAGACGGCGCTACCTATGTATGGCAGTGGTGGTGGTAAACACATCAGCTGTCAGCGGAATTATATTGAAATGCTTAGGGGGACTCTATACTGTAGAGTCCCCTGACGGTATATTCGAGTGTAAAGCAAGGGGCATATTCCGCAGCAAAGGGATAAGTCCTTCTGTCGGTGACAGGGTAACTGTCAGCGGCGGAGTAATCTCCGAAATAGGAGAGAGGAAAAATTATCTCATCAGACCTCCTCTTGCTAATCTTGACCAGCTTATATTTATAGTTTCCACAGTCAGCCCAAGTCCTAATTATCTTATACTTGACAAATTCATAGCAATTGCTGAGTACAAGGGCATTGAGCCTGTGGTTATCATTACAAAGACAGATTTAGGCGACAGCAGCGATTTGCGGGCGGTTTATGGCGCTATAGGTATAAAGGTAATGGAAGCGGACTACTCAGACGAAAGCTCCATAGAAGCCGTCAGAGAGCTTCTCAGGGGCAAGATAAGTGCTTTTACGGGAAATTCGGGAGCAGGCAAGTCAACACTTCTCAACGCAGTTGATCCAACGCTGGATATTCCCACAGGAGAAATCAGCAAGAAGTTGGGCAGAGGCCGCCATACCACCCGTCATGCGGAGCTGTATAAGCTTAATGGTGGCGGATATATAGCCGATACCCCTGGATTTTCCACCTTTGAAACAGCACGTTATGATATAATCCGTAAGGAGGAGCTTGCAGGTTGTTTCAGAGAATTTGGTGATATAACGGATAATTGTCGTTTCCGCGATTGCTCCCATACCTGCGAAAAGGGCTGTGCAGTCCTTGAAGCTGTGGAATGCGGCGATATTCCGAAGATACGCCACGAAAGCTATTGTGCTATGTATGAGGAAGCAAAACAGCTGAAGGAGTGGGAGCTGAAATGAGTATCTGCACCATATTTGCAGGGGGCAAAATCAGCGGTACAGATTTTATAAATCCCTGTGAAATCCGTGAAAAAAGCGGATTTATAATTTGTGCTGACAGCGGACTTCACATAGCTGAAAAGGTGGGTTTAACGCCTGACCTCATAGTGGGAGATTTTGACTCCTACATGGGGGAATTGCCCGAAGATGTGGAAATTCACCGAAGTATTCCCGAAAAGGACGATACAGATACACTTATGGCAGTGAGAATTGCCATTGACCGCGGATATGACGAAATAAGGCTCTATGGCGGACTCGGAGCGAGATTTGACCATAGCTTTGCCAATATCCAGACGCTTGTTTTTGCCTATGAAAATGGCTGTAAAATGACCATTTACGACGCTGATAATATTCTGACGTTGCGCGGCGCAGGGGAGTATGAGTTCCTGCGTAAGTCCGACTGGTATTTCTCCCTGTTCGCTTTGACGGAAAAGGCTGAAATCGGGGAACTTAAAGGGGTTAAATATCTCCTTGAAAGCTACGAAATGAGTATTGCCTATCCTATCGGTGTAAGCAACGAAATTACGGCAGATAAAGCGTATCTGCGAATAAATTCGGGGCTTGTGCTTGTAATTGAATCAAAAAAATAACGAGTGGCGTGCCACTCGTTTATTTTTTTGTCCCTGTAAGATAACGCAATAAGGGTATTTTTAAACTTATTTCACAGCAAATAAATGTCACAGGATAAGAGAGGATTATTGTGCCGAAAAATAAAAAATCCGTATTATTTCCGATGAAATTATATAGTAGATACTGAATGAGAACTACCCATAAAAAGTGATAAATATAAAAGAGAAATGACATTGTTTTCATGTAGTGGGCGAATTTACCGCTGAAATTAAGACATTTCTTCGAAAAGCCGATTAATGCAATAATCATAAGCCATTCTGCCACGAATTTTGCAGTTGTATTGAGGAAAATCCACTCTTTTTCAGACCATATGAACAGATAGACGTTGATAAAAGCAGCCGCCAATCCTGCACATAGCAGAATATAGCAGTATTTTTTTGCAGTATCTGTTGTTTTTTCATCAGTAAATGCAAAATAGCCGATTAAAAAGAGGTATAAATATTCTGCAAGACTTTTTCCGCCTATGGAGAGAATTTCGCTTAAAATCGGCAGAGGAAGCCCAAGAAACAGCACAACGGGAAATGAAACAGGCTTTTTTATGGGAAATTTTTCGGCAATTTTCAATATGCACACAGCCGCAAGAGAAATAATCAGCAGATACAGCAGAAACCAGAACTGACCAAAGGAAAATCCGCCGTCAGCACCTGTCAAATCGGTATATTTTGTAAAAAATATCGCATAATGGGAGAAAAATCCGCCACTGTATGAGTGATTGAATTTATCTCCTATGTAGGATAAAACTGGCATAAGAACAACTGTTCCGAACAAAAGGGGAAGAAGTAACTTATTTATCCTTTCTGCAAGATATTGCTTGAAATTTCGCTTTTGCAGGGCATATTTCGTGCTAATTCCTGCTAAAACAAATAGTAACGGCATAAAATACGGACTGAAAAAAACAACGATACTGCTTATTAGTCTGTCGCCTTCAAAGAAAACATAATTAGGTTCATTCCAAGCATTCCACGCCATTGCCGTGTGATATGGTATAAGTATCAGCAGAGTTAACCACCTTAAATTATCAATATAATGTTTCCGCATAGCTGGTTTTAACCTTTGTTATTATAATTATCAAGAAAATTATGAGTTCCCGAACTGTCCTTATAGGCGATAATCGTGTTGAGATTGACATTTTCAACACTTCTGAAGATGTTTTTCTCAACCTGAGGATTAATTTTTTTCAGTTCCGCAATGAGGGATTTCACCTCCATACGCTTTGAAGCTGAACTGCCGTCCTCGTGAATGGTTGAGCAGGTTTCCGTGAATTTGCAGGCACACTGTATAAATTCCAGTTCATTATATGTACACCAGTGCTTTACATCAGCCTCACGGACAAGATACATAGGGCGGATAAGCTCCATTCCCTCAAAATTGGTGCTGTGAAGCTTCGGCATCATAGTCTGCACCTGTCCGCCGTAGAGCATACCCATAAGTATGGTTTCGATAACATCGTCGAAATGGTGTCCTAAAGCGATTTTATTGCATCCCAACTCCTTTGCCTTGCTGTAAAGGTATCCTCTCCTCATTCTTGCACAGATATAGCAGGGATTCTTTTCGATATGTACAACGGAGCCGAAAATATCCGATTCAAAAATAGTTACGGGAACTGAAAGTTTAGCGGCATTTTCTTCTATTCTGCGGCGGTTTTCTTCATTATATCCGGGATCCATTACAAGAAATATCACTTCAAAGGGGAATTTATCGTGACGTTTCAGCTCTTGGAAAAGCTTTGCCATAAGCATAGAATCCTTGCCGCCCGAAATGCACACAGCAATTTTATCATTTGGCTGTACAAGGTCATATTCGTTGATGCTCTTAGTAAACTTGCACCATATGCTTTTCTTGAACTTTTTACGCAGGCTAAGCTCAGCCTTTTCGGTTGTTTCTTTTATTAATTCTAAGGATACGTTCACATTATCACTCCGTTTATATGTATCCCCATAAAGGGGAAGTGGTATTACTTGTTAAGCTCCGCCATAGGGTCAATATAGCTGCCGTTGTGGAGCATTTCAATATGAAGATGAGGTGCAATAGCAGATTCAATATCAGCTGTATTGCCTACAGTGCCGATTAAATCACCACTTACAAGCATATCTCCCTGCTGTACGGAAAGACCGTCAGAGAGTCCGCAATAGCGTGTAACATAGCCATTGTGGTGGTTAAGAACTACAGTAACGCCCCAGATTGAATCATTGGTGATTTCTGTAACTTCACCGTTTGATACGGCATATACCTCTGTACCTACTTCTGCGGCAAGGTCAGTGCCGTTATGCGTTTGCCAAGAGCCGGTTGTGGGATTTTTTATAAGTTCACCACCGCTGAAAGAGCCAACAACATCACCGAAATCTGCAATAGGCGGTTTTACGTTGGCAAGTCCGGCAGTAGCAACAGGTGCTGCTTCTTCGGGGATTTCTTCAATTACAGGTTCAGCAGGGTCGATGATTATTGCCTCAGCAGGAAGTGTCTCCACAGGTGGGGCAGTTGCCGCCGGTTTTGGGACAGATGTGACATTTGGAGTTGTCAGTCTGTACGCTGGGGTAGTGCCTTTTGGAATGTTCTCCACTCTCTTGTCAACAGCAGCTTCAAGCTCCTTTTCAGCCTGAATCTGCTTTGCTGTAAGGTCGTTTGTCATCTTTTCGCCTTGGTCGTAAGCAAAATAGCAGGCAGAGCCAATCATTACTGCACTGATACCAAGAGCGGCATAAAATCCTTTTGAGCCCTTTGAGTTATCTGAAAATTTTTTCACGTATAATACCTCCGTTAATAAAGTTTACCGTTATAGGAAATGCCTGTGAACAATCATATTATTAACGGAAAATTTAGTATTATACATTTTTTTAGCTTTTAAAAGCTATTAGCCTTTAGCCGTTAGTTATTAGCTATGTGGGCGGTAGATTTATTTCTGCCGTTTCAGATTGTCGAAAACTTTGATTTAGTTCCAAAATCGTATTAAATTTTGAGGGCGATAAAAATCGCCCTCTTGCTTTTACATAACAGCTAATTTTGCAAACTGTGCCTTTAAAGCAGGATAAATTTCGCGATAAAGCTGATAGTACTTTTCATATTCGCCTACATTGCCCTCGATAGGAGCTTGGATCTTGTCAGTCTTGACAATAGCTCCGCAAGCCTCGGGAACACTGCTGTAAAGTCCTGCACCAACTGCTGCAAGGATGCCTACACCAAGAGCAGGGCCTTCCTTAGAAGCTGCTGTCTTAACATTGCTGTTGAACAGATCAGCGAGCATACTTCTCCAGAGGGGAGATGAACCGCCGCCGCCGCAAGCCATCATATCGCTTACATTAACGCCCATTTCACGGAATACTTCAACGCAGTCGCGGAGAGAATAGCTTACACCCTCCATAACGGCACGAAGCATATCGCGGCGTGTATGAATAGCGGAAAGTCCGAAGAATACTCCTCTTGCGTCAGGGTCAAGATGTGGTGTACGCTCGCCCATAAGGTATGGGAGATAGAGCAGACGGTTAGAGCCTACAGGAACAGCCTCTGCCTGTTTATCCATAAGGTAGTATTCGTCAACGCCCATAAGCTTTGCAGTTTCTTTTTCAGTCATACAGAAATTATCTCTGAACCATTTGAGAGAAAGACCTGCGCCCTGTGTAACACCCATAACGTGCCATGTGTTAGGAACAGCTGCACAGCAGGTATGAACTCTGCCCAGCTTGTCAATAGCAATATCAGAAGTATGAGCAAATACAACGCCCGAAGTACCAATTGTTGTGAATGCCTTGCCGTCCTCAACTACGCCTGTACCAACGGCAGCAGCGGCATTATCACCTGCGCCGCCTACAACGATAGTACCCTCGCAGAGACCGAGTTCGTCAGCCATAGCCTTTGTAAGAGTGCCTGTAACCTCGCAGGACTCATAAACCTTACCAAGCCAGTTCTTGTCGATTTCAAATGCTGTGAGAAGCTCATCAGACCACTTTCTGTTGGGAACGTCAAGAAGTTGCATACCGGAAGCATCAGATACTTCTGTAGCGTACTCGTGAGTAAGTACAAAGCGGAGGTAGTCCTTAGGAAGAAGGATATGAGCAACTCTGCTGTAAATTTCAGGTTCATTATTCTTTACCCAGAGAATTTTTGCAGCTGTCCATCCTGTGAGGGCAGGGTTTGCTGTGATTTCAACAAGCTTTTCTCTGCCTACAATGCGGTTCATTTCGTCAACTTCTGCGGCTGTACGCTGATCGCACCAGATAATAGACTTTCTGAGAACATTGTTGTCCTTGTCAAGCATAACAAGTCCGTGCATTTGACCTGAAATGCCGATACCCTTCACATCTTCCTTTTTAACACCACTCTGAGCCATTACAGCCTTGATAGTGTTGATCATAGCAGATGACCAGTCGGCAGGGTCCTGCTCTGCATAGCCGTTTTTAGGCTGATACATAGGGTATTCGATTGTTTTTGATGCAATAACGCTTCCCTTTTCATCGAAAAGCACTGTTTTGGTACCGCTTGTACCGCAGTCAACTCCAATTACATAAGACATAATTATTTTTCTCCATTCGTATTGAATTTTAACTCGGCTAATTAAAAATCCCAAAAAAGATACCGTAAATGAGGGTGGTATCATATAATTAATGGGAAAGCATATTATTTTTATACTCTCCCATAAATTTCGTTAGTTGAAAAGGTCTATAGAAAATGTTCTTTTTTCTGTGTTGTAGTAATCTTCAAGCTCCGCAACATAATAACGGAAGCAGGTTTTATCGTTGAATTTAAGCACATCTCCCGACTCGGATACTCCAAGCTCTGCAAGCTGTGTGTCAGAAAGCTGAGTAAGGGGAATTGTATTATATTTGCCAAGGTCGAACATTGTGTAACCATTCTCGTCAAGATGTGAGTAATTGAACGCTTTAATTCCATTGCTGTCAAGCTCGCTGAGGTAAATTGTTTCACCCATATTACGTTCAATAGTATTCAGAAATTCAGCTGTAGGCTCAAGGACATAGTATCTGTCAGAGGAATCCTTGCCAATATCGAAAGCAGCAAGCTGATTTTCGCTGAGGTCATCAAGAATAAGCGGGTCAACATCGGAAGCGGATTTACCTACTTCGATAAGCTTGTACAGGTTGATGCCTGAGATCTGTAAACGGCGGTCAATGGGGATGTTGTATGCTTCAAATTCCTCATTTGTAAGCGTAACAAGAATATTGTCTGAAATGCCGTTAAGCTCCTTGGTTATGTCTGCTCTTGTACCAGTGGACCATTCAAGTTCTACATTTTCGCACACAGGTCGCTCCTGATAGCATACACGCTTCATATTTTTAAGAGTAAATGTTACAAAAGGATAAGTTACATCAGCGTAATTAGGCTCGATAACGATAGATGTGCTGCCTCCTGAGGTATCTTCAGTGTTAATAAGTTCATAGCGGTAGCGTCCTGAGGGAGAAACACCGCTTTCAATTACTTCTGTTTTGGCGTGGCTAACAAAGAACGAAGTGAACAGGTAATATCCCAATGCACCAAAAACGTATAGGAGAAGAATAACTGTTCCAAGCATAGTCTTTTTTCCTTCGCTTGCGCCCGAGAAGAGAAGGATAAGTATACCCACTACAACAATAGGGATAAACAGTGCTTTTTCATTGAAATACATAACCACCACAGGCAGCATTGCCGTTAGTATGACAAAGCTTGAAATTTTGGTGAGGAGCTGATTCCTTGTATAGAGCATAAGCACAAGCGCTATAGCTGATATAGCGGAAACTATCATACATACAGAAGAACGCTCCGAAATATGAATATCATAGAAAATCGAATAGTAGCAGAGATAGCATACTGCTACAGTGTAGAAAACTGCAATAATTGATACAAAACGTTTTGTCCACACGTTTGAGAAGAAAGCTTTCATTTATTACCTCCAAAATGTCATATCTGAATTGAAATTATAACCATACATTTTATATTATAGCATTTTTTACACAAAGTTACAAGTCCTTTTTTCAATTATTTATTACTAAAAGGTTACAATTTCCAAACACTTTACAAGATTGACTAAATATGGTATAATAATATAACATCTGATAGGAGAAAACATACAATGTCGAATAATAGAATAAACAAAAGCAGAGTAATTTTCGGATTGCTGACAATTGCTGTAATGGTTTGCATATTTATTTTTTCTTGTGAAAATGCGGATAAATCCTCTGATACAAGCGGAACAATAGTTGATTTAATTATAAATATATTTTACAAAAATTTTAATGATATGACACTTGCAGAGCAGACGGAAATACTGGATTTAATCAGTCATATCATCCGAAAAACAGCTCATTTTGTAATATATGCCGCCTTGGGATTTTTTGTATTTCTTACATCGGGGCATAAAAGAATGTTTTGCCATGAAACGCTGTGGGTGTTGCTTTTCTGTGGCTTATATGCCGTCAGTGATGAAATCCATCAGTATTTCGTCCCTGGCAGAGCATGTATGATTAGGGATATGCTCCTTGATACCTGCGGCAGCATAACAGGAATTACGGCTTCTTTTTTGTTGGTGAAATTATTTCACAGGAAAAAGTAACATAATCCCATTTTTTGAATATAATATGGTATGCAAAGGAGGGATTACATATGAAAATCATAGTAATCAAAAGTCCAAAAATTCTCGCTGGATTTTTCAGAGCCATATTCCGGATAAAAAAAGAGGACGAAATAGTATAAAACTAAAGGCGAGCCGAAATTGGCTCGCCGTTTTTGTTACTGTATAACTGTTGTTACAGTTGTAGTTGCATTGGTTGACGTATCGTTGCCTGTGGTTGTTCCTGTTGTAGTTGTGGTAGTTTTTGCGGTTGTGCCGCCTCTTACCTCAGGAGGAAGCTCAACAGGTTTCTTTTTCTCGGTAAATCCGAAGCATTCTTCGTATGCGTCAATTATATCGTGTACCATATACTTGGAATATTCACCGCCCTCGATAACACCTGCAAAAGCAATCTGAGGGTCATCAGCAGGGGCAAATCCGATAAATACGGAGTTTTGTTTGCTCAGGTCATTCATATCAGTCTGAGGAGTACCCGTCTTGATAGCCACATCAAAGCCATAGCCTGTAAGACTGTATGGTGAGGGAACATTGCGGGACGCATCAATCATACCGCCGATGATGTAGTCGTATACATAATCTTCGTTCAACTCAATTTTTCCTGCTACGGTGGGCTTTGTCTTTGATGTCATTTCCTTTGTGCCGTAGGTGTAAAGGCTGTCCACAAGATAAGGCTTATAACGAACACCTCTGTTTCCTATGGTGCTTGCTACTGTTGCAAGCTGCAGGGGAGTAAAGCCGCAGTCCTGGTTACCGATACCCGCCTGAATAACATAACCGATATACCAGGTCTGACCTCTTTGTTCAAAGGTTTCAGGATTACAGAGAAAACCGCCTGCATCGCCTGTTTCAAGCCCAAGAGGAGAGCCAAGACCGTATAATTCCGCATATTTCGTAATGTTGTCAATGCCCAGCAGGCGTGATACCTCGTAGAAATACACGTTACAAGAAACCTCAATGGCACGGCGTGCAGAAATATAGGTATGATAGCCTGTACACTGGAAATGTCCGCCGTAGAATTCATAATTTCTAAGACAGTTGAAAGATGTGTATCCGTCAACAACACCTTCGTTAAGACCTGCCGTAGCAGTAATCGTCTTAAAAGTAGAGCCCGGGAGATACAGTCCCTGGGTACAGCGGTTGAACATAGGAGAGTTGGGAGCTTCCAAAAGTTCAGTGTAGTTTTCCTCGAAATCTTTGAGGTTATACGTTGGAGCAGTTGCCATAGCAAGAACTGCACCTGTTTTGGCATTAAGAACAGTTACAGCACCTTTTTCAACCTTGCGGCCGCCATAGTAGCCGAAGCGATCGAGGAAGTTGTCAAGTGTATCCTGAATTTTCGCCTGAAAAGCACCGTCAATGGTAAGTTTTACTGTCTGACCCGGTACGGATTCTTCAACTGTGCGGATATCTGCAACAGCGCCATTGAGGATAGTGACCTCCTCTAAACCGTTCTGACCTCGCAACTCGGTTTCCATGGCGTATTCAATACCGCTTTTGCCTACTATGTCATTCATAGCGTAGCCTTTTTCTTTCAGTTCATCGTATTCCTCAGCGTAGATAGGACCTACCATACCAATTTCGTGGGGGAGGATATCTCCGCGCATAATTTCACGGTCAGCTGATTCAACGGCATTAACGCCTTTCAGAATATTACTCAGCTCTTTTAATCTGATAATAGTGGATTTTTTTACGCCCTCAGCAAGGACGAAATCGTTATTATAGGAAAAATCCTTGGCAATCATACCATAACGCAGACCTGCAATAATACGTTTTTCCTGTTGAGTATAGCTTTCTGATATTTCATAGTCTGAAATAAGCTTGTCAATGCAGTTTTCAGCAGTAGCGTAAACATTGAGATTAAGTCTTTCCGTTACAGCTGATGTATCTTCCTCTGTGTATTCATAGGGTGCAGTAAGCGTTATAGGGAGAATTTCCTCAAAGATATGGTCTTTAGCAGCAAGTTCGTTATAAAGACGAAGGAGAATTGCATTTCCTTCCTGATACTCTTTTGGAAAAAGAGCGTACTGCAATACAATATCTGTACGGGAGTTGTTGCCGATAATGACATTTCCGCGATAATCGAGGATTTCTCCACGTGTTGGAGTAACCTCGCGTTTATATGTTATAGCGTCGCTGTCGTATCTGGGGGCAGTTACAGCCTCATCACCTTCAACAATCTGGAGCTTGATAAGCTTCATTGAAGAAAGAACACCAAGGCAAATAACCATCAGTACGATAACGACTGATTTTATTGTATCTGAAACAGATTTCATTTATGCCTCCTAACTTGTGCGTATAACTTCTTCAATTGTCAGATGCTCCTTAGGCATAAGGAGATTGTTTATTATTTTGAATAAAATATAGAGTATCACCGTAGAGATGACGGTATACAGCCATACTTTAAGTGTAACGGAGCTGAATATCCGTTCAACGTCGGCATATCCCCATATTTCGTAGAAGAATTTATAGTCCAGCCAGCACTGTAAGAAAGAGGCGGAAGATATAATAACCATATAGTTTATGAATTTCTTGCGGAGGTAAAGTTCAAAGACAAGGGTAGCGGCAACGCAGAATATTGTAAGAATAACAGCGTTGAAGCCTAAAAGCCGTCCGCAGGCAATGTCTATGAGAAATCCGCAGAAAGCTCCCGTATAAGCCGAAGCCATAAGGTCGTTGTTAACGGCGATAAGCAAGGCAACGGGAACAAGCAGTATCGGCTTTGTCCAGGAGCCTGAGGTCATAATGACAAAGCTTGAAAATATAATAAAATAGTATAGAATCCAACGTAAAGTCGTTTTAAAGTAGAGGATACGTTTTTCACGGGGTGTTTTCAGCCTCATCGGTATCCTCCTTTTCTTCCTCACCGTCTTTTCCCTCGAAGTCCATAATTACAAATACGGAACGCAGACGTGAAATATCAGCAGCAGGCTCAATTTCTGCATAAGCTGAAAGGCCGTTAGCCTCAATTCCTACCTCAGTAACCGTACCTATAGCATAATCTTTTGGAAAAAGTCCGCTGCTTCCCGAAGTTATCATAAGGTCGCCCTCTTTGATGCCGTGTTTTTTATCAAGGTGAATCAGCTTTGTTCTGGAATTTTCAGCAGCAAGTACGGAACCTTCAACAATACCGAAATCTGTATTTGTAGATGAACAAATAGCTGCAATTGACAAATCGGGGGAGAGGAGAGTGCGGACAGTTGAGCTGTGCTGAGATACTTCTATAACGATACCCACAATGCCCTCAGGGGTAATAACAGGGGAGTAGGGCTCAATACCGTCGGCATAGCCTCTGTCAATTGTAAAGCCCTTGAAAGGGTCGTTGGCGATATATCCCATAACCTCTGCCGACTGGGAGAAAACGCTGTCCGGGTGTTCTTCCTTTATGACAACAAGCTTGCGCAGTTCTTCAACCTCTGCAAGGAGGTCATCGTATTCAGTCAGCTTTTTGTTAAGCTCGCCGATTTGTCTTTTCAGTTCGAGATTTTCCTCATAGTAAGCGTCAGCGTTGCTTATTCTGTCAGCATTTTTTTCCAGCTTCATAGATATGCTGTTTGAAGCAAAGCGGAAAGGTTTTGTAATGGTGTTTATAAAGGAGGCTCCCGAAAGGGAATAGCCGCCCTTTGTAACGGAGTATATCATAATACCCACAAGAAAAGCGAGAAAGGCAAGCAGGACTTTAAAACGCGTGCTTTTCAAAAATTCGCCCATTTAGTGCCTCCTTAATAGTACTTGACATTTTCTGTAAGAGCGTCCTGATAGTCGTTGATGTTTTCGAGAATTTTACCTGTACCCTCTGCAACGCAGTCAAGGGGATATTCAGCAATGTATACAGGCATACCTGTTTCACGGGAAATGAGCTTGTCAAGACCTCGGAGCAGCGCGCCGCCGCCTGTGAGAGTTATACCGTGGTCGATGATATCCGCCGAAAGCTCAGGGGGGGTTTCCTCTAAAGTAGCTTTTACAGCGTCAATGACCTTAGCAAGCGGCTCAACGAGAGCGTCACGTATTTCAGCGGAATTAACAGTAACGTTTTCGGGAAGTCCGTTAAGAAGATTTCTTCCCTTGATTTCCATAGTATCTTCCTTTTCACCTGGGAAAGCAGAGCCGATTTCAACCTTGATGTTCTCTGCTGTTCTTTCGCCGATAAGCAGGTCATACTTCTTCTTGATGTAGTTGATAATAGAAGCGTCAAACTCATCACCTGCACATCTGATAGAGCGTGAAGCAACAATTCCGCCGAGAGATATAACAGCAACCTCGCTTGTACCTCCGCCGATATCCACAATCATACTACCTGAGGGGGAACGTGTGGGCAGACCGGCACCGATAGCAGCAGCCATAGGCTCCTCAATAATGAGAACATTGTTAGCTCCCGCTTTTTTGCAGGCTTCACGTACAGCACGTCTTTCAACGGCAGTAACGCCGGAGGGAATGCATATAATTACATTTGCCTTAGTAAGTATTGTACCCCTTAAAGCCTTTTTTATGAATTCCTGCAGCATAGTTGTAGCAATGTCAAAATCTGCTATAACACCGTCTTTCAGGGGACGTACAGCAACAATAGAGCCGGGAGTTCTTCCGATTACTTCCTTAGCCTCCATACCTACATAACGCGTTTTGTCGGTACGTGTATTAACAGCCACAACTGAAGGCTCTCTTATTATAATACCCTTGCCTCTGAGATAAACCAGAGTATTTGCAGTACCTAAATCTATACCAATATCTTTTGTAAACATTTTTAGCTCCTTAATAATATTATTTTAGAGATTACTTTATATTCTCTTATGAGAAAAGCTTCGGGGCTGTCTTGGTATATACTATTATAGCTGTAACAATAAGCAGAACCTGTGCAATATTGAGAGCAAACTTAAAGCCTAAAGTCAAGTCTAAAACACCGCCAAAAGTAAAAGTAGTGGGGTCAAAACCGAAATTTCTGCCATAACCCAGCCAGGCAAGACCTTCAGTTCCGATAACGGTATTTCCTAAATAGTGTCCGAAAATTACTGCTATTGCCAGCAGAAAAGCCATATAAAGTTTTTTCATTTTTTTATCTCCTTTATTATTTGGCGGCAGGCTGTTATATACCCGATGAGCCGAAGCCGTTTCCGCCTCTTTCAGTTTCTGTGAGTGTATCGCTTATTTCAATTTCGGGGAAAAGTACCTTTGTGGGTATAAGCTGAGCAATTCTCATACCGTCCTCAACGGTAAAAGGCTCTTTTCCGTGGTTTATGAGTGGTATGAACCAGGCACCTCTGTAGTCGCTGTCAACAACGCCCACGCAATTGGCGAGAGTAACGCCGAATTTGGTAGAAAGTCCCGAACGGGGATAAATCAGCAGTGCCACGTCATCACAGTCGGTCATAGCCGTAAGTCCCGTCGGAATCATTTTGATCTCGTTGGGAGCAAGTACAACAGGCTCATCGACTCTTGCACATATATCAAGACCTGCACTGGCAGGAGTTGCACGAGAGGGGATAACAGCCTTTTCGTCTAATTTTTTAAAAGTGAGTTTCATATATTTTCACAAACTCCTCTGTAGTATAGTCCTCTTGTCACGCTGTCAGCAGGTTTTTTGCCCTGTATAGCGGCAATTGTACCGTTTTTGTCCTCATTGTGGAGCAAAAGGGCAAGAAATGCGGTATTTTTGAATTTGTCCGCCCTGTCAGCCATACATAGAATATCGGAGTTGAGAATTTCAACATAGTCCTTGGAGCAGGCAACGGGCAGTTTTCGTGAAGTTCTGTCAATGAGTAAGCCTGTACAGTTTTTGCAGCCGATTTCATTTTTTATGGGGCAATTCCGCGTAAGCATAAGGGGAAGTCTGCCATAAATCAGCGCACCAAGCGGCAGGGAGGTATGTATATTTTCAAGCTGATCAAGCGTTATTTCAGGGGATATCACGCAATCCTCAAAACCGAGATTTTGCAGATATTCTGCCGAATATGAATTGAAAACATTCATAGTGAAGCTGCCGTGTAGAGTAAAACCAAGAGCTTTTCCAACAGCGGCGCCGTCAATGGTATGGCAGAGAATACGGCTTATACCGAGATTTTTCAGTTCCGAAAGACGGGCAGAAAGCTTTTCCTCGTCCACAATAAACCGTGGAGGGGAAATGATTATTTTTTCACAGGAAATAGCTTCTGCAAGTTCCGGAGTAATGATGTTTTCGGGAATAACCACAAATTCCGACAGCTCAGCGGCGACGATAGCCTGTTCTGCAGTCCGACAGAATGTCCTCACAGGCGGATTATTGCTGTGCGGAGGGATATTCTTCGGTTTTTCGGGAGTATAGTCCGTAATTGTATATCTCGGTTTATTATACTCGGCCAGCATTTCTGTTAATTTTTCAACAGCAAAACGGCGGAGTTCATTTAATTTACCTGCGGGGATAAAAAGACCGTCGTCAATATCCGCCGTAATATTTCCCAGGGTGAAAACCGTATCTCCCAGTTTCGAAAGCTGCTTTTCAAGAGTTTCCCTTGAAGTGGGAGATTTCTGTGCAATATCTGGAATATCGCCTGTAACCTCAGCAGAAAGCTCGCCGCATACAGCCAGAAGCTTTACAGGCTGCCCTGATTTTATTACGCCGTGGAAATCCACAGAATAAACGGCACGTTCACTTCTGTACAATCCGTGGAGCGTGGGGATAATTTCCTTTGCGGCAATAACATCCTCTTTTTCGCGGACACCGAACATATCCTGTCTTTTTCCCGAAAAATATCCGTCAGTGAAGCCGCTTCGGGAGAATATTCCGCGGAGCATCTTCATATCGGGAGAATTGCCGTCAAGGGCGGTTTTCAGCTCCGAAACAGCGGCGGCAATATATTCGGGACGCTTCATACGTCCCTCAATTTTAAGGGAATTAACACCGATTTTACGCAGTTTATCAGTGTTTTCAAGCAGTGACAGGTCTTTAAGGGATAAAGCAGCCGAATTTTTATTTCCGTTGGCTGAAAATGGCAGTCGGCAAGCTTGTCCACAGCAGCCACGATTGGCAGAGCGCGAGCCGATAACAGCAGACATATAGCACTGTCCCGAAACAGACATACAAAGCGCACCGTGAACGAAAACCTCAACCTCAATATCTTCTTTGCAGATTTTTCCGAGGGTATCAGCAGATAGCTCACGGGCAGGCACAACACGGGAAAAGCCCATATCCTTGAGCAGTTTTGCACCTGCGGCAGTATGTACCGAAAGCTGAGTAGAGCCGTGAAGAACGGCATCGGGAACGGCAGAGCGTATAATAGACGCAGCACCTAAATCCTGCACAATAAAGCCGTCAACGCCGAATTCAGCGGATTTTTTGATAAAACCGCAGAAATCGCAGGCTTCATCATCGGAAATAATAGTATTTACCGCAAGATACAGCTTTACACCGTGGATATGGCACAGCCTTACAGCCTCGGCAAGCTCCTCATCGGAGAAATTGGAGGCATTATTTCTTGCAGAATAGCTTTTTCCGCCGATGTATACCGCGTCAGCGCCTGTGCGTATAGCGGCAGTCAAAGCTTCGGGACTTCCGGCAGGGGCGAGAATTTCGGGGAGCTTCATTCAAGACTGTCCTTGAGCTGACGAAGTTTTATCATATTTTCAAGCTGAACGATTTTAGCCTTAAGAGCCTCAACCTCTTTCTGAGCAGAATCACGCTCAATACGGCTTTTACCGGCCTCATCCACATATTCCTTAGTCTGAGTGCGGATGTTGTCAAGACGCTGATTAGCCTTGTTAAGGTCATCAAGAACACTAAGAGCAACCATAATAGCGGCAGTATAAGGAGAAGTACCGCTTCCTGAGCTCATATGCTCGTTGATTTTCGCCTCCAAAGCACGGGCGAGGGAGTATACATAATTGGGTGATTCTGCGGTTCTAAGCTTGTATTCCTTTCCGCAGATTACAACTTTAACATCGTTAAGCATTTTTTTGTTTCCTTTCTGTATTTCTTTTTAGTCATTAGCTTTTAGCCGTTAGCTTTATGTACGGCAAATTTACAGTTGAACGCTAATTCGCAGGGGCTGTCTATGAAAAAATATGTCTTGATGGGACGATGTGGGAATCGTCCCATATATTAAATTTATTTCTCTGATAATTTACTGATAATCATCTTAGCAATTTTATAAGCGTCACCACAGCCGAGAGTGATAACAAGGTCGCCCGGCTGAGCATTTTCGCATACATAGTCGCATATCTGACCGAAGTTGAAATATTTTCTTTCATCAGTCCATTCAACTTCTTCATCCTGAGGGAACCATATACAATCAGGAATTTGCTCTGCGAGATGACGGGTAAAAATGCCGTAGGTGTTCTTTTCACGGCTTCCCATAATATCCGTAAGTACGGTATAATCAGGGATTTGCAGTACACGTACAAAGTCATCAAGGAGCAGCTTTGTGCGGCTGAAAGTGAAAGGCTGGAAAATCGCCCATACCTTGCGGAAATTCATTTCCATAGCCGCTTTGAGAGTAGCCTCAAGCTCAGTGGGGTGATGAGCATAGTCATCAACGATAGTAATGCCGTTGACCTCGCCCAGCTTATCAAAACGGCGCTTTGCACCGCGGAAATCCTCAAGACCTTTAGCAATATGCTCAAACTCAACATCACAGTAACGAGCCGCAGCAACAGCAGCAAGGGAGTTGAGAACATTGTGGATACCTGCAACGTGGAGAGTAATTTCACCCAGCTTTTCGCCCTTGTACATAGCGTCATAAGTGGTGAGCAGTCCGTTGTGGACGATATTTTCGGGATAGTAATCACAGCTGTTATCACTTCCGAAGGTAATAATTTCCTTACCCGTAACGCCCTCTAAGGATTTCATAGAATTTTCGTCAGAACCGTTGATTATTATACACTTAGACGTATTCTGATTAAACTTTCGGAATGATTCGATTATATTTTCAAGTGTTCCGAAGTAGTCGAGGTGGTCAGCGTCAATATTGAGAACGACTGAAATATCGGGGAGAAATTTAAGGAAGTGGTCCTCAAATTCACAGGATTCGCATATAAGGATATCACTTGAACCAGCCTTGCCGCTTCCGCCGATACAGGGGAGTTTTCCGCCGATATAAGCGGAGAGATCGACACCTGCCGTAAACATAATCTGAGTAATCATAGAGGTTGTGGAAGTTTTTCCGTGAGTACCGGAAACGCATACAGCCCTGTCATACCAGCCTGTAACGATACCGAGGAGGTCGGCACGTTCCAGAACGGGAACGCCGCTTTCCTTTGCAGCAATGAGTTCGGGATTATCCGCCATAATAGCAGCAGTGTGAACGATAAGGTCAGCACCCTGGATATTTTCAGCTCTCTGCCCGATAAATACGGGAATACCCATATTTCTCACAGCGTCGAGAGTTTCTGTTTCGTTATTGTCGGAGCCTGTGAGGTAGTAACCCTGTCCGTGGAGGATTTGTGCGAGGGGATACATACCCGAGCCGCCGATACCGATAAAATGAATATGTTTTTTTCCGTTTAAAATGTTTCTGTCCAAATATATCACCTTTCTTTTTTTGAGGCAATAGCGCTCAGAATTCGTACAAAGCCGTCAAGCGGACTTTGGGCGGTGTTGCCTTTGATAAGGTACAATTAGCCATAGTAAACCTATTCTATTATTATACTATATTTTTTCGATTATTTCAATAGTTAAAAAGGAAAAATATGAGGGAATTTTAAAATGTTTTCGTTCATTTCTTGTAAATAATTTGAATTTTTATTTTAAATAGAGGGAATATCATAAAAATAATGGAATTTTTGTAAAAATGTATTGCTTTTTTTATTAATATAGGTTATAATATAGTAAGACATATATGAAGCCGATTATTAGGGTTGGTTTATTATTTGGAGTATATGAAATATATGTCAGTCATAAGGAGGTTTTTTTACAATGCAGATCACAGACGTAAAAATCAGAAAGCTGATGTCAAGCGGCAGACTTCGTGCTGTAGTGTCAATCACAATAGATGATATGCTTGCAGTACACGACATCAAGGTAGTACAGGGCGATGAGAGATTATTTGTAGCAATGCCCAGCCGCAAGGACGAAAACGGAATATTCCGTGATATCGTTCACCCTATTTCACCGGAAGCAAGACGTTCTATTGAGGAGAACATACTTGAAGCATACGAGCGTCAGGCAGCGCTTATGGCAGCAGAGGAGGAAGCTGCAAGCGCATTTGAAGCCGCTGTAGAGGCTACATACGCCGCAACAGTTGAAGCTGTTAAAGAAACAGCTGAATAATATAGAAAACAAGGCAAGGTTAATAAATAAAAAAAGGAGTGGTTTGCCCGATAATATAACTGCTGAGTTGTCAGAAAGTGTATAATCGGAACGAGTGGAAAATCAAAGTTAATACGCAAATGGCTGTTGTATGGCAGCTTTATTTGTGTTGCAATAATGATTTTCGCTCTGCATATTCAACGTTTTACCGCAGAGAAATCTGCGGTTTTTTTATTATTTTGATTATTTATTAACTGAGCCTTGAATATAAATATATGGAGGAAATAAAAATGTTATCCGTAAAAGAGATCATATCTGAAAGTTTAAAGGAAGCAATTACAATTGAAATTATGGGAAATCTCCCCGAATGGTTCAGTCCGCCGGAGGATATTCCTGTAAAAGCAGAAATTCATAAGAAGTATCCATTTTATGCAGTCTATGAAAATGATAGTTGTATAGGGTTTGCTGCATTGAAAATCCATAATGAGCAAACTGCTGAAATTTACAATTTAGGAGTACTAAAGGAATTTCACAGAAAGGGCGCAGGACATATGCTTATTGAAGCCTGCAAAAATTACTGTATCAAGAACAAAAAACAATTTCTTACAGTAAAAACCCTTGATGAATCAGCAGTTTATGAGCCATACAACGGCACAAGAGCATTTTACAAAAAAGAAGGATTTATCCCTCTTGAAGTATTCACAAGCTATTGGGATGAAGAGAACCCGTGTTTATTTCTTGTGAAAGCTATAAGATAAACTGAACGATATGAAAAACCTGCCCGATTTCTCGGGCAGGTTAGTCTGTATAAAAAGGCATATTTTATTTAAGGGCGAGCAATGCTCGCCCTATATTGCTATATTGTCTTAATTTTTATTGTCTGCCAACCGCACAGGGACCCATATTTCGCCATACTCTTTCTCGACATAAAATTCAAGGTTATAATTGCCGTCAAGTTCGTATTCCTTGCAGTTAGGGAGCCATTCAGTCCAGATTTTGGTATTGACATCCTGCAAAGCCTTCGGACATTCGCCGCGGTAGGGGAAAACAGCCCATAATCCGGCGGAAAAAGTGTGAGTTGTACAGCCGTCAGGGATTTCGTTCCAAGGGAAATACAAATCGGAAATGAAGTAATTGAATTCCTTTCCGTTATTGAAATCCTTGTCATTTCCGTCAACGCAGGCACCGAACATACCCTTGATTATTTCGCCGCCTCCGTTTGAGTAATGCTCCGCCCAGAATTTGGGAATTTCGGTATAGGAAGTATCCGCGCTGAATCTTCTGCATTTACCCATAATAGTGAAAGCTGCCTTTTCAACAATTTTGTACTCAATCATAGTACCGCCCTCCAGTGTTAATTTTATTTTCAGCGGTGCAAAGCTTTTGATATTTGCACCTTTTTTCTTTGCCGCAGAGGGGGATATACCGTGGAATTTCATAAATGCGCGAGTGAAGCTGTCGGGGGAGTCATAGCCGTATTTCACAGCCGTGTCAATGACCTTGATATCGAGGGTTGAGAGTTCCTCAGCGGCAAGAGTAAGCCGCCTGTTGCGGATATATTCGCCGACAGTAAAGCCGCACAGCACGTTAAAAATCTTCTGAAAATAGAAAGGGGAGATGTAAGCCTTAGCGGCAATATCCTCTATATTCAGTTCTTCCGTGAGATTATCCTCGATATATTGTAAGGCATTTTGCAAACCCTCAGTCCAGCTGCTCATATATGTACATCCTTTCCTCTGTGTTGTTTATATTATAACACAGAAATTTCATAAATACCCGACTTTTTGTGCTGTAAAATGCAGAGGTATTATGCAGGCGTAGATATCATCCGCCCCTGCACAAAGATAATATAATATAACGTAACTTAGAAAAACATATAACAGTTAATTTTGTACATCACTTACAATTTCAACTGTTGATAATTATCTAAAACGTAGAAAATAAAAATTATTTTTCAATAATCAACCATTTTTGGTTGAAAAAAGGCCGATTTTTGCCCTTATATAGAGGGGTATATTCAAAAAACGAAAAATCACTTTCTGATAAAATCATTGTCGGCAGGATTTTCAGTTTCGGCAGAAACATATCTTTCCACAGTCATATGCAGGTCATACTTTTCACGGAGGGCAATAATCTCCTGCATCATAGGCGTGCCGTGATGAACATCAAGAGCCTGTTGATTTTCCCAGCTGTCAATAAGGAGGAGGGTATCGGGATTATCAATAGGAAAGAAGTAATCGTATCTTATATTTCCTTTTTCTGCACGGATCTTATCAACAATACCCCGTTTAATCATTTCCTCGGCGAATTTTCGGGCATTCCCGTCTTTGCCGTTATAATATATATTTACAGTAATAGCCATATTTTCCTCCATTTCACCTATTATCGCGCGTTCTTGTGGGACTGCCGGGGGCAGCCTATACAAATCCGCTATTTCACGTCATTATGTGTAAGGGCGGATATCATCCGCCCGATATGCTCATATTTTCAGTATCCTTGCCGCTTTAAGAATAGCAATCTGAGTCTTTCCATCGCGGATAGTACCGTTCATAACAAGTTCAACGGCTTCAGACAGCGGAATTTTCTCCACATCGAGGAATTCGTCCTCATCAAGATTCTGATGTGTAAATTCCAGACCTTTAGCAAGGTACATATGGGTAATCTCCGAGTTATAGGCAGGAGTGGGAAGCATTTCACCCAGGTCAATCAGCTCCCTGCAAGTGAAGCCTGTTTCTTCCATAAGCTCACGTTTTCCGCATATTTCAGGGGATTCGCCCCTTTCGAGTTTTCCGGCAGGTACTTCACGGGTAGTAGTGCCAAAGGGATAGCGGAACTGTTTTACAAGGTAAATTTCGTTGTTATCAGTCACGGGTATAACGCACACACCGCCGTTATGCCAGAGAACATCGCGAAAAGCCGTATTTTCGTTCTCTAAAAGCACCGTATCGTGGGTGATATTGAAAATCAACCCCTCATAGACAGTTTCGCTCTTTATCATTTTTTCTTCAAGATGCATGTCTTAAACCTCCGTTGAGAATGTATTCTTTGTGCAGTTTCTTGCATAGATTTCCTCAGCAGGTATTTTCTGACAGGAGTTGTAGTCATAGCAGTGTGAAATTCTGCGGAATTTCAGCTTCTTATCGCCCTTTCTGCAAATCAGCACAAAGATAAGGAGCAATACAGCTGAGCCAATGGATATTACAAGCCCTTCATAAAGCCCCGGAGTGCGGTAGCTGAAAGTAATGACATTATCGCCCTCATCGGCTTTAACCGCCATAAACCCGTAGGAAACGCGCTCCACGTCCGCAGGCTTGCCGTTTACCTCTGCAGTCCAGCCCTCGCTGTAGGGGACGCTGAAAAATACCAGTTCAGGCTTATCAAGGCTGATTTCCGCCTCAAATCCGTAGGAATCCCATTCAAAGGAATCGGCGCAATTCTGCTGTTTTTCTCGACAGGCAGCAATATAGTCGTTTTTGGTGAGATTATATATTCCGGGCGCTGCAGGTTCAAGTATATCGCCGTATTTTTCAACCTGTTTCTCATTGAGGACAATTGCGTTCAAAAGCAGCTTTTCGCGGATTGCTTTGCTTTTGTCTTCAAGGCTGTTTTCGCTTACGTAGGTATCATAGCCGAAGCCCATAGGGATATACAGCTTATTTTCGTATATTTCAAAGTTTTCGTTTTCGCCCACGTATTCAAATTCGTGGAGATATTCACGTATATCAACGTGGGTGGAGATAATACCGTTGTCTCCTGATATCTCAACGGATTCCTCAAATGGCATATCCTCGAGAGTAAGTCCTTTTTCAAGAGCCTTATAGCTTAAAACACCGTCTTTTTCGCGGTAGAAATATTTTACAGAGAATAGTCCGCGGATGGTATAATGGGTGATATCCGCACGGGATGCCACATCGCGCTGAACGCCTATTGAGTCGTAGAAATCCATAATAGATGTGCTTACAACACTCTGAAATGCCCTCATAGTAGGAAGTCCCCACATCATAGCGTAGTTGTCGCATCCGTCAGATATATCTATGCGGAAGAAATTATCCTCTGAAACATCCTCGTATATGTCATCCCTGCTCTTTATTGTATGGCTGATATAGTCCTTGGCGTCAGCAGGTGTGGCAGCACTGTACATAACAGTTGTCAGTACACAGCCAAGGCTTGCAAATGCCGTAAGATAGACCATAAGTCCGCCATAGTGTTTATGTTGATTTTTCTGCATTATGATGTATATTGCCATCAGGAGCATTACCACTGCAATACCGAAGGTTATCCAGAAATAGCCGAAATCAGCCGGGAGTGTAAACCAACTCAGCTTGCCGTCCTTCTTTTCGGGGATAAGGCTGATAAGTCCGAAAAACAGCATGACACCGATTGTAATGAAGATTGCAGGCTTGAAATCAGCGTCCTCCTCGTCAAGGGTCTGCGCGGTCATCATAGCAAAAATGAGTATTGGCATATAGAACCAGCGCGCATAGTATGAGGCGTTGAACATATAGAACATACTGTTGAGTACAGGAATAAATGAACAGAATATGCAGATCCAGGATAAACGCACTGCCCAGTGCTTCTTACGTGTACGCATAAAGGTAATAACGCCAAGCATTGAGAAAAGAGGCAGATATCCGCCAACTGACGACCATTTTGCACCTTCGTTCTTGAAAAGGTTAGGTCTTGCAGGAACGTCGGGAATAAGGAAAAAGCTCTGTATAACGCGGAAAATCCTTGATCCCTCATAGTAGATGATGTTGCTTTCACCGTAAAGATGTTCGCTGACGCGGAAATTACCCATAATAGCAAGAGCTGAGGGGAGCAGTATAACAGCAGCCATAGCTGTTCCCAGTACCGCCTCAACAAAAAGTCCCAGGAATTTTCTGAATGTAACGGGGAAGTCCTTACAGGGTATACGCATAAGGAAATAGAGTATAAGGAATACAACCTGTCCTGTGAAGAAATAGTAGTTGAGAGCCGCCATAAATGCCACTATAAGGGCAAACCAGCCTCGTCTGCGGTTGCAGATATTTTCCTCCATAGCTATGAGCATAAGAGGGAAGAATGCTGTTACATCCTGGAAGTGGTTGAAGAATATGTTGAAAATCTGAAATCCTGAAAAGGAGTAGAGTAATGCACCGGTCAGTGCAGCCTCCTTTGAGCGTACAAACCGACGTATAAAGATATAGGCGGTAAGAGAGGCACATCCGTGCTTCAAAGCAAGCAGTACAGGCAGTGAATAGCTTACAAGTGAACGCGGCAGGATAGTGGAAAGCCAGAAAAATGGGCTTGAAATGAGATAGAAGGAATATGATGTGGTCAAATCAGAGCCTAAATCCGTAAACCAGTTCCAGCCGAACTGACCGCTTCTCACAGCGTCATTTGCCAGATTATAAAAGGGTATCTGCTGTGCATTATAGTCGCCGTAGTAGATGAAATAGCCGTTTTCCATAGCCATAAACGGCAGCATAGCTAAAATTATTACAAAGAAACCCATAAGAAATGCCAGAAGATATCTTTCTTTTGAATACTGGGTTGTTCTCAATAAGTTTTTATCTGTTTTCTTATCTGTTTTCTTGTCTGTTTTCTTTTTCATTTACTTTCTCCTTGAAAAAAATTCTTATATTATATTATATCACATACAGGTGGATTTTTAAAGGGGTTTTAATAAATTTTCACATACAATCGGGAAATTTCATACTATATAAAGCAGCACATCGCTGCAATCCTACAGGAGGAATAGATTATGGCTACTTTTTTTAATCAGGCAACGCTTTCCTATAACGGCAATGTTGCGGATTCCAATATAATTACGGGCAGAATTGTTGAAACCTTGTCCGCTTCTAAGAATGCCCTTACTCCCACATATACGGGAACAGATGATATCACCTATGTTGTAAGCGTGATAAACAGCGGTGATACGGCGTTTACAGGTCTTACGCTGACAGATAACCTTGGCAGATATACCCTTGATGACGGAACAACAGAGGTAGTTCCTCTCACATATGTGAATGGAACATTAAACTATTACATTAACGGTGTACTGCAGGCAGCTCCCAATGTAACAGATATCGAACCGCTTACTATTACAGGTATCAGCGTACCAGCAGGTGGAAATGCTATCATCATTTACAACGCCTGTCCTAATCAGTACGCACCCTTGGGAGAAAATGCTTCTATAACAAATACAGTTACAATTGCAGGCAGTTCAACTGTCACTCCTGTTACTGCCTCAGAAACAGTGACAAACAGCACAGAGCCTGAGCTGACTATCAGCAAGGCGCTTGAACCCGATGTAGTAACTGAAAACAGCGCTATAACCTATACTTTTGATATCAGAAACTACGGCGGTACAGCTACAGATATAACAGATGATGTTATTTTCAGAGATGTATTTGACCCTGTGCTTGATATCACATCTGTCACATTCAACGGCATACCCTGGAAAATTGGCACTGATTACACCTATAATACGGTTACAGGCGAGTTTGTATCTGTAAACGGAAGTGTTGCCGTACCTGCTGCCACATTCAGTCAGGACCCTGCAACAGGTGTATGGACAACTGAACCCGGTGTAAGCACACTTGTTATTATGGGTACTATTGCATAAATCGGGTAAAAATAGGGCGGATTATCCGCCCTATACATTGCCTTATATAATTCTTCAAGAGTTAGTTGATGCAGCAATAGAATAATGCAGAACTATATTACTGAAATATCAAGAACACCCATTCCATTGCTTATTGTAACTGCTATATAACCTACGCCCTCAGCTTCAATGGGGATTGTGTATTCATTGAATTCATCATATGCTGTTGTTGCTTTTATATCGCAGGTATACCTGTTTTTTCCTACGGTGAGATGAAGTGTTTTATAGCCTAATATAGAGGAAATTCTCAGCTTTACCGCAGATTTGCCGGTGAAATCAATTCCACAGTATACCGCTGTTCCCGACCATTCATCGGTACGGATATAGTAGCTTTCCAGGTTTCTTGACCACAGAGTTTGTATTTCGTCGCTGCTGTCAAAGGTATGTGCGGCAAATGAATTTCTGCGTATTCCAAGACTTTCTCCGATTATTTTAACATCTGCTGAAATGGGGAGATTATCAGAATTTCCGCCTGCCATAAACTTATAAGTGGCTGTTTCTGTAATGAATTTTTCGCGGCGGACATCGTAAATCTGCAATATTTCGGGCAGAATTTCAATTCTTACTCTCATTTCGCTGTGTGCCTTTATATGCACTC
The DNA here is from genome assembly GCA_017397925.1 of Ruminococcus sp. Classification (GTDB taxonomy): domain Bacteria; phylum Bacillota; class Clostridia; order Oscillospirales; family Ruminococcaceae; genus Ruminococcus. The sequence continues at coordinate 120,220 of JAFQHO010000084.1, forward strand.
TTGAAAAGCCGCAGAGTTTTTTGATTGGACGTGTGGTTTCAGAATTTTCCACAGCATAATAAAGCTGTACAACTTCATCGCTGTCAATGTCAGACACGTTTTCAACTGTTACATATGCTGTATATGTGCCCTTTTCATTGACTGATACTTCAAGGCTTTTATAGCGGAAATCAGCGTAGGACAGTCCGTAGCCGAAGGGATACAGGGGCTTGCCCTTGAAATACATATATGTGGTGCCGCTGTTTTCTATGTTGTACTCCTTGATATCAGGCAGGTCGATGTCTGAACGGTACCAGGTCAGGGCGACTCTGCCTGCGGGAATGTTCTTTCCGCTGAGAGTTTCAGCGAGGGCTGTTCCAAGATGAGGGCCTGCGTGGGTTGTGTAAATAATAGCAGGAAGTTTTTCATCAGAACGTGTTACTGAATAGGGAAAGCTTGAAATAATTGCCAGTATCGTATTCGGGTTGATTGAGTGGATTTCAAGCGCTGTATCCTCCTGCTGTCCCAGTGACAGCGTGGTGCGGTCGTAGCATTCCTTTACGTGCTGTATAGGGTCGTTTCCTACACAGATAATAACATTGTCACATTCTGCAGCAATCGCCTTTCCGCGTTCAATTCCTGCGGATATTACTTCAAGGGTAAATGTATTCTTAGGCAATACAGGAGTGTTCTTTTCAAGGGAAAGTTTGCCGTTTTTTCCCCATTCCATACGGCGGTGGAGCAGGAAATCCTCGATGATATATTCGTTTCCGCCTATATTGCGGAAATTGAAAGATTCCGATGTGTACCAGTCGTATATGAAGTTTTCGGAAAGCTTCAGCGTTCCGTCCTTGTAGGCAGCATATTTTCCGTGTGTTTCAGAAAAGAGATTCCAGCAGTTATCTCCCCACTTTTTCAGCTTGAAAAGGCAGTTTTCGTCGGGAGTATTGCCGTCGGCAAAAATTGTTCCGTCCTCGTGGATTGACAGGTATTTCCCCTCTGAGTTTTTTATGGCGACTATATCCCACAAATCATCGGAGAGAATTTCACTTTCAGCGAATTCATTGCGTATACCCTCAACGGCTGATACCGCATTTCGGAAATATCCTGTGTACCAATCGCGGAAATTTTCTTCTGAAATTGCACCAAGAACGGCAATTTTCTTTGCGTTGCCTCTGATTGGCAGTATACCGTTGTTTTTTAGCAGTACTACCTGTTCTCTTGCGGCTCTAAGATTTACTTCCGCCGACTTTTCATCATCAAGTACATCAAGAGTTATATCGTTATATGGGCAGTTGGGGGCGGAATGTCCAAGCTTTAAACGTGCATACAGCACGTTGCATACAGCGTGGTCAAGCTCCTCCATTGTAACAATTCCCTGTTCCAATGCCTGTCTGGCGGTTTCTTCGATTATGCTCGTTGCATCATTGACTATATCTCCCCCTGCCTTCATTGATGCAGAGAGGGTTTCGGTGTGGGTATCAAAATATCTGTGCTCTGTGACATTCTGCGAGAAATCACAGCCGTCTGTTACTGTAAACCATATACCCCAGTCTTTTTTCAGTACAGCGTCAATATCGGGGTGACACATTGCGGGAATGCCGTTTATCTCGTTATATGAGGTCATTATGCTCTTTACTCCGCCGTATTTTACAGCGTACATAAAAGCGGCATAGTAATATTCGTGTTTCAGCCTCAGCGGTACGTTTGCATTGCATTTATCACGGTCTGTTTCGTTATTGCTGGCGGCAAAATGCTTCAATGTGGGGATTGTCTTTACAAATTCTCCGTTATCCGCAGCCATTGCCTTGGTATATGCAGCGGTCATAGTTCCTGTAAGGCATACGTCTTCTCCGTAGCCTTCTTCGGTGCGTCCCCACAGGGGATGACGTTCCATATCTACTGTGGGTCCCCACATACAGGGACTTATGGAGCTGTCAAAGTTATAATAGGCTCTGCTCTCATTGCCTGCAATTTCGCCAAGCTCCGCCATAAGTTTCGTGTCAAAGGTGCCTGCAAGGCCTATGGGCTGTGGAAATACCGTTGAGCAGTGTTCTTCTTTTCTTCCTACATAGCCTCTTGCGATTTCTGAACCCACAATGAAATATTCCAGGTCCTCATCGGGGATAGCTTTCTGGATAACGCATATAAGCGCTATTTTATCTTCGACAGATAGTCTGCTGCATATTTCAGCTGCTTTATCTGTAAATCTTTTATCTAACATAGTGCGATCCTCAGGTCAGGTCTGATATTATTTTTCTGGCTGCATCACGCCGTGTGCAGCGGCTGTTCATAGCCTGTTTTTCAAGGTGACGGTGTGCCTGTGGCTCTGTAAAGCCAAGATATTTCATAAGCATTGTTTTTGCCTTGTTTATAAGGCGTATATCGCTGATATGTTGCATAACCTCCTCGGATTCCCTTATATTGGAAATAAGTGCGGTATCTGCTTTAAGGAGGCGTATACCCTCTGAAATAGTCCTGCTGTCAAGAGGCTTTGACAATACAAGGATATTATATGGCGACAGCTTGTCGGCAAGTTCCTCTGATACGGAACGGCTGCACAGAAGTATAATAACAGCGTTTGTGTAGTCGGCGGCTGTTTCTGCAAGCTCTGTACCCATTTCTCCCATAAGGGGGGTATCTATAATAACGATATCCGGAGGGGTATTAAGCAGGGTTCTGCGTGCCTGTGCTGCGGAGGATATAACGGAAATCTGTGAATAGCCGTTGCTGCGGAGTGTACAGTAAAGCATATCCGCTGTGGATTCCGTCTGTGAAACTATAATTGCTTTGTTCATATCAGCCTCTTATATGTACGGGAAGTAGTATTCATCGTAAAAGCTGTCTGTACTGTCGTATTCCTTTAGTGCTTCAAGTTGTGAGTGCATATGATGAAAAGTTCTTTTCAGCAGATTTTCCGGAAGATTGCTGCGGAGAAATTCACTGTTGCGGGCAATATACATAGCCTTTTCCAGGCTTTCGGGCAGCTGGTCGGAGGTGTCTGTGCCTCTGTAGTAGAGGGAATTGTCGCCGCTTTTTATGCCCTCGATACCTGCTGCAAGTATGAGCTTGAATGCAATATACGGATTGCAGGCAGCATCTGCGGAGCGTATTTCAATTCTTGGTGATAAACCCTTATAATTGCATAAGCGTATCAATGAAGTGCGGTCATCGGTGGAAAAATTAATGTATTTCGGTGCGTAGCCTACGCCGAAACGACTGTAGGAATTTATTGTGGGGTTGAGAAATACCGTTATTTCGCCTATTCTGCGAAGTACGCCCGATATAAAGCATTTTCCTTCCTCGGTGATATTATCGGGAGAGGTGCCGAAGATATGTTCTCCGTTCTTTTTTACAATAAATGAGAAGGTAACGGCGCTGCCGTGTTCGTTTTCAAGAGGTTTTGGCATAAACGAAGCGAAAAGTCCGCATTGTTCCGCTACTGATTTAACGATTGACTTGTAGTGCACCATATCATCAGCGGCGTTTACAGGCTCATTTGCGCGGAATGCAATTTCATTCTGTCCTGAGCCGTGTTTGTGACAGGAGCTTTTGGGATTGAAGCCCATTTCTTCAAGAGCAAGGCATATTTCGCGTCGTGTATTTTCACATTTATCCAATGGAGCTACGTCGAGATATCCGCCTCTGTCGTGGGGGATTTTTGTAGGTTCGCCCTTTTCGTTAAGATTAAAAAGGTAGAACTCGCAGCGTGTGCTGATTTCGCAGGAATAGCCGTTAAGACGCAGCTCATTTATGTATTTTATGAGATGTGTGCGCATACCTGAGGAATAGGGTGTTCCGTCAGGGTTTTTCAGTGAGCAGAAGAAACGTATTACCCTGCCTGATTTCGGACGCCAGGGCAGGACTGACAGCGTGGAAATATCAGGTACCAGAATAAGCTCCAGGGAGGATTCATCGAATTCTGAGTAATCTAAAGGTATACCGTATGAGAATGCCCGTTCAAGCTCAGTTGGCATTATGGCGATGTTTTTCAGATTGCCGTAAATATCGCAAAAAGTCAGACGGATGAATTTTATACCTTCTTCTTCAATAAATTTAAGAACTTCCTTGGGTGAATTATTCATAGTGGCGCCTCCTAAATAAATCTGAGAATATTATAGCATATTTTGTACGGATTGTAAATAGAAATCAGGAAAAATAAGAACCAAGATAATATAATGAGAGAAATTGTCGAACAATAAATAATGCTGTTTTTTCCCCTCTATATATACATTCAAACGAGAAGAAAAAAACGGACACGAAAAATAAATATTTTTTTATTTTAACATATTTCGACCCTAAAAAACAAAAGAACAGCGGCATTTCTGCCGCTGTTCGCAGACTGTCCAAAAACCCCGATTTCGGAGAGGAAATCGGGGTTAAAGTTTTAATTAAAGATAAAATCAGGCATAAATTCTTGAAAACAGCGGAAAAATGAAGTAAAAACGGAGATATTCGTCCTCATTCCATCTCCGAATTGCGAACTTTTTCAAGTTCATGGCAGCAAATTTAAGCCTAATCCAATTTGTTACATGGGAGAGGCCTCTGTGAAGTGTATAACGCATGCCATATTTTTCTTTAGCATCTGCGAATACTCGCTCTATTGTTTCTTTTCGCTTCTCATAAAGCTTTTTGTACTTAGGAGTATGACGAATATCTTCGGCAAAATCAAGATATTTACTCCAGATATGCTTTGTTACTGTTTTCTCACACTTTGCATTTCTTGTACATACGCTTCTTGAGGGGCAATTTTCGCAGATTTTTGGATTGCTTTTGAATTCTCTGTATCCGTCACGGTTGATTGTTGAAAAGTTTAAAACTTGGTTTTCAGGACAAATTACGCAGTTATAGTATTCGTCATAAATATAGTCGTATGGTCTGAGGAAACCTTTTACTCCCATTGGTCTTTTGTATGGCAATACGGGTATTCTTTCGTCATCAGTTACTTTTTTGCATATCCATGGTGTTTTATAGCCTGCATCCATTACACAGGCATTTATTTCGGGAAAACGCTGTACAAGTCTGTCATAAAGTCCGTCAAAAGCTACGCTGTCATGGATATTTCCGGGATTTACAGTTACATCCATAACATATCCATGCTTATCACAAGCTGTCTGTGCTGTATATGCCATACATTTTTTATGTTCGCCTTTGTGGAAAACTCCGCACTCAGGGTCTGTTGTTGATTCTGTTACTTCCTTCTCTTCTGGTTTCTTCGAACCGTCAAAAGGCTTCTTTCCATTTTTTTCACGTTCTTCATTTATTTCATTCATAAGCTGCTCTTCATATATTTTTGCAGCTTTGGGTACAGCTTTCTTTATTACTTTCTTTGTGTTTGCATTTGCTTTGATATGTGTACCGTCAATGAATACAGCCTCTGGTGAGAGATAGCCTGCATTATTAATTTCATCGAGAATCCAGAAGAATATTGCTTCTACTACTTCGGGAGTATATCTGTTCCTGAAATTATGACTAAGTGTTGAAAAGTGAGGTGTCTGCTCATTCAGAAGATAGCCTAAAAACCAGCGGTATGCTACGTTTAATCTTACTTCCTCCGCTGTTTTTCTGAGTGAGGGTATGCCAAAAAGATGCTGTATCAGTATCATTTTGAACAGCACCACTGGATCTATGCTCGGTCTTCCATTATCAGGACAATACAAATCTCCCACAAGGTCATATATATGGCTGAAATCTATTGCTCTATCTATTTTCCTCAGTATGTGATCTTCGGGTACTAATTCCTCGATGCATATCATCTCATACTGTCCTCGTTCTTCTGCTTTTGTTGCTAGCATTTCCTTCACCTTCCCTTTTATTATATTATACCACATTTATGCAAAAATGCCAAGCTTTCGCTTGACTTTTTCGACAGACTGAGAACAGCGGCATTTCTGCCGCTGTTCGTCTACAGATGTCTATTTTGTTTGAGGCAGATTATTGCCTCCGCTGCATTTACCGCCGCATTTTTTTGCGTATGGACAGCCTATGCAGGTTGTGCCTTTTTTCTTTTCCTTGTAGAGATAAATGCTGATTGCAGCAACAATTGCAAAGGAAAGGGGCGGCATAACATATCCAATTAACCTATTATTGTATGCATTCTAGTAAATAGGTTAAAGCATAGCACTCGTGTAACGAGCCAAGAGTTATTTCGACGCATCGTTTACAATATAACGAGAATAATAAAATTCAGTATAATTACATTGTGATATTTTCTCATAATTTTCACGTTCGACAGTAGTAAATCTATAACCACACTGAATATCATTATCATTTGTCCACTTTAAGCAATCATCAATAAATGTATTGAACTTATCTTCCGGACAAATATCAGATGGCAAAAAAACAGCAGCTCTTGATTGTACTTTCCCTATAACAGTTGTTTCATTTATTACGTCGCCATATTCAATTTCAGTACTACCAGGACGCAAATAAATCTTTACATCACCTTTGCTAAAATAATCTTCCATATAAGACTTTATAACATTTTCCATAGATTCTCTGACAAGGATAAGCATATAATTATCAGAATATCCGCTTCCATCTCTTTCTTTTACAACGGTAACAAAATTTCTTTTATCTTCTTTATCAAATCCGTTCGGGATAAATCTCAACTCTTGTTTACCCATTATTGATGCCGATCTCAATGTATGGAAGTCAAATGACACACCTTCATATTGTTTGTCAAGGTATAATAATGCATCTTCGACTACAGCTATATAAATCTTTTGTGATTGAGTTAGCTTATTAAGTTCGGTTGGAAGTCCTTCCTCTTGAAGTATTTTCTTCTGCCTTTCCGTTAACTTGGATCTGTCTGCTGTTGGTAATTCTTCTTCATATTTACTGGTTTCTTTTTTTGAGTTATTCGTTTTTTCTCTTAACGAACACCACAACAGACATACTCCTGATATAGCAACCAAAACAGGCAGCGTAAATTTCAGCAGTTTAGGCACTATATCACCTTCTGTAAAATTATTGTTATTCATTAAAACCTCCATAACAAACGAATAAAACAGCAAACATTTCATATACTGTTTTATCCGATATGAGTACTCCAAATTACATTCTACATTTTATCATAGTCAGCAAAGAATGTCAAGTTTTCGTGCTTGAAGGGCAGTCCAATTAAAAAAGACGGCAGAACTGAATCCACCGTCTTTAAAACTACAGGCTTTTATCTCCGCATTTACCGCCGCATTTTTTTGCGTATGGGCAGCCTATGCAGGTTGTGCCTTTTTTCTTTTCCTTGTAGAGATAAATGCTGATTGTAATTACTATTGCAGCTACAATTGCAATAATTATAATATTTTCCATATTAACTCTCCAATGAGTATTCAGCCTTTACTGATTTGTTTGCCTTGCTGATGAGGTATATGATATATCCCGATATTACAGCCACGATTGCAAGTCCGCAAAGTGCAGCTGTTACATCAAGAGTTGCAGGTGCTGTAATAAGTGTGCCGATAGTATACACGAGGTAGCCTACTGTGTAACCTACTCCTAATTGCAGTCCAATTCCGCCCCAGAGCCATTTTTTGCTCTTCATTTCGGAGTTCATAGCGCCGATTGCCGCAAAGCATGGGGGAGAATAGAGGTTGAACATAAGATATGCAAGGGCTGCAACCTTTGAGATTGCCATAACAGAGGCTGTAGCAGCACCTGCACCCTCCATAAGTGCCAGTTCTTCGGTATCAATGAGATTTTCAAGACCTACAAAGCATACTGCAAGTGTGCCGACTACGTTTTCCTTAGCGATAAAGCCTGTGATAGCCGCCGCCGCTAACTGCCAGCTGAGTACGCCTACGATTGGAACGAGGATATATGCGAATGGGCTTGCCAGCGTTGCGAGAATTGACTGGTCAGCCTGTTCTGCAACCTTGAATGACCATGTAAATGACTGCATAATCTGTACCGCTGTGTTGCAAAGGAGGATAATTGTTGCAGCCTTTACGATATATTCCCAGCCGCGGCTGCACATTGACTTGAATGCACCCCAGAGTGAGGGAATTTTGTATTCGGGAAGTTCAATGATGAAGAATGAATTTTTTGCTCTGTGACCTGTAATGAGGTTTACAAGCAAAGCACCGAGGAAGATAAGTGCAATACCTGTGAGGTATACCACAAAGCTTATAATTCCCTTGTTTTCGCTGAAAAATGCACATGCGAAGAGAGCAATTACAGGGATTTTCGCACCGCATGGCATAAAGGGTGCAAGCATTGCAGTTGCACGTCTTTCACGCTCGTTGCGGATTGTACGGCTTGCCATAATTCCGGGAACTGCACAGCCGATTGTGATAACAAAGGGGATAACGGATTTTCCCGAAAGACCAACTTTTTTGAAAATGGGGTCAAGAACAACTGCGGCTCTCGCCATATATCCGCAATCTTCGAGAATTGCAATGAGGAAATACATTATCATAACGAGGGGGAGAAATCCGAGAACTGCAATAACACCGCCGATTACACCGTCAACAAGAAGTGCCGACAGCAGGGGAGAAGCGTTTTCAAGAAGTCCGCCTACCCAGCCTTGGAAGCCTTCGAGCCATGCTACGAGAGTATCTGCTATGTATGGACCCAGCCAAGCCTGTGAAATCTGGAACACAAGCCACATAATGCCTGCAAAAATCAGCAGTCCCACAATAGGATTTGTTATAAATGTGTCAATTTTATCGCTGAAATTCTTGTCCTTAGTAAGAACCTTTCGCTGTTCAACCTGCTTAACTATGTCGTTTACAAATTCGTAGCGTTCACAGTCAGCGGCTTCGGCAGCGGTTTTGTCCTTAATATCCGTATTCTTGTTTCTGAAAGGAGCTTTCTGCGATTTTCCCGCAATACTAACGGCTGTTTTCATAAGCTCCGAAAGTCCGTCTGCTGAGGTTGAAACTGTATTAACTACAGGGCAGCCCAGAAGTTCAGAAAGTTTTTGTGTGTCGATTTTTGTATTCTTTTTCTCGTTTATATCTGTCTTGTTAAGGGCAATAACCATTGGCACGCCGAGTTCAAGAAGCTGAGTTGTGAAAAAAAGGCTTCGGCTGAGATTTGTGGCATCTACGATATTTATAAGCACCTCAGGCTTTTCGTTGACTATGTAATCTCTTGCTACGCTTTCCTCGCTTGTGAATGGTGAAATGGAATACGTACCGGGGAGGTCAACCGCAATAATATCCTTGCCGTTGCAGTAGGATTTTTTTATTGGATTTTCTTTTTTGTCAACGGTAACACCTGCCCAGTTACCTACCTTTTCGCTTTTACCTGTCAAAGCGTTGAACATTGTTGTTTTACCCGAATTCGGGTTGCCTGCCATGGCTATTCTCATAATTTTCTCCCTCGTTATTGAAATATTTTGTTATTGTATACTAACAGCTTACCCAAAATATACAGGCACAGGAAAGTGCCTGTATAAATACATATGCGGTTAAATCCGATTAATATACAGAGATTGCATTTGCAAGATGCTTGTCAATGTTGTATCTGCCGTCTTTGATTGCTACAACACAGCTGTTTCTTCTGCGTGATACCACAGTTACAGCGGCACCTCTGTAGCAGCCCAGTGTGAGCAGGAAAGAGTTGAGTTCAGCGTCATTGCTGTTGATATCTTTAACGATATATTCTTTACCGATTGAAATTTGATTTAACGACATAAAATCACCCTTTTATCAGATTGGGAAATATCCCGTAAAGAGTATCTGTTACTCTTTACTAACTATATTATACCCTATTGTTTACATTTTGTCAATATCCTTTTGGAATAATCGGCGGATAACACAAAAGTAGTTAGTGATGTATAACGCTATTAGTTATTTATAACAAACACTGTATCAGGATTGCTCTCTAAGCATTTTATTGCGATAGGGATTTTCAACTGTTGCATCAAAACCGTCGGGAAGATATTCTATCGGCATAAAATCTTCATATTCAACATCCATAAAGTAATTGCAGAAAATAAGCTCGCAGTAGGTAATTGTATTTTCAGTGTCGGGTGTATTTATGGCATAGACAAAGCCGTGATATTCATCGGTATATACTGCAAGAGGCTCTCCGCCGTTGAAGCCTGTAACTCCGTAAATTCCCTTATAATTGGTGCTTTCGTATGCATTAAGACGCTGAATTTCCTTTTCATAATCCTCGGGGGAGTAGGTTACAGTCAGATAGCTTAAATACTGCTGGTCAAAGGGATTGTAATAGAGCATTTTGTAGTTCAATACTTCCATTTCCTCTGTCAGTTCAGCAGGGAATATGCTTTCGTCCATATCCAGTTTATTGCGGTATTCTTCAAGAGCATTTTCGCCCATATACCTGGAATAATTCCGTTCATCCTCATCTATTGTGAAATCAGCGAATGGTGAACTGCTTATTGACGGTACATCGTGATATTCTATTGTTTCTTCTGTCATCCCTGTGATTTTAAAAAGACTAACTGCTAATACACTAATCATTATCATAGCCATAATAACAGATAATAATGAAATAACTACAGCAACGATAATTATAGGAGTAGCTGTTTTCTTCTTTGCCTTTTTCTGATAATCAATAAACTGCTGTGCCGTGTCCATTCTCATTTGAACATTTGGCGCTGTTGCGGACATTTCCTTGAATTTTGCTGAACATTCGGGGCAGCCTGCAAGGTGACTGTTTACCTCCTGTGCCGTGTAGGGGCTTACCATATTTTCCGTATAAAGCGGCAGTAAATCCTGTACAATCTCACATCTTAACATCTGAGTTTTCCTCCTTTAGTTTAGTTTGCAGCATAGCCTTTGCCCTATGAAACGTTACACACGCCCAATGGTCATTCTTCCCGAAAAGCTCGGCTATTTCCTTGAATGACAGTTCGCCGAAGATACGCAGGGTGAAAACCTCTTTATATGGGTCCTGCATATCGTGCAATAAGCGGTGAATCTGAAATGCTATTGATTTATCAGCAATCATATCCGTGAAGTTGCTGTCATCAGCAACATCTTCGGGGATTTCATCGGGGGACAGGCGGTTTTGCTTTCGGCAATGGGAATAGTAAAGATTTCTGGCGATTGAACACATCCATACACGAAGCTCTGATTCTCCGCGGTAGTCCTTGATTGACTTCATAGCACGGAAAAAGGTTTCCTGAGTAAGTTCTTCCGCAAGGGATTCGTTACCTGTTAAACCTCGCAGAAAGCGGTACACATCGTCGAAATATTTACGGTATACTTCCTCAAAGCTTTCCATAAGCTGCCTCCTTTCAAATGATTTCAGCAGATGATACGTATCTTTTTAACTGCTTACATATATAAGACGCACAGAAATTTAAAATATCACAGGAATTTATAATTTTTTTTCAATTTTTTTCAAAGTATCTTTCCGTATTTCTTCTCTTAACTGTGTGAAATAGTCAGAAAAAGCCACTTTATCATTAGCATAGGTCTTATTCAACTCAAATTCATTGGGCGACCAAGTGGACAAATCAGAGATATTATGCTGAATAAGCGCCTCTAAGCTGTCGATAGCCTTGAAAATTTTTGCCTCAGCGGTTTTACGCTCCGCCATTTCAGCGTAAAGGGATTTCATTTCAGCAGAATAGTTTTCGGGCAGGGTATCAAGCCAGTTATTCAGCAGATTTTCCTCAGTTTTTTCGTTTTCTTTTGTCTTTTCAAATGTGGGAATATCTCCTGTGAACGCCTCTCCTAAATCGTGGATTATACACATTTTTATGACCTTATCCATATCTGCATCGGGGAATTCATCGCTTATAAGAAATGCAAATAAAGTCATCAGCCAGCTATGTTCCGCAACGCTTTCGTGCCTGCCCTTAGCGGTATAGCAATGACGGGTTGTATCTTTCAGTCTTTCCGCAACCGTAAGGGCTTCTATAAGTTTTCTTGCATCCATAATTTCTCCTATAAATAAAATCGCCCTCGGAAAACCGAGAGCGATAATTTATGCGTTTAATCAAACACCGTACTTTGTTGTAGCAACAGGAACACCGGGGCCCATTGTGGAAGTTACTGTACAGCTCTTGAGGTAAGTACCCTTAGCTGCAGCAGGCTTAGCCTTAACGATAGCTTCCATAAGTGTGTTGAAGTTTTCCTCAAGCTTAGCAGAGCCGAAGGAAGCCTTACCAATGGGGCAGTGGATGATGTTTGTCTTGTCAAGACGGTACTCAATCTTACCAGCCTTAGCCTCTGTTACAGCCTTAGCTACGTCAGGAGTTACAGTACCAGCCTTTGGGTTTGGCATAAGTCCACGGGGACCGAGAACCTTACCAAGACGACCAACAAGGCCCATCATATCAGGTGAAGCGATAACAACGTCGAAATCCATCCAGTTTTCCTTCTGGATCTTGTCAACGAGGTCCATACCGCCAACGAACTCAGCACCAGCAGCCTGAGCAGCCTCGTACTTGTCTTCCTTACAGAAAACGAGAACCTTAACGTTCTTACCAGTACCGTTAGGGAGAACTACAGCGCCTCTAACCTGCTGGTCAGCGTGACGTGAGTCAACACCAAGACGGAAATGAGATTCAACAGTTTCATCAAACTTTGCCTTTGCATTCTGGCAAACTAATTCGAGAGCCTCAACGGACTCATAAAGCTTTGCATAATCAACAGCCTTTGCGCTGTCAACATATTTCTTGCCGTGTTTCATTATATTTCCTCCTATTTAAGTGGTAATACCGGACGCCTATAGCTATCCGATTAGCGGAATTTTCCTCCCACCAATAGAACTCTGAACGGGTTATACCCGAATCATCATTCAAGTTAATTAAAAATCAGTTAACAACTAAAACAATTAGTCAACAACTACAACACCCATTGAACGAGCTGTACCTGCGATCATGCTCATAGCTGCTTCGAGGGAACCAGCGTTGAGATCGGGCATCTTCTGCTCAGCAATCTTCTGAACCTGTTCCTTAGTGATGTTAGCAACCTTAGTCTTATTAGGAACTCCTGAACCGCTGTTGATGTTACAAGCCTTCTTGATAAGAACAGCTGCGGGGGGAGTCTTTGTGATGAATGAGAATGAACGGTCTGCGTAAACAGTGATAACAACAGGGATGATCATACCGATGTCGTTCTTTGTTCTCTCATTGAATTCCTTTGTGAATGCCATGATATTAACGCCGTGCTGACCGAGTGCAGGTCCAACAGGCGGTGCAGGAGTAGCCTTTCCTGCTGCGATCTGAAGCTTAATGTAGCCAACTACTTTCTGTGCCATGTATTCGCACCTCCATAAATGTGGTAAATGGCGAGACTAATATCGGAAAACCGATTATTCTCTCCCACTGAAGCCCGTAGGCTTCTTATTAATAATGTTTAATCCACCGCAACAACCTGGCTGATAGGCAGGGTAGTGGGTGTTTCACGGCCGAACATTGATACAAGAAGATCAACTGTACGGTCTTCAAAGTTAATGCTCTGAACAACGCCGATGAAGCCGTCCATAGCAGTTCCGGATATCTGAACACTGTCGCCCTCTTTGAAGTTGACTTCAACAACGGGAGTTGAAACATCAACGCCGAAGGTTTTCATAACTTCTTCTTCTGAAAGGGGAGTAGGAACGGAAGCAGGACCAACGAAGCCTGTGCAGCCTCTGGTATTTCTAACGATATACCATGTATCGTCGGTAACAACCATTTTAATAAGAACGTAACCGGGGAAGGTTTTGCGTTCAAATTCTTTTTCCTTACCGTTGACAGTTTCGATTACCCTTTCGGTAGGAACTCTGACCTCTTGGATAAGCTCGTGAAGCTTACGGTTTTCAACAACCTTTTCAATATTCTGGGCAACTTTATTTTCGTAGCCTGAATATGTGTGTACTACGTACCACTTAGCTGCTTCTGACATAAACTAATCCTCCTCAGATTTCCATTGGTCAACCCTGACCGTAGATAAGACGCATAAGTCCAAGGAATCCTGTGTCAAGCAGACCAACGAGAATAGCTGATGCAGCAACAACAGCAAGAACAATACCTGTGTTGTTGATAACAGTTTTCTTTGTAGGCCAAACGACTTTTTTGAATTCAATTTTCAGATCCTTGAACCATTTTGCAACCTTGTTAGGCTGCTTTTTTTCGGATTTCTTTTCCTTTTTATCCTTTTTCTCGGATAAATCGGCATCCTTCTTCACGTATAAATCGGAAGATGTATTTTCCTTGTTCTTAGCCATAAAAATACTCCCCTCCGATTACTTTGTTTCCTTGTGAAGAGTGTGCTTGCGGCAGAATTTGCAATGCTTCTTCATTTCGATTCTGTCGGGATCGTTCTTCTTGTTCTTCTTGGAAACGTAATTACGCTGCTTGCACTCTGTGCATGCCAATGTAATTTTGACTCTCATATCGGCACCTCCTGAATAGATTACTTCCTCCGTATTAAGCGGAGATAGGTTGTTTGCCTCCCTCGGCGGGGCAAGTATGTCCGAAATTCAGACATAAAAAATAACCCCAAATGAGGTAAATACATTATATCACATATTTTCCCCTTTGTCAAGGCTTTTTTGAAATTTTATCATTTATTTATGTTGACGGTATACTTTAAAAAAATGCCGGTTGAACGCTGTCTTTTCAGTCTGTAGAAAAAACATATTTTATTTAAGGGCGAGTAATGTTCACCCGAGCGTGTCGAAAAACTATAATAGCCCAATTAGGGCGTGATTCCAAAGGGCAGTGCCCTTTGGCGGAGTCCAGAGGTTGCGGGTGTCCAGTGGACACCTCTGCGAAGCAGAAGCAATGTCTGAGCCGACAGGCGAGTAAAGCCTCTGGCAGGGTGTGGGACAGCATCCCACATAGCGTTCAAGCGCCATGCAAGGGGTGAATTTTCAAACAGTCCGCAGGACTGTTTGAAAAGAGGGGACGCTCTGCAAGAGAGAGCGTCCCCTAAAAAAATATCTTGTTGTAACTTTTTCGACAGACTGGGACGAGCAATGCTCGCCCACAATTTCGGAACAAAATTCAGTTTTTCTGATAATCGTGAGAGAGTTATTCCAATTTTTTTGTGTAATTATTTAAAAATAAACATACATAACAGACCTGCAAATGCCGCAATATATAGTGCGCCTAAAATACCGAGGAATATACACATTCCCTTTTTACTTTTCTTTTTGTAGCCTAAAAATGCACGGATAATACCCACAATTGATATAAGCAGACCTAAAATAACGAGTATTTTTTCTAATACCATACCGTCTGCAAAGTCGTTGCACAATAAAATAGTATTTCCTGTGATAAGCTCGGTAGTACCGTCGCTGATTTTTTTCTCTTTTTCCATAATAAATCCTCCAATAGTTTGCAATATGGACAATATGTCCTAATTATATTATAGGACATATTGTCCTATTTGTCAAGGCTTTTTTGAAATTTGATTTATAATATTTATGAGGTGAAATAACTATGTTTGTACGTATAAGGAATCTGCGTGAAGACAGTGATCTTACACAGCGCGAAATAGCAGAATATCTTTTTTGTGACCAGTCATTGTATTCGAAATACGAAAGAGGGCTGCGTGATGTACCCGTCGAAATAATCATACAGCTTGCGAAATTTTATAATACAAGTACAGATTATATTCTGGGTCTTACAGATTGTAAAAAGCCATATAAGTGATAAACACCATACAAAGCTGATAAAAAGGCTGAGTATGGTGTCTTTTTATGTAGGGAATGATAGCATCCGTCTGCAATTTCAGACTTCATTATTGTTAAAATAAAAAAATATATCCAGAATCGCCAAAAACGTGTCCTTTTTTTTCGACTTTACTCGAATGTATTATATAGAGGGATAAATAATCCGTCCCCTTATGAAAAAGGGGACAGCCGTGAAGCCGTCCCCTGAGATGATTATTTTATAGGAAGTGATGAAATGAGATTTGCAGTGAATTTCTGGATTGTAATAGCGTCAGAGGCTGTTATACCCTTCTTGCCGTCAACGTCCGCATTAGCGCTGCCCTGCTCGGAAAGTGCATATTTATCAGCGTTTCCGATGCTCTGGAAGATTGCAGCAGCATCAGCCATTGTTACATCGTCGTCACAGTTTGCGTCACCTGCAAGGGTTACTCTTGAACCGCCTGAATTTCCGTCTGATGTAGGCTTTTCTGTAGGAGCTTCTGTAGGAGCTTCTGTAGGAGTTTCTGTGGGAGGATCTGTAGGCTCAGGAACTACGGGAACTGAACCATCAGGCTCAATGCCTCCGATAAGCTCTCCGTCAGTATAAACGCAGATATTATCAAGTCTTACTTCGTTTCCTGTGCCGAAGAATGCGTCATCCTCAGTATAGATCTTGAGTCCGTCATAGCTCCAGTCGTCATCGGGATTCCACTTATCGCCGTAGTAAAGACCGATTGAGAACTGGTATTTTTTGCCTGAATTTGCAATATTGTAGTCGTCCCATGTGAAGTCGAAGTAGTATGTATCAGGGGTTTTGTCGTACTTATGAGGACCGCTTATTTTTGCGCCTGTTGTTTCAGCTTCAGCAGAGGACTGGTCGTAGAGCTTGGAAGCTTTTACAGCCATAGGATCGGACATTCCCTTGCCGCTGTAGAAGTAACGTACAGTTGTGTTGTCAAGAACTTTTGTAGCGTCTGTCATTACCATGAATGAAACCTTTGTAACACCGGCGCCATCGCCATTGAGGTCGTCGATACCGCAGGCATTTACCCAGTAGCCGTTTCCGCCGCCGCTTCCGCCAGAACCGCCGCTGAATTTTGGATCGGGTGGGAAGTTCTTTGTAGGCTGCATTTCGTCAGTTCCGTAATATTCATACAGACCGGCGCAGGCACCTACGAATGCTGCGTTATAGTCGATAGTAACTTCGTTGTAGATCCAGTCGGCAGTTGTATCGTTATGCTTGTCTGAACCGTCAGGGCCGCCTGCGAGAGCGCCGTAGAGAACATATCTATGCTCATCGGGATCTTCACACTTTGTAAGACCTGATGCAGCTCTATGGTGGGGGAATTTAACGGAATTTTCGTTATATCCTACGATATAGGAACGTTCGAGGGGGTTATCGCCCATAATGTATTCCATCTGTCCCTTTGCCCATTCACTGAATTCTCCGGGCTTTCCGTCGTTTGTATACTTATCATAAACAAGACCGATAAGCTGCATTGCTGTATTATATCTTGCAGAACCCCATGTACTGAGGTATGCGTAGCCTCCGGGAGTTTCAAGTTCCTGCCATGTAGGTAGACATCTTTCAACCTGATCCCAGAAATCCTTGAATTCATATTCTGTTTTTCCAAGAGCTTTTCTGAGCATATTAATAACATCATACTCAGGATATTCCTGGTTGATAACGCCCCAGATAGAGATAGCGCCTGCCCACATATCATTCCAGTTATAGCAGTAGCCGGAAGGGGCGTAGTAGTCAATGTACTGTACAGCATCTTCAAGATACTTTACGTCCTTTGTAGCGATGAACATCCATGCAGCAGCCCAACAATAGTCGTCCTCCCACTTGGATGAGTTGTAGAATGCCATAGGGCCTTCTGCGTTGATACTGAGTTGCTTTTTATTTGTCATAGCAAAGTCCATAAGAGCTGTTGCGTAGTCAAGACATTTTTCAGCATATTCAGCGTCTGTGTCCTTGAAGTTGAGGTAGTTGAGCGCAAGTGAACCTGCTGCAGAAACAACGTAATCTGTCTGAGGATTTTCAGCAGTAAGGAACCATGCAGGTCTTGCCATCTGGTCAACTTCAGGGGAGTTCCAGTAAGCGTGGTCGAGTCCGCCTTCGCCGACCTGATAGCAGTGAGCGATCACTTTTCCGCTGTCGTCGCGGAATGTACACTTCATAAGGTAGTCGTTGAAGTAGCGGAGAATTGTTTCAATATGGTCATCCTGACCTGTTTTTACATAAGAGTCGCGGAATTCGTAATAACCCCAGCCGAGGGTTGAAGCGGCGTAGTTCTCGGGCATACCGAATTTAACGTGGTCACCTGCGTCGTGGAAACCGCCTGCAACGTCAATAAAGCCGTCACCGTCGGGATCGAGAAATTCCTTGTTGGCGTCGATAAATGACTGAGTGAGATTTGTACCGGGACTCTGCTTGTCATCCATAGTCTGCATTGGAACCTGTGAGTCGTATGTGTGGCAGTCGCCTCTCCACTTATAGCGGTTATTCTCGTTTACTTCTGTTCCGCACATATTTGCGTCATAGAAATAAATGGAATACTGCAAAGCACGGGCATAGTCGATATCAAGCCCGGAGTCGTTAGCAAGAGAGTCTGCAATCTCTTCTGCGGCGTTTACGGCAGGAGTAAAGGCTGTAAGCTGAGAAACAGCAACAGCGGCACACATAGCTGCCGAAACGATTTTTTTAAATGTTTTCATTCTTAGATACCTCCGTAATTTTTCTTTATTTAATCTCGTTTAATAATAATTTAGCTTATCCCTCGATAATTTAACGAGATTATTCAACATCGGGTATACTTATCATAACATATTATTCATAAAAAAGCAATAGTTTTTTTGCGGTTTTTTTGAAAAATCGTCATTTTTTGCGAATTGCCTATTCAAATGTTGCTGATTATCATTTTTTTCTTCTTCTTAACAGATATTTAATAGGAATAAAAGCGATTAATAAACCGCAGGCAATGAGAAATACAGAGGGAACTGCAATACGCTGACCGTTTATACGCTGAATTGCGAAAGCGTGGACGGAATCCTCGGCGTTGCGGAAAGTGAGGGCGTTTTCACTGGCATAATCGGCGGCGGCGGATTTTTTCTTTCCTAATATGGTAAATCCCTCGATTTGCGATGCACCCGAATTTGTGGGGGTATATCCAACTGAACATACGCCCAGCTGTTCCACCGATGATGGAATATACACGGAATCCAGACCGCACATATAAAAGGAACAATCACCGATTGATTTAAGGGAATTGCTTATTGATACGCTGTCAAGAGAGGTGCATCCGCTGAAACAGAAATCACCTATTTCCGTAATATTTTCGTTGAAATTGAAAACAGTGAGGCTTATACAGCTGCGGAAACAGGAATCGGGAAGACGGGTCAGCTTTTCTGACAGAGTGACCGCAGAAAGGCTTTCACAGCCGCAGAAGCAGCCCATTCCGATTTCTTTCACGGAATCGGGGATTATAACGCTTTCCAAGGATGAACAGGCGTAAAATGCGTGGTGGCCTATTTTTTCAATGGTATCGGGGAGTGTGATGTGCTTTAAGCTGCCGCACTCGTAAAAGGCGTTGTCACGTATTTCTGTGACGCGGCAGCCCTCTACTGTCCGGGGTATTTCTATGTATGACGGTTCGCCCTCAAAGCCTGTAATAGTGGCTTCGTTGTTAATGATTGTATAGATATATCCCGGCTCTTTTTCGGCTGCGCAGACTGAAATGGTCGGAATTGCGGAAATGGCGGTTATTGCTGACAATGCGGCTGTAATAATCATCTTTTTCATATGTTTTTCTCCTTGGAATTTCTTTTGTTTGATTTATCTGTTTATATAGGGAATCCCTATAGCTATTATAATGTGCAAAATATGTTCCGTAAAGTCAAAGATTTCACGCTGAAAATGCGTTATTCTTCTCAATTCGCCTTGATTTTATCGGAAATACACTTCTGCGGCATAATATTTTGTCGCAAATGGGGGCAAACAGGCGAAAAAATCTTGAATATACCGTGATATAAAGCCAATATTTACTGCGAGGTGATTTTTGTGAAAAAACATATGAACATAATTCTATTGGGCGGTTTCATTTTTACTTTACTTATATCAAACGGCGTTGGATTTATCCGCGACGGCAGGCGGCTTGACAGCCTGAGAAACAACGTTCTGCGGCTTCATATCCTTGCGGACTCTAATACTGAATACGCTCAGTCTTTGAAGCTTAAAGTCCGTGACGGGCTTCTTGAAGCGAATATTTTCAGAAATGCCGCTACTCTTGCAGAGGCGGAATTGACAGCTGCGGAAAATCTTGATATAATAGAAAAAAAGGCTGAGGAAATCCTCCGAGAAAACGGCTGTTATCTCCCTGTTTCTGCGGAGCTTGCAGATGTTGTTTTTGATGAACGGGTTTATGAGGATATAACAATGCCGGCAGGGGAGTACCGCGCTCTTCGCGTGAAAATCGGCTCTGCGCAGGGGAAAAATTGGTGGTGTGTGATGTATCCGCCGCTGTGTCTGCCTGCTGCCTGCGAGGAGAAAGAGACAGAAAATATAGAAAAATCCGATGAGGCAGAGGAGTTTTTCACTAAAGAGGAAAAGGATATTCTCCATTATCCCGAAAAATATGAGGTGCGTTTTGCTGTGTGGGATAAAATTAAAGAATTGATTGATAAATATACTGTGCAAAGTGACGAAAAAGAAATAAACCCTTGACAATTTCTGAGAAATGGTGTATACTATTTGAGTAAGAAAGCAGAACAAGTCCGTTCTCACCGTCAGGCTAAGCTTAAACGGTCAATATGTTATAATCTTTTAATAGGATAATTGCGTATTGTGTGAGTGTGGATATTTCTGCACTCACTTATTTTATGTCCGGAGGTGCTTGAACATTAGCAAACAGGAACTGCAGATCAACGAAGAGATTCGAGATAAAGAAATTCTCGTTATCGACGATGAAGGAAAAAAGCTTGGCACTATGTCTGCCAAGGATGCCCAGAAATTAGCCTATGACAAGGATTTAGACCTTGTTAAAATAGCTCCGCAGGCAACACCGCCCGTATGTCGTATTATGGACTACGGAAAGTACTGCTTTGAGCAGGCTAAACGTGAAAAAGAAGCGAAGAAGAACCAGAAAACAGTCGCTATCAAGGAGATTCGTATGTTCTCCACTATTGATACCCACGATTTTGAAACAAAGGTCAACCAGGCTGTCAAGTTCCTTCAGGGAGGCGATAAGCTTAAGGTGTCCGTAAGATTCCGTAAGAGAGCAATTGCTCACCCTGAACTCGGTGCAGAGCTGCTTGATCGCTTCAAGGAGGCTGTTTCCGCAGCAGGTTCTGTTGACAAGCCGGCTAAAATGGAGGGACGCAGCATGGTTATGTTTGTAAGTCCCAAAAAGAACTGATAAGTTCTAATTAAGGAGGAATATTCAATGGCAAAGGTGAAGGTTAAAACTCATTCCGGTGCAAAGAAGCGTTTTAAGATTACAGGAAACGGTAAGGTAAAGTACCAGCACACAAACAAGAGACACAGACTTACACAGAAGGATACAAAGCGTAAGAGAATCGCTCGTAACGCAGGTGTTGCAGGCAGCGCTAACGCTCCTACAATCAAGCAGCTCGTTCCTTATATGTAATCTGACGGGAGATTGTCCCGAACAACGTTTATTACTAATAATTCCGGAGGTATAAGATTATGGCACGTATTAAAGGTGCAATGATGACTCGTAAGAGAAGAAATAAGACATTAAAGCTCGCTAAGGGCTACTGGGGCGCAAAGAGCAAGCACTTCAAGATGGCTAAACAGGCTGTAATGAAGTCAGGCAACTACGCTTACGTTGGAAGAAAGCTCAAGAAGAGAACTTTCAGACAGCTCTGGATTGCAAGAATTTCAGCTGCTGCTAAGATGAATGGTATGAACTATTCTACATTTATGAACGGCTGCAAGAAGGCTGGCATCACTCTTAACAGAAAGATGCTCTCTGAAATTGCTATCAACGATGCTGCTGGTTTTGCTGCAATCGTTGAGAAGGCTAAGGCTGCTCTTTAATCACAACTGTACGACAACACGCTCCTACATATAAAGAGCGTGTTTTGTTGTACTTGGAATAGGAGAGGGTTGAATATTGGAAAACATTATTACATCTAAAGATAATCCCGTTATCAAGCTGTATCAGAAGCTTTCTTCTTCAAAAAAAGAAAGGCTCCAGTACGGCTTATTCGTGTTGGAGGGACTTCGTATCACTGAGGATGCTCTTCGCGAGGAAAGCGGTATAACTCACCTCATAATAACCAAAAATGCTTATGAAAAGTACGGTGAAGCCCTATTACAGGCTGATTTGAGAAATACAAAAACGCTTGTCGTTTCAAATGAACTTGGCAATAGAATTGCTTCAACGGATACAACTCAGGGTGTATTTGCCATATGTGCGATACCTGCGGCTAAAAAGCCTGTATTTACGGATAATTGCCGATATGCTGTGCTTTACGGTTTGCAGGACCCCGGAAATGTTGGTATGATTATCCGTACTGCTGACGCTCTTGGAATTGACGGTATTATACTTTCTGGCAGCTGCGACCTTTACAGCCCTAAGGTTATCCGTGCAACTATGGGTTCCGTTTTTCGTATGAATATATGTATCGAAAACGATACGGAGACTCTTTTTGATATGCTGGAAAAGGGCGGTATATGTACATCTGCTGCTGTTATTGATATCGATGCTCAGAAGATTACCGATATATCCTTTGAGGGCAGGCAGGCCGTATTCATTGGCAACGAGGGTAGCGGACTTCCCCGTGATATTGCTCTCAGATGCAGCAGACGCGTTACTATCCCTATGAATGGTACTATAAACTCACTTAATGCAGCTATGGCTGCAGGAATTCTTATGTGGGAGCTTAAAAAATGAACAGTAAAAAGTATTGGGTCTGGCTCAGTATGGTTTTCGGCGGCGGAACCTACAGATTATGGCAGTTTATGAGCGTTTTTGAAACAGTTGAGGAAGTTTGCTGTGAACTTATCTCAACGGGCAGAGCTGTCGGGCTTACAGAAAATGAAATTCATAATATCAAATCATATAATCTTAAAGATGCAGAGACGCTTATTGCTGAATGTGATAAAAGAGGGATTTCCATAATTACTTATGCCGATTCCGATTATCCAAGTCATCTCAGATTTATTCCCGATCCGCCTCCTGCGCTGTTCTGCAAGGGCAATACAGCTTGTCTTTCGGGGACAAAGACTATTACATGCGTTGGTACAAGAAAGGCTGGAAATTACAGCATATCAGCCTGCAGCAGAATATGCTCTGAGCTTGCTAAAAAGGGATATATCATTACAAGCGGCTTTGCTGTGGGTATTGATATAACGTCACATCTTGCGGCGGCTGAGGCCGGATATCCCACAATATGCGTTCTTGGCTGTGGTGTTGATGTGGATTATCCTAAGGAAAATACACAGTTCCGTGAAAAAATAATTGAATCAGGAGGCGTATTCATATCCGAATATCCTCCCGGAACAAAGCCTATGCGTGGTAATTTTCCTAAAAGAAACAGAATATTATCAGCTATAGGCAGGGCAACTGTTGTCTTTGAGGCTTCCGCAACATCAGGTTCGCTTATTACGGCAAGACTTGCTGCTGAGCAGGGACGTGAGGTTTTTGTTCTTCCTCCTGCTGATATTTTCAGCAGCGCATACGGCGGAAATATCATTCTTATGAAAGAAGGTGCACTGCCTGTTACAAGTGAGGAGGATATAACCGATTTTTTCCGTGTGGGTTCTCCTGCTGATTCGGAGGTTAAATCCGATGCATATGCTTGTATCACGGGAGAACGCTTACAGATTAAGCCGGAAAATAAGCCTCATTTCTTCTCAGTTGCGCATTCTATGCTGTCAGAAATGGCTGAAAAATCCCGTTCTGATGACAGTAAAAGCGATAACAGCAAGGAAGAAGATGTGGTATATAGTGCTGAGGATGATTTCTCTGAGCTTGAAGACGTGCAGAAGGCTATTGCGGGTATTCTTCGCAGAGAAGGCAGACTTCACGCTGATGTTATATGTGCAGAGCTTGATATGGACTCCGCAGAGCTTATGATGGAGCTTACAGAGCTGGAAATCCGGGGGATTGTAAAATCCTGCCCCGGAAGAATATATGAGTTATTGTAATAATTCGGCACGATGGTGTGCTGTGACATATATTAAGAGGTTAGATATAAATGGCAAATTTAGTTATAGTAGAGTCGCCTGCAAAGGCAAAAACAATTCAGAAATATCTTGGAAAGGGTTATGAAGTTATAGCCTCAATGGGACACGTCAGAGATTTACCGAAATCAAAGCTGGGTGTTGACGTTGAGGATGATTTCAAGCCTCAGTATATTGATATGAAGGGAAAAGGCGACGTTATCAAGGATTTGAAGAAACGCGCTAAGAAAAGTGAAAAAATATTTCTCGCCACCGACCCTGACCGCGAGGGAGAAGCTATTTCGTGGCATATTGCACAGATGCTTAAGCTTGACCTTGAGGACGATATCCGTGTAGCCTTTAATGAAATTACAAAATCGGGTGTTACAAATGGTATGAGTAATCCCCATAAGATTGATATTGACCTTGTTAACGCACAGCAGGCAAGACGTATTCTTGACCGCCTTGTGGGATATAAGCTCAGTCCTTTCCTTTGGAAAAAGGTCAAGAGAGGTCTTTCGGCAGGCCGTGTACAGACTGTTGCTGTAAGCCTTGTGGTTGACAGAGAAAATGAAATACGCGCATTTGTACCTAAAGAATACTGGTCGATTGACGCGAAATTTACAGCTCCGGGGTCAAGAAAGGTTTTCGACGCGTCACTTCTCACTATTGACGGTGAAAAGTTCGAGCTTGTAAATCAGCAGCAGGCTGATGAGCTTCTGAAGCGTTTAGAGGGTGCGGAATACGAAGTAACTGCCGTTAAAAAGCGCGTTACAAGAAAACAGCCTGCGCCTCCCTTTATTACATCTACTATGCAGCAGGAGGCTTCAAAAAAGCTTGGATTTACCTCAAAGCGTACAATGAAGGCTGCTCAGGAGCTTTACGAAGGTGTTGATATCGAGGGCATCGGTGCTGTAGGTCTTATCACCTATATGAGAACAGACAGTCTGCGTATTTCAGACGAGGCAAAGGCTGCTGCTGCTGAATATATCGAAAATGTTTACGGAAAAGATTATCTTCCAGATAAGCCGAGAGTATTCAAATCCAAGAATAACGCACAGGACGCTCACGAAGCGATACGTCCATCACTTCCCGAGCTTACTCCCGCACGCGTAAAGTCAAGTCTTACAAGCGATCAGTATAAGCTGTATGACCTTGTATGGTCAAGATTTATTGCAAGTCAGATGGCTAATGCGCTTCTTGATACGGTTTCTGCTGATATATCCGCAAATGGCTGTGTATTCCGCGCATCGGGTTATTCTGTGAAATTCAACGGTTTTACAGTGCTTTATGAGGAGGCAACAGAGGGTAAAGAGGCTGCTAAAAAGGAGCTCCCGCCCCTTGCTGTGGGAGATAAGCCCAAGCTTAAATCAATTGGCGGAAATCAGCATTTTACACAGCCTCCGCCGCGATATACAGAAGCCTCACTTATTAAGGCACTTGAAGAAAACGGCATAGGCAGACCTTCAACATATGCTCCGACTATATCCACAATTACTGCAAGACAGTACGTAGAACACGAGGGAAAACAGCTTAAACCCACATCCTTGGGCGAAGTAATAACAGAGCTTATGAAAGAGCATTTCAAGGGCATTGTTGACGCAAAATTCACCGCTGATATGGAAAGTAATCTTGATGAAGTGGAAAAGGGAGCAAAGGATTGGGTTGCTACACTTCACGAGTTTTATAAGGATTTTGCTTCTGACCTTGAAAAAGCAGAAATGGCTATGGAGGGCAAGCGTGTAAAGGTTCCCGATGAGGAAACGGATGTTATCTGCGAAAACTGCGGTAAAAATATGGTTATCAAGTACGGCAGATACGGTAAATTCCTTGCTTGTCCAGGTTTCCCGGACTGTAAAAATGCTAAACAGCTAGTTACCGAATCTGACGGATGCTGTCCGAGATGCGGCAAGAAGATGCTTCTGAAAAAATCCAAGAGAGGCAGAAGTTTCTATGGCTGCGAAGGATATCCTGAGTGTGAGTTTATGACATGGAATGTTCCTACTGCAGAGAAGTGCCCCGAATGTGGAAAATCCCTTTTCAACAAGGGAGGAAAATCGGGTAAGCTCATCTGCGAGAATGAGGGATGTAACTATGAAAGGGAACTGAAAAAATGAGTGTGACGGTTAATGTTATCGGTGCAGGACTTGCAGGCTGTGAAGCTGCTTGGTCACTTGCACGGTATGGTATAAATGTTAGACTTTATGAGATGAAGCCCCGGAAATTCAGTCCTGCTCACAAATACAAGGGTTTTGCGGAGCTTGTATGCTCCAATTCCCTTAAAGCCGCAAGACTTGAATCGGCGGCAGGTCTGCTAAAAGCAGAAATGGAGATGCTTGGTTCCCTTACAGTGCCTTGCGCAAAGGAAAATTCCGTTGAGGCAGGGGGGGCTCTTGCTGTTGACAGAGAGAAATTTTCCGATGCCGTTACTGAAAAAATCCGCACAAATCCTCTTATTGAGGTAATTGAGGGAGAAGTTACAGAGCTTCCTGAGGGTATAAATATTATCGCTACAGGTCCTCTTACAAACGGTGCTATGGCAGATATAATAAAAGAGCTTTGCGGTGAGGGACTCAGTTTTTATGATGCCGCTGCTCCCATTGTGACATACGAAAGCCTTGATAAGGAAAAGGTATTTTTTGCTTCACGTTACGACAGGGGAGATGCTGATTATATCAATTGCCCTATGAATAAAGAGGAATATCTGGAATTTTATAATGCTCTTATATCTGCGGAACGTGTACAGCTTAAAGATTTTGAAACTCATCCATTCAGCGTATACGAAGGCTGTATGCCTATCGAGGTACTTGCTTCAAGAGGCGTTGATACAATGCGTTTCGGGCCTATGAAGCCTGTGGGTATCACTGATGTCCGCACGGGAAAGCGCCCATATGCGGTGGTACAGCTTCGACGTGAGAACAAGGAGGCTACTTTGTTCAATCTGGTGGGATTTCAGACAAATCTTAAATTTGGCGAGCAGAAGCGTGTATTCTCTATGATTCCGGGACTTGAAAATGCGGAATTTATGCGCTACGGTGTTATGCACAGGAATACATTTATCAATAGCCCTGAGCTTCTCAACTGCGATTTTTCAATGAGAAACAATGGCAATATCTACTTTGCAGGACAGATAACAGGTGTTGAGGGTTATATGGAATCGGCGGCAAGCGGACTTATTGCAGGTACAGCCGCCGCAAGAAAAATTCTTGGACTTGAACCCATAAATCTTCCCCGTGAAACTATGCTGGGTGCGCTTACATCATATATCAGCGACAGCTTCAACAGCGGAAAATTCCAGCCTATGGGGGCAAATATGGGTATACTTCCCGACATCGGTGAAAGAATACGTGACAAAAAGGAAAAGTATGGCGTATATGCCAACAGGGCAGTTGCGGCTTTGAGAGAGGAGCTGGATAGAATTGGCAAGGATAATAGTTGACGCTTTCGGAGGCGACAATGCGCCTCTTGAAGTTATAAAGGGCTGCGAAAGAGCTGTAAAAGAGCTTGGCGTTCAGATAGTCCTCACAGGAAGCGAGGATAAAATAAAGAAATGTGCCGCTGATAACGGCATAAGCCTTGATGGTATGGAGATTGTTCATACAGACGAGGTTTTTGATATACACGAAGAACCAAATCAGATTATAAAATCAGGTAAAAATACTTCTATGGCGCTTGGTATGCAGCTTCTTGCTGAGGATAAGGGCGACGCTTTTGTTTCAGCCGGCAGTACGGGTGCGCTTGTAATGGGTGCTACCTTTATTGTAAAGCGTATCAAGGGCATAAAAAGAGTTGCTCCCTCGCCTGTACTTCCTGCCGATAAAGGCAGCTTTATCCTACTTGACGCAGGCGCAAATACTGAATGTCGCCCCGAAATGCTGGTGCAGTTTGCTGTTATGGGAAGTGCCTACATGGAAAAGGTATTGGGTGTGAAAAATCCTAAAGTGGGACTTCTCAACATCGGTGCGGAGGATACTAAGGGCAGAGAGCTTGAAATTGAAACATACAAGCTTTTGGAAAAATCAGGACTTAATTTTAAGGGGAATGTCGAAGCCCGCGACCTTCCAAAGGGAGAATTTGATGTAGTT
Organism: Ruminococcus sp.; assembly: GCA_017397925.1. Classification (GTDB taxonomy): domain Bacteria; phylum Bacillota; class Clostridia; order Oscillospirales; family Ruminococcaceae; genus Ruminococcus. The sequence goes on from JAFQHO010000084.1 coordinate 148,042, forward strand.
GTAACAGATGGATTTACGGGAAATATCGTGCTTAAACTCTACGAGGGAATGGGTTCATTCTTTGCGAAGAAGATGAAGTGGATTTTCTCTGGAGCAGGTGTTCTCGGTGCATTATTCTCTATGGGTAAAATAAAAAGCTTCAAAAAGCAGATGGATTACCGCGAAACAGGCGGTTCTGCTCTTATGGGCGTAAAAAAGCCCGTTATAAAAGCTCACGGCAGTTCTGACGCTACAGCGTTTTACAATGCTGTAAGACAGGCGAAGAAGTGTGTTGACGGAAATGTTATAGGTGCAATTGAAAATTATGTTGCGGCAAATTCACAGAGGGACAATAAAGATGAATGATATTGAAAACATTTTAAACTTTCAAAAAGAAATACGCTATGAATTCAGAAATAAAAATCTGCTGATTAATGCCTTGTCACATTCCTCCTATGCAAATGAGAGGAAAAATCCCAGAGGCAGTAATGAGCGTCTTGAATTCCTTGGTGACAGCGTTCTTTCCGTGGTTGTATCGGATTTTCTGTACAAAAATCTGGATTCTGTAGCTGAAGGTGATCTGACAAAGCTTCGTGCATCACTTGTATGTGAAAAGAGTCTGCACGTATTTGCACAGCAGATAAATCTGGGGAAATATATACTTCTCGGTAAAGGTGAGGAAAATACAGGTGGCAGAGAACGTCCATCTATTCTTGCGGACGCATTTGAAGCTGTTATTGCGGCAATATACCTCGATGGCGGTATGGAGGCGGCAAGAAAACATATTCTCCGCTTTATCCCTGAAAATCCTGTAAACGGAACAAAAATGGCTTTCGGCGATTTCAAGACAGTTTTACAGGAAATCGTTCAGAAAAATCCCGAGGAAAAGGTTGAATATGTTCTCATAGGCGAGGAAGGCCCTGACCATAACAAGCGATTTGTAGTGGAGGTTATGCTGAATTCGCAGGTAATCGGCAAGGGTAAAGGCAGAAGTAAAAAGGATGCCGAGCAGCTTGCTGCTAAGGAAGCATTAGAGCTTATGGGCTATAATACGAGCTTATGAAACACGCAAATATATCAATATTTATACCCCATATCGGTTGTCCTCACAGGTGCAGTTTCTGTGACCAGCGGACAATAAGCGGTGCACAGCGTATACCTCACGGTGAGGATATAAAGGAGATATGCGAAAAGGCTTTTGCAGAGATAAAATCGCCCGAAAATACGGAAATAGCCTTTTTCGGCGGCAGTTTTACGGCAATACCGCAGGCATATATGCTTGAACTTCTTGAAGCGGCATATCCATTTGTTGGAAATGACAAATTCAAGGGTATACGCATATCTACCCGTCCCGACTGTATAGACAGGGATGTTCTGACACTGCTGAAAAAATACGGTGTAACGGCAATTGAGCTTGGTGCCCAGTCCATGTCAGACAAAGTTCTTGAAGCTAACGAGCGTGGACATTCTTCAGCAGATGTAGAAAATGCAGCAATTTTAATTCGTGAGTATGGCTTTGAGCTGGGCTTGCAGATGATGGTGGGGCTTTACAAAAGCGATATGGCTGACGAATTTGAAACCCTTGATAAAATAGCGGCAATCCGTCCCGATACGGTGCGGATATACCCAGTTGTTATATTGAAATGTACAAGGCTGGGAGATCTGTATCAATCGGGAGAATACAACACATTTTCTTTTGAAGATGTAACAGAATTTGTGGCTGACGCTATGCTCCGTTTTGCTGATAAGGGTATAAAGGTCATAAAATGCGGACTTCACGCCTCTGAATTCGTAGAAAAGGATATGGTAGGCGGATTTTATCACCCTGCATTCCGTGAAATATGCGAAAGTCACATATATCGGCGTAAAATCGCTGAAACAGTCGGATGCAAAGACGGTAATAATCTTGTTGTTGCTGTTAACCCGACTTGCATAAGCAAGGCAATGGGGCATAAAAAATCAAACTGCGAATACTTTAAAGAGCAGGGAATAAATATAAAAATAATCGGAAATGTTGATATTCCGAAATACGAGATAAAAATTTCAGAAGTGCGGAGGTGAGCAGGTGTATCTCAAATCTTTGGAAATACAGGGCTTCAAGTCCTTTCCTGACAAAATCAGTCTTACCTTTGATAAAGGTCTTACAGCGGTTGTAGGTCCCAACGGCAGCGGAAAAAGTAATATCGGCGACTCTGTTCGCTGGGTTCTTGGAGAACAGTCTACAAAAACTCTCCGAGGAAACAAAATGGAGGACGTTATTTTTTCCGGTACTGTTGCAAGAAAACCTATGGGCTTTGCCGCAGTTACCTTAAATATAGATAATTCAGACAATGTTCTTTCTGATATGGGCGACGAGGTTGCAGTTACACGAAAGCTTTACCGAAGCGGTGAAAGCGAATATATGATAAACGGCAGGTCGTGCCGTCTTAAAGATATAAATGAGCTTTTTATGGATACGGGACTTGGCCGTGACGGTTATTCTATTATCGGACAGGGACGTATTGCTGAAATTGTTGGTGCGAAAAGCAATGAGCGCCGCGATATATTTGAAGAAGCGGCAGGTATCTCCAAATTCCGCTACAAAAAGCTTGAAGCAGAGCGAAAGTTGACAGCGGCACAGGAGAATATTCTTCGTCTTTCAGATATACTTTCAGAGCTTGAAAGTCGTGTCGGACCGCTGAAAATACAATCGGAAAAGGCACAGAAATTTATTAAGCTTGCTGATGAAAGAAAGCGTCTGGAGCTTTCAGTATGGGTTAATCGTCTTGACGAATTGAAAGTTAAGCTTGATAAGTTGGAGGAAAATATACTTCTCAGCCGTGCGGAGTATGAAAATACGGAAAATGACATCGCCCGCGAGGAGGAAAAGCTTCAGGAAAGCTACCGCCGTATGCAGGAATGTACAATGAAATCCGATGAACTGCGTCGAAAAATGCTGGAGGAGGAACAGTCCTCATCACAGAAAAAGTCCGATATTGCGGTATTTGAGAATGATATAAGCCATTGCGGAGAGGCTATACAAAAGGCTAAAAAGGCTGTGGCGGAGTCTGAGGAAACAAAGCGTGACCTTGAATTGCGCCGTAAAGAGGCTGAAAAGAAAATAGCTGACCTTGAATCTGAAAAAGCTTTACTTTCAGAAGAAATCAACAGCATTCTTGCTGAAACTCAGGCTGCAGAGGGTAAAAATTCTGAAATTGGTGATTCCGTTGAAAAGGCTAATAATGAGATTAATAATCTCCATATCAGGCAGACAGAGTTGAATTTTGCTGCAGAATCGGCAAAACAGCAGGCATACGACGAAGAAAAGCGTCTTAACGAACTGCTTGAAAGCATCGGCAATACTGAGGCTGCTGTAAGCGGCTATAATAAAAAAATCGCCGATAATAAGACGGAATTACAGAAAATCGATAAGAAAAAATCAGAGCTTGCAAATAAATTAAGCGGCATAGAGAGGCTTTACAGTTCCCGTAAGGAAGGTTTTGAAAATGCAAAATCGGAGCTTGAAAAATCTCTGTACGAGCTGAAAAACCGCGAGCAGAGAAAGAAAATACTCATTGACCTTGAAAACAGTATGGAGGGCTTTGCGGGCAGTGTAAAGCAAATTCTGAAAGCTGCAAAACAGGGTAGGTTGAGCGGTGTTTACGGCACAGTTGCTCAGAATATCAGTGTTGACGGACAGTATGCCCTTGCTGTAGAAACGGCTTTGGGCGGCGCAATGCAGAATCTTATTGTGGAAAATGAGGATGCGGCAAAGCGTGGTATCAGATTTCTAAAAGAAAATCACGGCGGACGTGCAACTTTTCTTCCCATAACCTCGGTAAAGGGCTATGAGTTCAGGGAAAAGGGACTTGAGGACTGCGAAGGTTTTGTTGCTATGGCTGATAAAATCGTCGGCTATGACAGTAAATTCAGCGGAATTATTGCCTCTCTCCTCGGGCGTATCGCCATTGCGGAGGATATTGATTCCGCAACGATTATAGCTAAAAAATACGGCTATAAATTCAGAATTGTAACTCTTGACGGGCAGGTTATTAATGCCGGCGGTTCATTTACAGGTGGTTCAGCACAGAAATCTGCAGGAATTTTCACCCGTAAAAATGAAATTGAGAAGCTTGAAAATGAAATTAATCAGCTTACGGCACAGCGCGGACAGCTTGATACAAAAATGGAAAAATATCGTGCTGAGGCTGAAAAACTGCGTTATGACCGTGAATCTGCAAAAACAGAAATGGCAGAGTGCAGCTCTGCGGAAATCCGTATTAATGCGGAACTTTCAAGCCTTGAAGTCCTTATAGAGCAGCTCAGGGCGGCAGCCGAAAACTCCGAAAGGCAACAGGAGGAGTTCAGAAATCGCATATCTGCGGCAAAACAGGCCGAGGCGGACGCACGCAAGGCGGCTGAGGTTCTTGATGAGAAAATCAAGGCTGCAGAGGAAAAGCTTGCTATAGAGCAGTCAAGCCGCGAAAAGCTTCGTATGGAACGAGCAGCACTGTCGGAAAAGCTTTCGGGTATGAAAATCCGCGAAATGGAACTTTCAAAGGATATACAGGCTGTATGCGACGATATAAAGCGTATAGAATCAGAACTTGAAAATCTCAGCGGCGACAACAGGCATTTTGAAAATGAAATTGAGCTTAATCAGCGTATTATTGCAGAAAAACAGAAGGCCATCGCTGAACTTGAAAAGGCGCTTGAAAACGTAGGTAAAAACGCTGATAAATATACCGCTGAAATACAGAGGTATCAGAATATCCACACGGAGCAGAACCGCCTTGTAAGCGAAATACAAAAGGGTATGAAACAGCTTAATGAGGCTAAGGAAAAGCTTTCAGGAGAGGTTACACGTCTTGAAGAACGCAGGGATGCTGCAAACCGTGATACGGACAATATAAAGCGTCAGCTTATGGATGTTTACGAAATGACGTATTCAGAGGCAGTACAGACTGCAGAAAAAATAGAGGATATCGTAGCGGCACAGGCTGAACTCAATTCAGTCAAGAATAAAATCAAGGCTCTCGGCAGCGTAAATGTTGACGCTGTTGAGGAATATCGTGAGGTATCGGAAAGATATGAGTTTATGTCGGCACAAATGGCTGACGTTCAGAACTCCAAAAGGGAACTTGAAAGGATAATTGCTGAACTTACGGAGGATATGTGCCGTATTTTCAGCGAAAGCTTTAAAATTATCAATTCCAACTTCAAGGAAATATTCGTGGAGCTTTTCGGCGGCGGTAAGGCTGAGCTGATATTAACCGACCCTGAGAACGTTCTTGAATCGGGAATAGAAATCAGCGTTGCTCCTCCCGGAAAGGTTATCAAGAACCTTATTTCTCTTTCAGGCGGTGAGCAATCATTTGTGGCTATTGCCATTTATTTCGCTATTCTGCGGCTTCGTCCTGCACCGTTCTGTATACTTGACGAGATTGACGCGGCTCTTGATGAAGTAAACGTAAGAAAATATGCTCAGTATCTGAAAAATTTCACTGATACAACGCAGTTTGTTCTTGTTACCCATAGACGAAGCGCTATGGAGGAGGCAAATGTGCTTTATGGTGTTACAATGCAGGAGGACGGCATATCCAAGCTTCTGAAAATGGAACAGGTAGATTTCCAGGAGGACGCAGCTGATATACAATAACTTTCATTTATAAATCATAAAAACCCCTTTAAATCATCATAAACGGAGGATATTATGGGATTATTCACTAAAATCGCTGAAGGTCTGAAAAAAACGAAGGACAGCTTTCTCGGCGGACTTCAGCGTATATTCAATTCATTTACAAAAATAGACGAGGAGCTTTTTGAAGAACTTGAAGAACAGATGATTATGAGCGATATCGGCGTTGATACATCTGTTGAGATATGCGACAGAGTGCGTAAGCTTGTTAAGGAAAGGGGTATTACCGACCCTAACGACATTATGGAGCTTATTCACGAGGTTATTTCCGACATTATGGGAGATGATACAGGACTTGACTTGTCTGTTTCACCTGCTGTAATTATGGTTATCGGTGTTAATGGTGCAGGTAAAACTACAACTATCGGCAAGCTCTGCCACCAGTTCAAGCAGGAGGGCAAAAAGGTAGTTGTTGCGGCGGCTGATACTTTCCGTGCGGCTGCTATTGACCAGCTGCAGGTATGGACTGACCGAGCAGGTGTTGAGATTGTAAAGCACGCTGAGGGCAGTGACCCCGGTGCTGTTGTATATGACTCTCTTGACGCTGCAAAGGCAAGAAATTGCGATGTTGTGGTAATTGATACCGCAGGCAGACTTCATAACAAGAAAAATCTTATGGAGGAACTTAAAAAAATAAATCGTATCATCGACAGCAAGGCAGGAGAATGTTCCCGTGAAATACTTCTTGTTCTTGACGCTACAACAGGTCAGAATGCAGTAAGCCAGGCTAAGCTTTTCAGCGAAACTGCGCCTATTACGGGTATTGTTCTTACTAAGCTTGACGGTACTGCAAAGGGCGGTATTGTTATCTCAATCAAGAATGAGCTGGGAATACCTGTGAAGCTTATAGGTGTAGGCGAGAAAATTGACGATTTACAGCCATTTGACAGCCGAATGTTCGTTGATGCTCTCTTTGATATTGACGAGGCTAAGCGTAATGCTGCCGAGAGAGCAGAAGAAAACGAGGATATAGATGATATTCCCGAAATTGAGGAAGTACCGGAGATTGAGGATATTCCTGAGATTGAGGAAACAGAAGATGTTGAGGATGTTGCCGAGGTTGAGGAAACTCCCGAAGTTGAAGATGTTCCCGAAATTGAGGAAACTGAGGAAATTGACGAAATCGAGGAAATTGCGGATATTCCTGAGGTTCAGCTTGCTCCTGAGGTAGAACTTGGACCCGAGGTTGAGCTTGCTCCCGAAGTTGAGGATATCGCAGAGGTTGAGGAAACTCCTGAGGTTGAAGATGTTCCTGAAATAGAGGAAATACCTGAAATCGAGGAAATCTCCGAGGCAGAAGACTCAGAGCCTGTAGAGGCTGAGGACGAAAAGCCCGAAAAGAAGAAAAAGAAAGGCTTCTTCAGCAGACTTTTCGGCAGAAAGGGTTCAGACGATGAATAAGATAGTTTTTGCTACAAATAACGCAAATAAGCTCCGTGAAGCTGCGGAAATTCTTGCACCTCTCGGAATTGAGGTCATATCTCAGCGTGAAGCAGGCGCAGACTGCGATCCCGAAGAAAACGGCGCAACATTTGCAGAAAATGCTATGATAAAGGTGAAGGCTGTATATGACATTGTGAAAATTCCCGTATTTGCCGATGACAGCGGACTTTGCGTCAATGCCCTTGACGGCAGACCCGGAGTATACTCCGCAAGATATGCACCTAAAGGACAGGAATGTGCAAAACTCCTTGAGGAAATGAAAGATATTCCGGACAATAACAGAGCAGCGTCATTCCAGTGCGTTATCGCCTATATGGACGAAAAAGGCATTTTTACTGTGAACGGCGGATGTATAGGGAAAATCGGCTATGAGGAAAAGGGTACAAACGGCTTTGGCTATGACCCTGTATTTGTAGTCGGGGATAAGACAATGGCTGAAATGACAGCCGAGGAAAAAAATGCTCTCAGTCACCGCGGCGCGGCTTTAAGAGCGTTATATGAGATGTTAGCGAAAGGATAGTAATTATGCTTACAAGTAAACAGAGAGCGTATCTCCGTGGTATTGCGGCAGAATACGAAACTATATTCCAGATTGGAAAAGGCGGCGTTACCGAGATGATGTGCAAGGAAATCGGTGAAGCACTCCGCAAAAGAGAGCTTATAAAGCTGAAAGTTCTTGAAAATTCGGGCTGGACTGCAAGAGAGGCAGCTGACGCTGTGGCTGAGCAGACAGGTGCAGATGTTGTACAGGTAATAGGTAATAAATTTGTACTTTTCAAGCGTAATCCCAAAGAGCCTGTTATCGAGAACATCCCAAAGGCGAAATGAGAATAGGTATATATGGGGGCAGCTTCAACCCTGTTCACAACGGGCATATTCATCTTGCTGAAGGTGCGGCGGATATACTTCATCTTGACAGAGTATATCTTGTGCCGTCCAGGATAAGTCCCCACCGTTCAAGCGATGAATACGCTTCGGGAGAGGACAGAATGGAAATGCTCCGACTTGCCTGTGAGGGCAGCGGCAGACTGTTTCCCTGCGATTACGAGCTGACAAACGACAGGAAAAGCTATACTATATATACAGTTGAGGAATTCCGTCGGCGTTTTCCTGATGATGAGCTTTTTCTCCTTGTGGGCAGCGATATGCTCCTTTGTTTTGACAGTTGGAACAGATTTGAAGATATTCTGAAAGAGGTTACACTTGCCGTTGTTTCAAGAAATGACGGAGATTTCGAAATTCTTGAAGAAAAGGCAGAAAAACTGCGTGAATTCGGGGAAATCGTTGTGTGTCCGGTAGAGCCGTTGGAGATGTCTTCATCTGAGATCAGAAAAAAAATTGCAGAAAATAAAAAAATCTCTTGCTATCTTCGCGAAAATGTAGTACAATATATTACATTGAGAAAACTTTATCGAGGTGATAACATTGTTCTATAAACCCGATGAAAAAAAGAAATATCTTAAAGATAATCTTTCCTCAAAGAGATATCAGCATTCTCTTAATGTTGCAGTTGAGTGCAGAAAACTTGCGGAAAAATACGGTGAAGACCCCGAAAAGGCTTACTTTGCAGGGCTTCTCCACGATGTCTGCAAAGAACTTGCTCCTGAGGAACAATACAGGCTTATTGAAGAAAGCGGGTTTGCTATATGCCGCGAGGAACGGGAAACACGCTCGCTATGGCACGCTGTAGCAGGGGCTTATTTCATAAAAAGCGTATGGGGGATAGAGGATATTGATATTATAAATTCTATCCGTTTTCATACAGTAGGCAGAGCAGGTATGTCAAGACTTGAAGAAATTGTATATCTGGGCGACCTTGTATCAGCTGACAGAAGCTACAAGGATGTTGATAAAATGCGCAAACTTGTATATACTGATCTTGACGCGGCTATGCTTGAGGGATTTGTTTTTTCTATAAAATCGGTTGTGAAAAAAGGCGGAGTTGTGCCGCCCTGCACCGTAGAGGGGTACAATTTTTACACACGTCTTATAAAGTCGGATAAAAAGTAAACGGCATATGCCGATAAATCAGCGAATTCACTGACAGAACGAAAAGAGGATGAAAATGGAGAATAAAGACTTTCATTCAAATGACATCAAGCAGAATAAACCTCTCGGAAAGCTCGTCAGAGTTGACCGTAGCAGGGAAAATGAGAAAATCGGGGCAGAAGCTTCGGAATACCGTGGAAGGTATGAAGCGCCACCTACGGAAAATCGTGGACGATACGAGGCAGGAAATTCAGATGTACCGAAAAAGCTTGTAAAAGTCACTCAGGGCGAGAATGTTCCGCCACGACAGAATACCGAGATAAAAAGAAAAAAATCCACAAAGAAGTCAAAGAAGGCTAAAAGATACGAAAAACTGATAAATATATCAGTTAAGATTATTTCTGTCGTATCAGCTTTGGTTGTAGCATTTGTTCTCGTACTGAATATGCCCATACTCGTGGATAAGGAAAACGGCGGCAATATTTCTGTATACAATTATATAAAGAATATGAAGCCTGCTGCTATGGAAGGAGAGCTTAACAAGGAAAATGTAAAGCTTGACCTTAAACCACAGGAGGAAATAGCACAGGAACTTCCTGAACTGAATGACGGGCTTGACCTGCCTCAGCTGGTCGAGGGACAGTACAGTGTTCTTTTTCTTGGATTTGATGAGGAGGAATTCAACACTGATGTTGTGTGGGTTGTGCAGTTTGATATCGGTCACGCAAGTATACGAATACTGCAAATTCCCCGTGATGTCTGCTTCCCTGATTACACAAGCAGCGTAACACGTAAATTCAACAGCATATATTCAATGGGTGACCCGTCTATACAGCCGCCTATTCAGCGTACTGTAAATGCTGTTCAGGAGAATTTTGGTATACCAATTGATGCGTATATCACAACAGCTTGTTTTGATATTGTGGAAATTGTTGACCTCATTGGTGGTATACCGATAACAATAGAAAATGAAATTATTTATGAACACGATAAGATAATCCCTGAGGGAGATATTACTCTTACAGGACAGCAGGCGGAGTGGTTTATTCGTTTCCGTCGTGAGTGGATGCAGGGCGATATAGGCCGTATGCAGAATCAGCGTAGATTTATGGCAGCGGCTATGCAGAAGCTTTTCTCCATTGTAAAGGATGAGGGTAGATTGAAGCTATACGGCTATATCAAGGAGATATACGAAAAGGAGCTCCTTTATACCGACCTTTCAATAGGTGATTTAAGCAAGGTTGCGGATTTTGCCTCAACGGTGGATATGGAAAATGTCCGCGTTGATATAGTGCCCGGTGAGGACGCAATATTCTATGCAGCAGACGGAAACGGTTACTCCGTATATTCAGTTCACAAGCAGGAAACAATTGACTTGCTGAACAACTATTACCGTCCATATCAGACGCGTATGACCCAGAACGATACTTCAATGGTTGAGCTTGTACTCAATCATCAGTATGATTTATATGACGATACAGGAGCATCTCTTGAGGAAATTGAGAAATCAACAGAGCCGATGAGAAATCCTGATATGAAACCTTGGTGGAAGGAAGATTAATTATGACAGATAAAGAAAAACTTGAACTTATTATAAAATCCCTCGATGCAAAAAGAGGCGAAGATATACAGGCTATAAAAATTGGCGACCTCACCATTCTTGCGGATTATTTTGTAATTGTTAACGGTACAAGTAATACTCATACACGTACCCTTGCAGATGAAGTTGAATTCCAGCTTTCACAGAAGGGTATTGAGCCTATCAGACGTGAGGCAGATACCGGAAATACCTGGATAATTCTTGATTATGGCGATATTATCATACACGTATTCTATAAGGAAACACGTCATTTCTATAAGCTTGAAGGCTTATGGGCAGACGGCGAAAGACTTGAAATCGACGATCTTCTCACCAAGGAGGAGAACTGATGAAAACCAATAACGAAACAGGCAGAAATTACGTTGTAATTGTAGGGGTATATCTGCTTGTAAAAACCGTTATAAATATGTTTATAGGCGGAGGTTTTGATTTCGGCGGCATAATATTTGCAGTCGTGGCAGCAGCGGCTATGTTCAGTGGTTTGCAGTATCTTAATATTGCAGTTGCGGCACTTCTTGCCTTTACAGTTGTAAGGAATATGCCTTATAATATGACGCATCTTCCATCTACAGCCATTTATCTTGTAGAGGCTGTCGTAGATGCATTAGCTGTTGTGCTTCTTCTTGTTCATAAGGATGTAAAGGAGCATTTCACGAATAAATGGAATGAGTTATCAGAGCTTTTCAAAAAATAATATATGTAAGGATTGATTAAAATGGCAAAGTATGATTTTAAATCGGTTGAGAAAAAGTGGCAGGAGTACTGGGAGAAAAACGAAACTTTCAAAACAGATGTATGGGATTTCAGCAAGCCTAAGTTCTATGCCCTTGATATGTTCCCATATCCGTCAGGAGTAGGCCTTCACGCAGGTCATCCGGAGGGTTATACTGCAACTGATATTGTTTCACGTATGAAGCGTATGCAGGGATATAACGTGCTTCATCCAATGGGATATGACTCCTTCGGACTTCCTGCTGAGCAGTATGCTGTAACAACAGGAAATCACCCAAATGGTTTTACACAGGAGAATATTAAGACCTTTTCAGCACAGCTCAAAGAGCTTGGATTTGATTATGACTGGTCAAAGGTGATAGCAACATCTGACCCCGGCTTCTACAAGTGGACACAGTGGATATTCAAGCAGCTTTACGAGGACGGATATGCAAAGTATATTGATATGCCTGTAAACTGGTGTGAGGAGCTGGGAACAGTTCTTTCAAACGATGAGGTTATCGACGGAAAATCTGAAAGAGGCGGATATCCCGTTGTTCGTAAGAATATGAAACAGTGGGTAATTGACCAGCCTGCATTTGCTGAAAAACTCCTTGAGGGACTTGAGGAAATCGACTGGCCTGAGTCAACAAAGGCAATTCAGCGCAACTGGATCGGTAAATCAACAGGTGTTGAGGTTGAGTTTGATATAGTAGGCGGCGGAAAGTTCTCCATATTCACTACTTGTATTGAAACAATCTACGGTATCACATTTATGGTTCTTGCTCCCGATGGAGCTGTTACTGAGAGTCTCCTTGACAGAGTTGAAAATATTGACGAAGTTAAGGCATATATCGAGGAAACAAGAAAGAAAAATGATATGGACCGTACTGAGCTTAACAAGACCAAATCCGGCTGTGAGCTTAAAGGCGTTACCTGTATAAACCCTGTAAATGGCAAAGAAGTAAGAATGTTTATCGGTGATTTCGTACTTGCAAGCTATGGTACAGGTGCTGTAATGGCTGTTCCAAGCCACGATCAGCGTGATTTTGAGTATGCAATTGCACACAACATTGATATGATACAGGTAATTGACGGTGATGAAAAGCTTGGTCACGTTGATGTATCAGAGGCAGCCTTTGAAAAACAGGGATACCTTGGAAAGGGCTATAAGCTCATTAATTCTGAGGAGTTCACAGGTCTTACTGTTGAGGAAGCAAAGGAAGCTATTACAAAGAAGCTTGAAGAAATGGGCAGAGCAAAGCGTACTGTAAATTATCATTTCCGTGAATGGATATTTGCACGTCAGCGTTACTGGGGAGAGCCTGTTCCTGTAGTTCATACAGAGAATGGAGAAATTTACTCTCTTGATGACAGCGAGCTTCCGCTTATTCTCCCTGAGCTTGACGATTACAAGGGTAAAAACGGAAAAGCACCTCTTGAAAATGCAGTAGAGTGGAAGCAGTACGATAAGAACGGTATCAAGGGCGTCCGTGAGACATCAACAATGCCCGGCAGTGCAGGTTCAAGCTGGTACTTCTTCAGATACATTGACCCCGATAATGACAAGGAATTTGCAAATCAGGAGCTTCTGAAACACTGGATGCCTGTAGACCTCTACATAGGCGGTCCTGAGCACGCTGTAGGACACCTTATGTATTCACGTATCTGGAACAGATATCTTTATGATAAGGGCCTTGCACCTACAAAGGAGCCTTTCAAGAAGCTTGTACATCAGGGTATGATTCTTGGTGAAAACGGCATCAAGATGGGTAAGAGATTCCCTGAGTTCGTAGTAAATCCATCTGATATAGTAAGAGATTTCGGTGCTGATACACTTCGTCTTTACGAAATGTTTATGGGACCTCTTGAGGTGAGCAAGCCCTGGAATCCAAAGGGCGTAGAAGGCGCAAGAAAGTTTATTAACAGAGTATGGAATTTCTTTACTGAGGCTGAGAATCTTACCGATGACAATGATGGCAGTCTGACAAAAGTATACCATAAGACAGTAAAGAAAGTTACAGAGGACTATGAAAAGCTGGCATTCAATACAGCTATCAGCCAGATGATGATATTTGTAAATGAGGTTTACAAGGTTGGCAAATGTCCTAAGGAGTACGCTGAGGGCATTATAAAGATGCTTTCCTGCATTACACCTCATATCGGCGAGGAGATCTGGAGCATTCTCGGTCATAATGACACAATTGCATTTGAAAGCTGGCCTGTTTACGATGAGGCACTCTGCAAGGATGATACAATTGAAATCGTTGTACAGATTAACGGAAAGGTTAAGGCGAAGCTTAACATTGAAGTTGACGCAGACCAGGAATCTGTAATAGCAATGGCTATGGAAGAAGAAGCTGTAAAGGCTGCTGTAGAGGGTAAAAATATCGTAAAACAGATATATGTACCAAATAAGCTTGTTAATATTGTAGCAAAATAACGAAATTTACAAATCCCTGAAAAATGCTTGACATAAAGGGGAAAATGTGGTAAAATAACATTATATTCGTAATTGAATGAGGTATTGTTGACTGACATCCGCAAGGGTGATTAGCATATAGCTCCGGGGTTTCCTGTGGGCAACCTCTGAACAAGGGAGGGAAATGGTAAATGGCAGAAGTTCGCGTTGGTAAGAACGAGTCACTTGACACAGCTCTTAAGAGATTTAAGAGATCATGTGCTAAGGACGGCGTTATTGCTGAAGTACGTAAGAGAGAGCATTATGAGAAGCCTTCTGTAAAGCGTAAGAAGAAGTCTGAGGCAGCTCGTAAGCGTAAGTATTAATCTTACACATATGAAATTTAAGCGGGCGTTTTTACGTCCGCTTTTTCATTATAAGGAGAAAGATATGATTAAGAAGATTTTAGTTATACACGGCCCAAATCTTAACCTCCTCGGTGAACGTGAGCCCGGAGTTTACGGCAGCTCAGGCATCGACGTGCTGAACAGTAATATCATCGATCGCGCAAAGGAACAGGGGCTTGAATGCGAGATATTCCAATCAAATCACGAGGGTGCTATTATTGATAAGCTTCACGCTGCACGTACAGCTTTTGACGGAGTTATTATAAACGCAGGTGCATATACCCACTACAGTTATGCTATCCGCGATGCTATAGCGGCTATAAAAATTCCTGTAATTGAGGTTCATATAAGCAATATTGATGCAAGAGAGGAGTTCCGTGCCAATTCAGTTATTGCACCTGTGTGTAAGGGCAGCATATGCGGACTTGGCTTTATGAGTTATTATCTTGCAGTTCAGGCAATGTCGGAGCTTTGATATGGGACGTTTTGAAAGATTATTTGAAATGCTCCCCGACAATGTGGAGAGCGTTCTCGTTACCTCAGACGTTAACAGACGGTATTTCACGGGAATGAAATCCTCCGCAGGTACTGTTCTTGCGTTCAGAAATAAAGCTTATCTGCTTATTGATTTCCGCTATATAGAAAAGGCAAGGGAAACAGTAAAAACTGCTGAAGTTCTGGAAACAAAGGAGCTTTATAAGGAAATCTCTGCGCTGCTTCGTCAGGAGGGCGTGAAAAATCTTGCTATTGAGTCTATGGATGTGACAGTAAGCCGCCTCAATCTGATGAAAAAGCACCTCAAATGCGTAGATATAATCGAAACGGATACTCTCAGCAACACTATAAATAAGCTTCGTGCTGTAAAGGACGATGAAGAACTTGAATATATCCGAAAAGCACAGGAAATTGCTGAATCTGCATTTGAGGATATTCTTTGCTTTATTAAAGAGGGTGTTACGGAGCGTGAAATTGCCCTTGAACTTGACAGACTTATGCTCGAAAAGGGTGCTGAGGGTATATCCTTTGATACAATTGCTCTTGCAGGGGAGAATACATCAATGCCCCACGGGGTTCCCTCGGATAAAAAGGTGAAAAAGGGCGAATTTGTCCTTATGGACTTTGGTGCAGTGTACAACGGCTATCACAGTGATATGACGCGTACTGTATGCGTTGGTGAGCCTGATGCGAAGATGACGGAGATATACAATATAGTCCTTACTGCGCAGGAAAAAGCTATTGCAGCAGCGAAGGCGGGTGTTACAGGTTCGGAGCTTGATGCTGTGGCAAGGCGGCATATATGTGATGCAGGTTATGGAGAATATTTCGGTCATTCTCTTGGTCACGGCGTTGGTCTGGAAATACACGAACAGCCTAACGCAGCTCCCCGATATGATAAAAAACTGGAAAAAGGTGCGGTAGTCACTATAGAACCTGGTATATATATTGCAGGAAAATTCGGAGTGAGAATAGAAGATTTTGTCATTTTGACCGAAAATGGATGTATAAATCTGACAAAATGTGCAAAAAATATAATATCTTTATAATAATTTGCGTAAGGTATTGCAAATTGTGTGGAAATATGGTATAATAATACATATTAATGATTTGCGGTTGACAGCTTATTTTTGTCGATTATATACCGACAAATTTCATTTATTAATTAAAATTCGGAGGTAATTTTTTATGATTTCAGCAGGCGATTTCAGAAACGGCGTAACTTTTGAGCTTGACGGACAGGTTGTTCAGGTTGTTGAGTTCCAGCACGTAAAGCCAGGTAAGGGTGCCGCTTTCGTACGTACAAAGTATAAGAACGTTATCACAGGTTCTGTTGTTGAAACTTCTTTCAACCCTACAGCTAAGTTCCCTACAGCTTTCGTTGAGAGAAAGGATATGCAGTACAGCTACAATGACGGAGATCTTTACTACTTTATGGATATGGAAACATATGAGCAGCTTCCAATCAGCGCATCTGTACTTGGCGACAACTTCAAGTTCGTTAAGGAAGAAATGATTTGTAAGATTCTCTCATACAAGGGTAACGTTTTCGGTGTTGAGCCACCCAACTTCGTTGAGCTGGTTGTAACACAGACAGATCCAGGTTTTAAGGGCGATACAGCTACAAATGCTACAAAGCCTGCTACACTTGAAACAGGCGCTGAGATCAAGGTTCCTCTCTTTATCGACGAGGGCGAGAAGATTCAGGTTGATACTCGTACAGGCGAGTATATGTCAAGAGCATAATTGACGTTCTGCGCGGGGAGTATATTATGCACCCTTGTGCCGATAATAATTACGATTTAACGAAAGGGGGAGCTTGTTATGAAGCTTACTGAGAAAATGTCTTATTTACAGGGACTGCTTGACGGTCTTGACATTGACAATTCCACTAAGGAGGGCAAAGCTCTTATTCAGATGGCAGACGTTATGAATGAGCTTGTTGCTTATGTGGAGGATCTCCAGTCACAGGTAGATGAGCTTACTGAGCTTTGCGATATTCTTGACCAGGACCTCGGTCAGGTTGAGGATGATATCTATGATGAGGACGATGAGGATTTCGATTTCGACGATTGCGAAGACTGCTTTGACGACGAAGAAGACGACGATGATTTCGATTTCGATGAGGATGACGAGCTTTATGAGATTACTTGTCCCTCTTGCGGAGATACAATTCTCATTGACGAGGGTATGATTGAGGAAGGTTCTATCAATTGTCCTAACTGTGATGAGCTTCTCGAATTTGATTGTGATGACCTTACAATTGAAGATTTCGAGGAAACTGCTGATGCAGCTGAAGAAGAAAAGAAAGACTGATAATATCAGCTAACAGGCGGCATGTAGCCGCCTGTTTTATCTTGATGATTAGGTAAAAAATATAAATATATGTGCAACTATTGACAAATTGTAAAAAATATGGTATAATATTAAAGCAATATGCGGATATGGCGGAATAGGCAGACGCGCTGGCTTCAGGTGCCAGTCGGGGCAACTCGGTGCAGGTTCAACTCCTGTTATCCGCACCATTTAAAACACCATTGAAATCCAAATCTTAAGGGTTGGATTGAATGGTGTTTTTTTACAATTCGTATCTGATGAAATAAATATAAAGCAGTTTGACAGATACTGTGATAACCCTATGGAATATGAATATTTTGATGATTGGCATTTATTTATCCATTATCATTTGGACGAAGTGGCTGAATACATAATTGATAAACTAAATTATTGATAAGATAGGTGAGATTAATATGATTAGATTGTTTTCTTTGTTACTTGTGCATGACAACAAGATAAAAATGCTGATGCTGTTTAATGTACTCGCATTGATAATATTGGTAGTTTTGCATCATTTTATGAAGAAACGTCATCATAAGTTGTGGGTGGGACTATGCTGCATACCGTTGGCGGTAGTTCTGCTGTTTTATGCAATCAATGCTCCCGGAGCTGTTCAGGATCTGTTCTGGCAGAGACATATCTCTTTCGGTATAGCAGCTCTTTTCATTCTTCTATGGGGATTGGTCACCTATTTCCGCGGCTCATTCGGAGTATATACCGCATTTGAATTTTTTGTGAATACTCTGTTGTGCGGTAGTGTATTTCTCGTAACTATGGTGTCGGATGACATTATGAATCTTGGTGATTACTCTAAATACGGGTGGACAGAGTCTGTCTCTAAAACCATAGATCAGCTTGAAGAATCTTATGTTACACGTTACTGGAAGGATATAGATTTCGAGGCTATGCGTGAGAAATATCTGCCGCTTGTAGAAAAGGCGGAGAAGGAGAATGATGAAGCTGCTATACTTGAACTGCTTTATGAGCTTAAATATGATCTTTATGATGGGCATGTGTGGGTAATACCATATGATATTGAGGGCGAAAGTCGTGCTACAAGAGATCTCTACGGCAATGACTTCGGACTGTCGTTGTTTAGGGATAATGTCGGAGAGGTGCTTGCAGTTCTTGTTGAGCCGGGAAGTGAAGCTGAAAAAAATGGCATACACAACGGTACTGTCGTGACCCGTTGGAATGGCGTTGCTATAGATGATGCAGTAGCGGAAGTTAAATGTATACATCCTGACAATACATTTGTTTACGTTGAGAATGAAGATATTTTTCGTCCTGCATTTCTTGCAGGACACGGCGAAGAAAAGGTAGAAATCTCTTTTATAGCTGATGATGGTACAGAAAAAACTGCACAGCTTAGCAGTATTGGAAGTTATTCACAACGCTTGAAAAATCTTATAGAAACTGTGTATTCCAAAAACATATTTTCTTCTGAAAATTATTATGCATGTATGCTGGATGAAGAATGTGGTTATCTGAGAGTTCAGGAGGAAGATTATGAAAATGATGATTATTTGTATTTTATTTACTCTGAATTATCAGGAAAAAATCCTAAACTCTATAATGAAATCCGGGATAAGATACAGGATCTTGAAGATAAAGGAATGAAACGACTGATAATAGATTTACGTAATAATAGTGGCGGATATGCCAATATATCGTCGTGTATCGCATCGCTTTTCGTTGATGTAGAAATTGTTCCCGCAGAGACGTATTTAATTAATGAAAAATTCGGCTTGTTCAGAAGGTCGTTTGAGTTTGGGGAAGCTCTCTGGTCGGATATACCAATAACGGTCATAGTGAACGGTGAAACTTGTAGTGCAGGAGATGTTCTTGCATATTGGCTTTCAAGGGGAGATAATACTGCTTTAATCGGTAATACATATCAGTGGGGATCTTCACAAGCTACCGGCGGGAGGTGTATACTGACCGACGGCAAGATTGAGTTCTACTACCCTATTTATCCTGCCTTGACAGAGAATAATGAACCAATAGCAGAGCCAAAAAGTGACAGAAAATCAGTCGTAAATCTTGATTATCATATAACATACAGTAAAGAGGAGGTTGTAGAACTTTTTAGTGACTCTGAGGGCGATCACATTCTTGAAGCTGCTCTTGAATATGTTTATAGCATGGAGAAATGATATAAATTCCACTAACGTGACGCTGCCCTCAGGTGCCAGTCGGGGCAACTCGGTGCAGGTTCAACTCCTGTTATCCGCACCATCTCTGTTGTACAAAATAGATGACAGACCAAAAAAGTCCGATTTTTCGGACTTTTTTGCATATCTGGAGCTAAAAATTTTTAGTGTAAAACCGTAGATGACATTTTGCCTTTTCAAGCCTGAAACAGGACTTGAACGGACGTTTTTTGATTTTCAAGAGAATTGAGAGCAGATTTGGAAGAAAAATTCCGAAGTCTGCTCTTTTTTATTGCAAAAATCTTTCACAAAGTTTCAGACGGTTTCTTGTTCGTTATGCCGAATTGATTGAGAAGTAAATTCTCGATTGGTTCGGCATTTTTGTTTTCCCCTATACATTTATAAAGAAAGAGAGTTGATGCTAATGAAAAAAATAACATTCAATGCTCCACTGAATCACAAGGCTTACAGCTACGAACCGATGCAGATTGAAGTGGAGAAAGTCATTCCCCTCTACGGTAAGAGGTTCGAACAGATGAGAGATCATCCCCTGGATGACTGTCCCGAAATCATCGAGAAGGGAGATCTGATGTATATGAAGGGCAACACTGCACACTGTATCCTCTTCCTTGATGCCAACGGCAGCGACGGAATCCTTGTCGAAGCCGAGGGTTCAGACTATGCCCGCAAGTCACAGTTCATTCCGAATGCAAGAGCGATCGTTGAGGCAAATGATATTACTGCCGGAGAGCATCAGCTCCATGCAGAACTGAAAGCTATGGCTGACCGAATCGCAGAGCTTGCTCACACAGGTCAGAAGCATTTTATCTTTGAAGATATGCTCGGCGATGAAGATTTGCGAGTTCTGATGATTCGAACGGTGGCTGAAATGCTTGACAGACGTGAAGATCTTGCAGAGGTTCGTGACCACTATCTCGGAATTACAGGTCAGGCAGATTTCACGGTAACTGCAAAGCCTACACAAGAAATGAAGCTCTATTGTCCCCTTGAGATTCAGGCAGAGCCGCAAATCTATGAAACGGACTGGGATGCACCGTATGAAGATGACCTTGAGGTTATTCCATCAAGCTGTGCTTGTGGCTGTGAGGATGAAATCAACGCTGCGATTCAGAAATACTCTGAGCCGAATGAAAAGTATCGTGGTCTGATGATTTATTACGATGAAGATTCCCCCATCAATGAAAAAATCATCTCCGCATTCCCGTCCGTTGAAGTGAGAAACGGAGAGCTTATGGGAGTCCTCACCTGCCAGATTACAGAACCGCTTACGGAAAGCGAAATGTCTGAATTCAAGAACCAATGGACTGGACAATGCAGTGATGGTTATGTATAATTACCATAAATGTATAATTGCATCTAATTTTCCCAATAACACTCAATTTTTACCAAATGAACTCTGCATAAATAGCAGATAATCATAGTACTGACATTTAGCAGTGATATTATGATTTTGTATTCAAACGAAAGGACGTTGATAATATGAAATCAATCACAGCCAAAGAAATCGCACAGCAGGTCGAGAGATATATTATTGAACGAGGGCAGAGTAAGAATTCACTTGATATGTATCACTACATATTATCTGTCTTCATTCAATTCTGTGAAAATCATAATAATGGTAATTTTACCGAAGCTATGGGAAAAAGATGTATGAATGATCATTATGGAGTATCAGATATTAACGCACATATAGATAGAAGACATACTCATACAAAAGCAGCTGTAAGAGTATATCACATGATGACAAGTATTTACAAAGGCGAAGCAATTAAATACAGATATTTGCCCAATCGCGCGACTTATGAATTGGAATCATGCTTCAATAAAGCACTTACCGATTTTGAACTCACATATCAAAAATACGATTATTCTCCTAAGACCATAGATGCGTACAAAAAAACAGCATACAAATTTTTAGTATATGCATCGCAGCATGGTTATACAGATTTTAAGAGCTTTTCTGCACAGCTTGTCTTGGATTTCACACAGTCATTATCTGGATATACGGGAATAACCATAAGGCATAGCTTGTCAGAATTAAGGATATTTCTGAAATTTCTTCATACAGAAAGATATATATCCGTTTATCTTGATGATGTTGTAAAACCATTAAAAACCCGCAGTCAGCTTAAAATACCTTCTGTATGGCGAAAAGAAGAAGTTCTGAAAATGCTGTCCGCAATTGACAGAGGCAATCCGAGCGGAAAACGTGATTATGCAATGATCTTGTTAGTTGCCAGACTCGGACTTCGTATCAGTGATGTCAATACGTTGAAATTTGATAATATCGACTGGAAAAAGAAAAGTATGCATATTATTCAGCATAAGACTAATGAACCACTGCATATTCCTCTTTTGAATGATGTTGGCTGGGCACTGATCGATTACATTAAAAACGGAAGACCATCCATTGAAACGGATTGCATTTTTGTAACTCATGTTCCGCCATTCAAGGAATTCAGTATGGACAACCATCATCATAAAATGATTGAAAAGTATATGAGTTGGGCTGGGATTGCTGTTGCTGAAAAACGAAAGCTTGGTATGCACTCTCTCCGTCATACACTTGCAACAGTAATGCTTGAAAATCATGAAGATTATCATAATATTTCAGCAATTATCGGACACAGTAGTGTCGATTCTACGCAGGTATATTTAAAAACGAGTGTAGAACTTCTTCGTGAGTGCACATTGCCTATGCCAGAGGTTAAGTCAGATGTTTCATTGTAAAATGGCTGAGTATATGAAGATGCTGTTACAGCAAAAGCACTTGCTTGGAAAAGAATATATTACCGGTGAACGTCATTTGCGCAAATTTGATTCTTTTGTAATAGAGAATTTTCCTGATTCAGATACAATCACAAAAGAAATGATGCACATCTGGGCGGCTAAACGTTCCTATGAAAAAATCGGAACACAGCGACAGCGCATCACTCCGGTACGGGATCTTGCAGTATTAATGAATAAGCTTGGAAAAACATCCTATGTATTTCCTATGTATACTTTACAGCATGAACAGAGATATACTGTCCATATTTATTCCAAAGAAGAACTTTCTGAATTTTTTAAGCAAGTTGATAATTGCTGTTACAGTTCTGAAGTTCCATATCGTCATATCGTAATGCCAATTCTGTTTCGGATGCTGTATTGCTGTGGTCTGCGTCCTGGAGAAGCGCGTAGATTACTGTTAAAAGATGTTGATCTTGAAAGCGGTATCCTCACAATTCGGGACAGCAAATTTGGTAATGACAGATTAGTTCCTATGAATCAGGAATTAACTGATATGTGCAGAGCGTACGCAAATACGGCTCATATATATTCTGAATCTGAAACACCATTTTTGCTTGGATACAGAAATAAAATGCTCACTGATGATAATCTGAATTCAAATTTCCGTAGATTTTTAAGAAAAGCAGGAATCTCTCATGGTGGTCATGGAAAAGGTCCTCGTATATATGATTTCAGGCATACCTTTGCAGTTAATTCACTGAAGAATATGGTGCTGAGCGGAAAGGACATGAATGCTTATTATCCGGTACTGAAAACATATATGGGACACTCCTTCTTCAAATATACGGAATATTATCTAAAAATTACAAAAGACGTGTTTCCCGAAATATCAGCAAAAATTGAAGAATATTTTTCAGATTTAATACCGCAAGAATTAGGAGATGAATATGAAAACAACAGATTTTAGTTATGCACTTACCAATTTTCTCACAACCCATCTTTCCGGAATGAGAAATTTAAGTCAGCATACCATTCGTTCTTACAGAGATACATTTAAGCTGCTTC
This sequence comes from Ruminococcus sp., assembly GCA_017397925.1. Classification (GTDB taxonomy): domain Bacteria; phylum Bacillota; class Clostridia; order Oscillospirales; family Ruminococcaceae; genus Ruminococcus. The sequence goes on from JAFQHO010000084.1 coordinate 171,050, forward strand.
TTCACTATATGAAAAGTGAAAAGAAGATTCCGCCGCACAAGTTTACGCTTGCTCATTTCAACAGAGAATTGATCTCTGATTATCTTAATTGGCTGAAAGAAGAACGCAGACTTTGTCAGCGTTCTGTAAACCAAAGACTTGCGGCAATACATTCTTTCTGTAAATATCTTCATACCGAAAATCCAGAATATATCCACGAATACCAAAGAATCCTTGCAATCCCATTTATGAAATATCATAAACCTGTGATTGAGTACTTAACCAAAGAAGCATTGCAAGCAATATTGGACGCAGTTGATATCACAACACGGCAAGGAAAACGTGACCTTGCGTTGCTTTGCATGCTGTATGATACAGGTGCAAGGGTACAAGAACTTTGTAGTATCAATGTGAATGATATTCATTTCAGTGAACAGCCGTATGTGATTCTTACGGGAAAAGGAAATAAATCAAGATACGTTCCGATTATGAAAAATACTGCTGCTCTTCTGAAAACATACAATGAAGAATTTCATAAAACAATTGTTATGCCTAGAAATGAGCCGTTATTTTATACCAGACAACACACACGATTTTCAAGATCAGCTATTTCACATTTAATCACAAAATATGCCGATCTTGCAAGAGAAAATACAGATATTATCCCAGAAAAAGTAACACCGCACACATTTCGTCATACTAAAGCAATGCATTTATGTCAGGCTGGTATTGATATGATATATATTCGTGATATTCTCGGACACTCTCGCATTTCTACTACTGAAATTTATGCTAAAATTAATGTGGAACAAATGCGTGATGCACTCGAAAGAGCTTATCCAGAATTGAATCCAAAGGTAACTAAAGATTGGAATGATGACAATTCTCTCATGGATTTCTTGAATTCGCTTTGATAATTATGTGGCGTTCGTTTAGTTGATATGGCTGTTTTACGACGTTTTTCAATTGAATAGAACATTTATGGTAATTGTACATAACCATCA
>JAFQHO010000085.1 GCA_017397925.1 Ruminococcus sp.
AAAATACAAGAGAAATTTAAAAAATAACGAGTTATAGAAATATTCAAGGGTACCGTATGAAACGATACCCTTGAATACTGTATAATGGGGTTGGTAAATATTGCTTCTTCGCCGTATATCTTTTTGGGGCTGTAAGCAATAAGGTGGGCTTATATTAAGCGTGATTGAGTTTGTGGGGCTTTTTGAAACAGTTATGGACTGATGCAGTATCAAGAATATGCGACATATCTGATTTTTTCATATAACCGTGCAGGAATACTCCAAAAGCAACGGAATTGATGAGAAGTGCAGCAATCCAAGCTGCAATTTCAGCGTATGATGTAGCTGCAAAGCCTACTTTATCAGCGTACATTACGATAACTGCAACACGCATTACCATTTCCATAATTCCCGAAATCATAGGGAATAAAGGTTTGCCCATACCCTGGCATCCGCTTCTTACGACGAAAAGGAAGTCAACACCAAATTTCATAATGCCGCTTCTTACAAGATATCCCATAGCGAGTTCAATCTGCTGTTCACCGTTGAGCATCATAGAAGCGAGGAAACGTGGGAAGAATACCATTACAGAGCCGAAAACGATATAAGTAATAAGAGCTATTGTCATACAAACCTTTAAGCCTTCGAAAATTCTGTCATATTTCTTTGCACCGAAATTCTGGCTGGTAAATGATGACATTGTAATACCTGCCGTACAGGATGGCTGAATAAACAGGTTAATATATCTGCTGCAAGCGGAAAATGCCGATGTATAGGCAACACCCATACCGTTGACAAAATACTGTACTGTCATAGAGCCTATGGCTGTTATTGAGTTCATAATTGCCATAGGAATACCGTTTTTCAGCAGTTCGAGATATACCTTTACATTATCTCTGAAATGCTCCTTTGTGAGTCTGATATCTTCTATTTTACGCAGCTTTGCAAAGCAAATAGCAGCAGAGATAATCTGCGAGAGTATAGTAACAGCAGCAGGTCCCTCAACTCCCATATGGAGAATGTAAATTGATACCCAGTTGAAAACTATATTGAATATAGTAGAGAAGATAATAGCTATAAATGGTGTTTTACTGTCACCCAATGCACGGAGTATGCTTGCACAAAGGTTATAGGCGATAGTGCTGAAAAGTCCACCAAAAATGATATATCCATATAAAAGGCTGTCAGCCATTATGACCTCAGAGGTCTGGAGCATTATCATTACAGGATGCAGGAAAATAACGCTTATTGCCGTTAGTAAAACAGTAATGATTGTTGAAAGAATTACAGATGATGCAACAGCTTTTTTCAGAGCATCTCCGTTCTTAGCACCGTATGCCTGAGCAATACTTACAGAGAAACCGTTTGTTAATCCAAGAGAAAAACCGATGATAAAGAAAGTGAGCGATGACATATTACCGACTGCAGCAAGAGGATTATCGCCAAGGCCCTTGCCAACAATCATTGTATCGGCTATTGTGTAAATCTGCTGCAGCATATTTGTAAGCAGCATAGGAAAGAAAAATTTCAGAATAATGGGGGTAGTTTTTCCTTGTGTTAAATCGTATGTTTTAGCCATACAAATCACTCCTTTCAAAATTTCAGGGAATTATTTCAAGATTTGCACCAGCCGCAGCCTCTGGCGGAAGGTTGGTTAACCAAAGGCTGAGGACTGACTGCATTTCTCCCTCTTGACATATATTATACAGAATATTTTTCTGAAATTATATCAAAAGTATGGCTTTTTTTTCAAAACTATGGTATAATAGAATTGGAGTATAAAGGAAGGAAGTGATACAGTGAATACAAACAGAGATTTGAATTATCGTCTATATATCCAGCGTGAGGAACATTTTCAGCGCACTTCGTTTGATAGAGAGTTTAATCATTATCACGCAGTAAGTGCAGGAAATGTTGAGCAGGTAAAACGTAATTACAACGAGGTTATAAAGGTTAATTTCCAGAATGGAAAAGGTGTACTTTCAGATGATCCTTTGAGAAATGTACGCTATCATTTTGTAATAGCCACAGCAATGACTTCGAGAATATGCATAATGGATGGTATGAATCACGATGTAGCATATACTTTAAGCGACATTTATATCCGCAAAGTCGATAAGTGTAACGATTGTAATGAAATAATAGAAATTCTCGGGGAGATGTTTCTGGATTTTGCAGAGCGAATGAGAGAAATGAAGAAAAGCAATGCAACATCAATCCATATAAGGCGGTGCATAGACTATATTTACGAGCATCTTTCTGATAAAATCACCGTTGTTGACGCAGCGGAGCATCTTAAAATTGATCCTACCTACCTGTCAAAGCTTTTCATACGAGAAACGGGAACAAGCTTCCGAAAATATATTATAAATGCAAAGGTAAGCGTAGCAAAAAATATGATAATCAGCTCAGAGCTGACATTTCTTGAAATATCACTTTCACTTGGATTTTCTTCACAAAGCGCCTTTATATCCACATTCAGAAAGATAACAGGGGAAACTCCGGGTGAATTCAAAAAGAAGCATCACGAGCTATAATGAAAGGAAAAAAGATATGATAAAACCATACAGCAGACGAGTATACTACTATGAAACAGATAAAATGGGTATTATGCATCATTCAAATTACATAAGGATATTCGAGGAATGCCGCGTAGATTTCTTGCAGCAGGCGGGCTTTCCGTTTTCGGAAATGGAAGCAAGAGGACTTCTTATGCCTGTTCTTTCGGTGGAATGTTCCTATAAGCATCCGCTGAGGTTTGAGGACTTGTTCTCCGTTGACCTTACAATAACAAAATTCAACGGAGTATCTTTGTATGTATCGTACGTCATAACAAAAACAGATACAGGGGAAATATGCGCAACAGGCAGCTCATCACACTGCTTTACAGACGGCGAGTTGAAGCCTGTCCGGACGAAAAAGGAACATCCCGATATATTCAAGGTTTTTGATGATTATATGAAAAGCAAAGCATAATTTGCTGTGAAAGGATAGAAATATGATATATACAGTAACCCTTAATCCTGCGGTGGATTATGTAGCAGACTGCGGAAAAATTGAACTGGGCGCAGTAAATCGCCTTTCTGGTGGAGAGATTTTCTTCGGTGGAAAGGGTATAAACGTTTCGCTTGTTCTCCGCGAGCTTGACATACCCTCAAAAGCTCTGGGATTTATCGCAGGCTTCACAGGGGAGGCTATTGAAAAGGGCATCACCGAAAAAGGAATAGATACGGGTTTTGTTCATCTTGAAAGCGGATTTTCGCGTATAAATATAAAACTGCGCTGCGGACTTCCCACAGAAACAGAGCTAAACGGGCAGGGACCGCATATCTCACAGGAGAAAACAGAGGAGCTTTTCAGCCGATTTGACAAATTAAAAGAGGGGGATACCCTTGTTCTTGCGGGGAGCATTCCAGCCTCTCTTTCGGCAGATATATACGAAAAAATCCTTGCTTACTTGCAAGAAAAAAACATCCGTGCAGTTGTGGATGCTTCCGGAAATCTGCTTATGAATGTACTGAAATACAGACCATTCCTTGTAAAGCCGAATAATATCGAGCTTGGCGAGATTTTCGGCTGTATTATAGATACCCCTGAAAAGGCGGCAGAATATGCCTTTAAAATAAAAGAAATGGGAGCTGTAAACGTCCTTGTATCAATGGCTGAGCAGGGCGCGGTACTTGTGGATGAAAGCGGAAAGGTGCACATAAGCAAGGCGTACAGCGGCACAGTGAAGAACACTGTAGGAGCAGGAGATTCAATGGTTGCAGGCTTTATAGCAGGTTATGAAAAGGGCGGCTATGAATACGCGCTGAAACTTGGCACAGCCTGCGGAGGGGCAACAGCGTTCTCCGAGGGGCTTGCAACTGCTGCGGATATATATGCACTTTTAGGGGAGAATTAGGCTATGACAGCGGATTACAATTCCTGCCGCCTTTGTCCGAGAAAGTGCGGTGTGAACAGATACGAAACCGTTGGTTTTTGCGGAATGGGAGCCGAAGTGAAGGCTGCAAAGGCGACATTGCATCAATGGGAAGAACCGTGTATATCCTATAATAACGGAGCAGGTACGGTATTCTTTTCGGGATGCAGCCTGCGGTGTGTATATTGTCAAAACAGCGAAATAAGCAATAATGGCTTCGGAGAGGCTATAACAGCGGAAAAGCTTGGCGATATATTTCTTTCGTTGCAGGACAGGGGAGCAGATAATATTGAGCTTGTAACCCCTACTCATTTCATTCCCGATATTGTTACAGCACTTGACAGGGTGAAAAATCGCCTTGATATTCCCGTTGTGTACAACTGCGGCGGATACGAGTTGACAGAGACTATTAAGCGACTTCAAGGTTATATTGACGTATATCTGCCCGATATAAAATACTATTCAGCCGATATTTCTTCAAAATATTCATCTGCTCCCGATTATTTTCAGCGAGCCTCAGAGGCTGTCCTTGAAATGATAAATCAGACGGGAAAGCTGCGGTATAATGAAAAGGGTGGATTGGTAAAAGGTACGGTAATACGTCATCTCGTGCTGCCCGGCTGTCGTCACGACAGTATGAGGATTATGGATTGGATAGCAGAAAATACAGATTCAGACAGCCGACTTGTCAGCATAATGAGCCAGTATACCCCATTTGATTTTATATCGAGTGATTATCCCGAGTTGAAACGGCGCATAACAAAAATGGAGTACAATTCAGTTGTACGACACGCAGAAAACCTTGGTATAAAGGGATTTACCCAGGATATTACCTCCGCAAGAGAGGAGTATCTGCCTGAATTTGATTTAGAGGGAATAATTTAAAAAAACGCCGTAATTTGGGATTGTCTATAAACAATGGTATCTCAAAACTGGGTTTCCAAAGGACATTGTCCTTTGGCGGAGTCCAGAGGCAGCGCCTCTGGCAGGGTATGGGACAGAGTCCCATGCAGAGCAAAGCTCTGCGATGCGTTTAAGCGCTCTGCAAGAGAGAGCGTCCCCTAAATCGGTTTATTATGATTTTTTTGTAATCTGGCACCGTGATACAACAAATCACGGTGTAATTTATGTTAAAAAATAAAAATATATCGAAAACATGTCCGTTTTTGTCTGTCGATTACGAATGTATTATATAGAGGGGCAAATAAAAAACATAGATTTAATGTTAAAATAAAAAAATATATCATTTTGATGTCCGTTTTTGCCATCTCATTTGAATGTATATAGTAGAGGGATTGGTATAAAAAGAAACTGAACTTAAAAATGAAATTTTACTTTAATTTAATTGAATTTAATCTTGATTTTTTCTGAAAGATATGATATAATGAGAAAAGAAACAAAAATATGCTGAAACTTTCAGCGAAACAGCGTGAAAATGTGAATTAATCAATTAAATGGAGGAATTAATTATGATGAAAAAACATATTAAAAAATCCTTAACCATTGTAATGGCAGCTCTGACAGCTGTATCACTTACAAGTGCGTTACCTGCCGTAACTGCCGCAGATACGGGAATTCAGAAATATGAATTTGAAGACGGAAAGACAAGCGGCGGAGCAATTTATATGGGGGTTGAGGATGTCCCAGCGGACAAAATGCCTGAAAACGCAGATTTTTCAGGATTTTCAGGGAAAGGCTTTACCTATCTTGACCAGAAAGGCACAACTCTCAGCGTTGAAGTTGATGTCCCCGAAGCAGGACTTTACGAGCTTTCAATCTGCTACTGCGAACCCAGCGACCCTAATAAGAAGGTGCAGTATCTCAATGTTAACGGCGTTAATCAGGGAGAAGTAAGTTTCCCCTATAATACGTCATTTGAGGAAGCGTCAGGCGGCGTTGTAAACCTCAAAGAGGGCAAGAATACAATTGAACTGAAAGCATACTGGGGCTATACATATTACGATTATCTCACAATAAAGCCGGCTGATAAGAGCCTTACAAGCCTTTCTCCCACAAGAACCCTGTCCAATCCCAATGCATCCGATTCAGCAAAAAGGCTGTATAACTTCCTCTGCGACACATACGGCAACCACATAATAGCAGGACAGCAGGAGTACTGCGGCTCTCACAACTACAATTCCTGGAATGACCCCGATACATATATAAAGGACAACGAGGCTGAATTCGACTATATCAAGGAGCAAACAGGGGAACTGCCTGCAATCCGCGGAATTGATTTCCTTGCCTATAATACCACATCTGACTGGCGCGACCAGGCTCCTGAAAGATGTATCGAATGGACAAATAAATATAAGGGTATTGCCACTGTAACCTGGCACTGGAACGTTCCCTGTGATGAAGGCAGCACTGAAACAGCATTTTACGTGGAATCCGCCAGTGCAACATATACCACATTCAGCATATCAAAGGCGCTGACTGAGGGTACCTGGGAAAATGAGGTACTTATGGCAGATATCGACCTTATAGCCAAGGAGCTTACAAAGCTTAAAGAAGCCGATGTACCGATTTTATGGCGACCTCTCCACGAGGCAGAGGGTGCCTGGTTCTGGTGGGGTGCTGAGGGCCCCGAGCCTTGCAAGGAGCTTTACCGCCTGCTTTATGATAAGCTGACAAACGAATACGGACTGGATAACCTTATCTGGACCTGGACAAGCTATACATTCCCCACATCACCTGCATGGTACCCCGGCGACGATGTTGTTGACCTTGTTGGCTATGACAAATACAACGTAGTTGACGGACTTCCGAATTTAAGCTCAATTTCATCTACATTCTATAGCCTTGTACAGAGTACAAACGGTCAGAAAATGGTAGCTATGACAGAGAATGACAGTATACCCTCCCTTGAAAATCTTGTAAACGACAAGGCAGCCTGGCTTTATTTCTGCCCTTGGTATATGAATTATCTTACAAGCGAGCAGAATAACCCTGTGGAAAATCTGGTTGAGATTTATCAGAGCGAGTACTGTATTACTCTTGACGAGCTTCCCGACCTTAAAACATATCCCATAACAGAGGGAGAAAAGCCTGTAGTGAAGCCTACAACGGCTCCTGCTGTGACTACAGCAAAGGCTACGGATGCCCCTGTAACAACAACAGCTCCCGTAGGCGATATCCTCTACGGCGATGCAAACTGTGATGAAGTTGTCACAATGGCTGACGCAGCAGCTATATTCCAGTCTATCGGCAATCCTGACAAGTACGCACTTTCTGAAAAAGGTGCAGTTAATGGCGATTGTTATGCTCCCGGAAGCGGCATAACAGCAGCTGATGCTATAGCTGTTCAGAAGTATACTGCAAAGCAGATAGCGGAACTGCCCGAAACATAAGAAACAAGGGTATCGGTCACTTCCGATACCCTTTGTTATTCAGTATTCTTTTGGCTATATACGCGGAAAAAACGCACAAAATTATATCCCAGGGCAGGGGCAGCAGACAGTAATAAATTACGGTCAGGGCATTTTCCTCTTTGAGATAAAGTGAGGTTATAAGGCAGTTATAAGCCGTACCAATGGTGAAAATCGGTACAAGTCCTGTAAGACAGCCTATTATAAACCGTTTGAAAACAGGCTTTCCGCCGTGGCATATCTTACCTGTGAGGTAAGTACCGATAACCATACCAATGAGAAAGCCGAAAGTAGGCTGAAATATGTAGCCGATACCTCCTCCGCCTGCGAAAACAGGAAATCCCACAAGTCCCAGGGATATGTACACAATAACGCTGACAGCTCCGTTTCTGCCCCCTGCAATGGCTCCTGCAAGGGTTGTAAACAGTACCTGCAAAGTAATGGGGCACAGGGGAGTGGGGATTTTTATAAAGGCTCCTACAGCGATAAGAGCCGAAAACAGGGATACTAATACAAGATTTCTTATTTTCAGCTCAATCACTCCCGTCGTAAAAATTAAGGGTATAAGATAGGGGTTTCAAAAGGGTAGTATCATTTTGCTGAGTCCAGAGGCTCTGTGATGCGTTTAAGCGTTCTGCAAGGGGGAATTTCAAAACAGTCCTGTGGGCTGTTTTGAAAGAGGGGACGCTCTGCAAGATAAGCAGCACACCAAATCTTTGATTTGGATTGTGATGCTATATGCTGTGCTGAGAGCGTCCCCTTAACTTACATATTATTTTGATTTTTTGGCAATCTCAAATATATTAGATTTTAAATCATTATATTTCAAACTCAAATTTAGGCATTAACTGCAATTTATGCAGATTATTTCTGTGCATACGGTCAATTATCTCTTTCAGTTCGGGTTTATGGCTTAAATCCGTAAGACCGCGGATATAAGTGTCAAGCTCCGCATAGGTAAAGCCGAGGTTTTCCTCGTCAGTCTTGCCGCAAAGTCCATCAATAGGTACTTTGTGAACAAGGCTTTCAGGAAGTCCGAGATAATCGCCGATTTGCAGGATTTCTGTAACCGTCAGCATTGACAGAGGAGAGAAATCACCTGCTGCATCGCCGTGCTTTGTGGAATAGCCAACCCAGTCCTCGGAAAGGTTGCAGGTATTTACTACTCTGCCGTTAAGACAGGCAGCTGCTGCGTAAAGGGTAGCCATTCTGATACGGGGAGGAGTATTTATAACCGCCTGTGAATTCATAGGCATATGGCTTTCAAACTCCTTTGTAAATGCGTCTACAGTGCTGCCGATGTTTATTGTATGATACTGTATACCAAGAGTATCAACAAGAAGCTGACTGCAATCAATATCGTGCTGAATACCATTTGGCATAAGGATGCCTACAACCCTGTCCTTGCCGAGAGCTTTTACGCATACAGCTGCGGCTACAGAGCTGTCCTTGCCCCCTGATATGCCGATTACAGCCTTGGTATCGGGAGAGGCGGTTGTGTCAAAATAGTCCTTAACCCATTTGATAAGGTCGGCAGTTGTCTTTTCAACGTTAAAATTATAGCTCATAATTTTCACCTTTACTCCGAAATATCCTTTACAATAGCGTCAAATACAGGATAATCCTTTTCATAAAGTTCCTGCATTCTCTTTTCGCTGGTGTGCATAAGCTTATGAGGCTCACGGATAGCAATAAACCATTCATCTGTTATAACGCTTTCATCTACCCCGATTTTTTCAGCTAAAGCAGAGTCTTTAAGCATAAGCTTATCGCCTTTAATAAGTTCATTGTCGGGATAAATGGCGGATATATCCACAAAAACGCCGTCGCTGAGCATTTCTGCTGCAAGCTTGTTTCCGATTACAATTGCGCCATTATCGCTTTGAAGTTCAGCGGAAAGCATACTTGTTGCACTGCTTGCATAGTCTCTTTTGTCATCACCCGTATATGGGATATAGTGCACAGAGGCTTCAATTTTGCCGTTTCCGTTGATATCCTCAATAAGGCTTTCTATGTATTCTTCCAGCTGGCTTTCCTGCGACAATTTGTAATTCTCGCCGATAACAAGCAATATAACATCGGGATTGGGACGTGAAAGAAAGCTGTGAAGCAGAATACACGCTATTGTACCGAATATTACTGCAATTGTAAGCCACCATTTATTGAGGTAGAAGAAACTGACGATTTTCTGCCATACGGTCATTTTGACTTCTTCTTCAGTTTCTTCTTTTATAGTATCGCTTTCCTCGATAATTCCCTGTTTAAGACGGATAAGCTCCAGTCTTTCTTCTTCAAGGCGTTTTGCTCTTGCTTCTTCGGCTTTTTTTCTCCGTTCAGCAAGCTTTTGTTCAAGTTCCGCCTGTTTTTTTAATTCCTCTGCGGCTTCTTTCTTCTTGTTTTCACGCCTTGTCTCAAATATATTCTGAGATATATGGAGCTTTTCGTCACTTTCGGGAGTGCTTGTATTATTCTCGTTATTCTTCTTCATTTTCTTCCTTGGCAGCTCTTCCGCTGTTTGCAGGGATTGGCTTCATTGTGGGGAAAAGGAGTACATCACGGATAGATGCACTGTCTGTAAGGAGCATAACAAGTCTGTCAAGTCCAAGTCCGAGACCGCCCGTAGGAGGTAAGCCGTATTCGAGAGCTGTTACGAAATCTTCGTCAACCTCTCCTGTTGTATCGCCAAGAGCACGTCTTGCCTCAACCTGCTTTATGAAACGTTCCTTCTGGTCGATAGGGTCGTTAAGCTCAGAGAATGCATTACCCATTTCGCGGCAGTAGATGAAGTACTCGAAACGCTCTGTAAATGCAGGGTCAGAGGGCTTTCTCTTTGCAAGAGGTGAATTCTCAACAGGGTAATCATAGATAATTGTAGGCTGTACAAGCTTATCCTCAACAAATGCATCAAAGAAGGCAATGAGAACGTGTCCCTTTGTAGCGTGGTCACCCTCCTCAACCTCAACGTTGTGAGCCTTAGCGCAAGCTCTTGCGTCCTCGTCAGTTGCCCAGTCGTTGTAATCAACGCCTGCGTACTTCTTGACGGATTCAATCATTGTAAGACGCTGCCAGGGCTTTCCAAGCTCAATATCTACACCCTGATAGGAGATTGTATCGCTTCCGCAGATTTTGAATGCCAGAGTTCTGTACATATTCTCAATAAGGTCCATCATACCGATATAGTCAGTATATGCCTGATACATTTCAATAGTAGTAAACTCAGGGTTGTGTGAAGTGTCCATACCCTCGTTACGGAAGATACGTCCAACCTCATAAACCTTGTCAAATCCGCCTACGATGAGCTTTTTAAGGTTAAGCTCTGTTTCGATACGCATAAACATATCCATATCAAGTGTGTTGTGGTGGGTTACAAAAGGTCTTGCAGCTGCGGCAATCTGAATGGGGAGAAGTACAGGGGTTTCAACCTCTGTATATCCCAGATTGTCGAGATAATTTCTGATTTCCTTGAGAATAAGGCTTCTCTTTACAAATGTATTCTTAACCTCGGGATTAACGATAAGGTCAAGGTAACGCTGACGATATCTTGCATCCTGGTCTTTTAAGCCGTGCCATTTTTCAGGGAGGGGGAGAAGTGACTTGGAAAGAAGCTCGATTTTGTGAGCGTGAATTGAAATTTCGCCCTTTCTTGTTCTGAATACAAAGCCCTCAACACCGATAATATCGCCGATATCCCACTTTTTCTTGAACTCCTTGAACTGGTCTGCGCCAATATCATTGGAGCGGATATATACCTGAATACGGTCTGTGTTGTCGCGTACATCGATAAAATTAGCCTTGCCCATATCACGCCAGGACATTATTCTTCCTGCAATGCGGATAATGTTGCCGTTGAGTGCTTCGAGGCCTGCTTTTACTGCTTCTTCATCACCGTTTGCTGCAGCGATAATCGCTGCCTCTTTAGCTTCATATTCAGCCTTTAAATCAGCTGCTTTGCCTGTAACGTCGTACTTTGTAGTCTGGAAGGGATCAAAACCGCCCTCACGGAGAGATGCAAGCTTATCAAGACGATCCTTCTTTAATATATTTATATCCTGTTCTTCTTCAGCCTGAACGGGGATATTGTTCTGATTTTCGCTCATTTGACTCATCCTTTACTTAGAAATTTCAATTACCTCAAAACGAAGCTCGCCCACAGGAGCCTCAACGATGAAAATATCGCCTACCTTTTTCTTCATAGCTGCCTTGCCGATAGGGGATTCATCGGAGATTTTGCCGTTCTTTATATCAACGTGGTTTGTTCCGACAATGTTGAAGGTTTCAACCTTATCTGTGCCAACGCGCTTTATCTTGATAATTGAACCCATACCGATTTCATCAACGGAAATGTTGGATTCTTCAATAATCTCAGCGTTGTCAACGGTATATTGAAGCTCTGCAATCTGTGCTTCCAGGATAGCCTGTTCGTTTTTAGCCTCATCGTACTCGGCATTTTCGGAAAGGTCACCGTAGGAACGTGCTACTTTAAGTCTTTCAGCAACTTCCTTACGTTTATTAATTTTAAGGTCATCAAGCTCCAGAACGAGCTTTTCGTAGTTTGATCTTGACATCTGCTTGCCCATAAAAAACACTCCTTAATTGTGCATACTATTTTGTGTGGGAGATGCGGTCTTACTGACGCACTTCTTCACAATACATACATTTAATTATACCTCATTTTGAACGTTTTGTCAATAGCGGAATTTGTGATTTTCAGAGAATTTCAGGGAGAAGTTTTCTGAAAACATCGTATATTTATATTCTACTATTATTGTAGAATAAAAATGTGTGTTTGTCAATAGGTTTTTGAAAGTTTTTTTGAAATTATTTGAAGTTTGTAGGATTGCACAAAACGAGCTTGCTTGTATTGTACAAACTGACCATTTGAAGGCTGCTGACTTTCAACTTTATAATGGCTCAAAGGATTTTTCAGGCTGACTATTGACAAGCAGGACAAAATGTGGTATAATCTAAAAATGAAAATGATTATCAATTTTGAGTTTCTCTTTTGTTATGGAGTTGAATATGTTTAAAAAAATCGTTTCAGCGGCATCTGCCGCTGTTTTATCCCTTTCCGCTTTTGCTTCCTGCAGCGGACAGAATACAGCTGACGACGGCAGATTGAGCGTTGTATGCACTGTTTTTCCCTGCTATGATTGGACAAGGCAGATAGTTGGAGATACAGAAAATGTGGATATAACCTATCTTCTTGACGACGGTTCTGACCTCCACAGCTTTCAGCCTACTGCCGATGATATGATTAAAATATCCGACTGCGATGTTTTTGTCTATATCGGCGGCGAATCTGATGAATGGGTTGAAAAAGCCCTTGAAAATGCCCGTAATAAGGATATGAAGGTAGTCAAGCTTATGGACAGCCTTTCGGAGTTTCTCACTGAGGAGGAGCATAAGGAGGGTATGGAGGAAGGTCACGACCACGAGGGGGAGGAGCATCACCACGAGGATAACGCTTATGATGAGCATATATGGCTTTCCCTTAACAATGCTCAGTTCTGTGTTGCGGATATATCAGCTGCACTTTCTCAGGCGGACGGCGTTAATTCTCAGGTGTATTCCGATAATTCCAACGCTTATAATACCGAATTGCAGCTCCTTGACAGAAGTCTTCATATGATGTTCGACGGTCAGCCGCAGACGTTGATTTTTGGCGACCAATTCCCTTTCCTCTACTTTACAAAGGATTATGGACTTGACTATTATGCCGCATTTTCGGGCTGTTCTGCTGATATCGAGGCAAGCTTTGAAACTATAACTTTTCTCTCTGAAAAGGTGGATGAGCTTGATGCTGATACAATTTTTGCAATAGAAAACTCCGACTGCACTATTGCTGAGGCGGTTGTTGCCAATACTGCGGAAAAATCGCAGAATATAGCCGTTCTTGATTCAATACAGTCGGTTTCACAGAAACAGATTGACGGGGGGTATACATATCTTTCGGCAATGCAGGAAAACTACAACGTACTGAAAGAGGTCTATAATTCGTGAGTGAACAGATTATATGCTCCAATGCGGCTCTCGGCTACGAGGACGGTATTGTTACTGAGGGGCTTGATTTCACAGTAAGCAGCGGCGATTATCTTTGTATACTGGGCGAAAACGGTTCGGGTAAAAGTACGCTGATTAAGGCTCTTTTAGGGCTGAAACCGCAGATAAGCGGCGATATTCGCTTCTGCGGCGATTTTTCAGCTAAGGATATTGGATATCTTCCTCAGCAAACACCTGTACAGCGTGATTTCCCTGCATCTGTTGAGGAAATTGTGCTTTCGGGCTGCCTTTCTAAAATGGGATTTTTGCCCTTTTATCGCTCGGCTGAAAAAAAAATTGCGGCTGAAAATATGAAACAGCTTGGCATTGAGGACATAAAAAAACGCTGTTATCGCGACCTTTCGGGTGGACAACAGCAGAGGGTACTTCTTGCACGTGCTTTATGTGCGGCAAGCAAAATGCTCCTCCTTGACGAGCCTGTAACGGGACTTGACCCCATTGCTCAGACGGAGCTTTATGAAATGATTGCTAAGCTGAATAAAAAGGGGATTACAATAATTATGGTATCCCACGATATATCGTCAGCTGTAAAATATGCGTCACATATCCTGCACATATCGAAAAAACAACTTTTCTTCGGTACAAAGGCAGACTACGTGAAAAGCTCCGTAGGACGCAGATTCCTTGAAAGCGAGGTGGGCGGCGATGAATGATATCTTCTCCACATTGCAGTATTATTTCTCACATCCCTTTGTGGTTTATGCCCTTATTGTAGGGCTTCTTATTGCCCTGTGCTCCTCACTTCTTGGAGTTTCTCTCGTACTGAAACGCTTTTCCTTTATCGGGGACGGTTTATCTCACGTTGCTTTCGGTGCAATGGCTGTTGCCGCTGTTACGGGCGTAACAAACAGAATGATAATTATACTGCCTCTGACGGTGCTTTCAGCTGTATTGATACTCCGCACCGGACGTAATACGAAGATACGCGGTGACGCTTCTGTTGCGATGATATCGGTGGGTGCGCTGGCTATCGGCTATATGCTGATGAACATATTCCCTGTATCGTCGAATATCTCCGCTGATGTGTGCGGTTCCCTTTTCGGTTCAACTTCAATCCTCACGCTGAAACAAAGCGATGTCTGGCTTTGTCTTGCTATGTCGGTTGTTGTGCTTGTTTTCTTCGTTTTGTTCTATAACAGAATTTTCAGCGTTACCTTTGACGAGAGTTTTTCAAAGGCAACGGGTATAAATTCCGACGGCTATAATCTTATGATAGCCATAATAACAGCCATTATCATTGTTATTGCGATGAATCTTGTTGGCTCGCTGCTTATTTCGGCGCTTATAATTTTTCCTGCGCTGTCGGCTATGAGAGTATTCAAAAGCTTCAAGAGTGTGACAATATGCTCCGCTGTTATTTCAGTTGTATGCGCAGGTACGGGAATAATCCTTTCCATTCTTTGCTCAACACCTGTGGGCGCGACTATTGTTACAGCTGATTTAGGGGCATTTCTTATATTTTCGATTATTGGCACTGTTATGTCTAAAAAACGCGTGAAATAATTCAAGGGTATCGGTGGAAAATCCGATACCCTTATTTCATCTTGTAATTTCCCAGAATGCTACTGCACTTGCTGCGGCTACGTTGAGGGAGTCAACGCCCTCTGCCATAGGGATTTTTACAGTATAATCGCAGGCTTCAATAGTGCTGTCTTTCAGTCCTTCGCCCTCGGTACCGAGGATTATGGCGATTTTTTCAGAATTTTTCAGTTCGGGATTGTCAATATCCGCTGTGTTGCTGTGGAGCGCCATTGCTGCTGTTGTAAATCCCATTCCTTTTAGTTTTGCCACATATTCGGGGGAATTTCCGCTTATGTACGTCCAGGGCATACCGAATACAGTTCCCATACTTACGCGGATAGCACGGCGATAGAGAGGGTCACTGCTTGGCTCGGTGAGCAGTACTGCGTCAATACCTAAAGCAGCAGCGGAACGTATAACAGCGCCGATATTTGTTTGATTCATAACGTCCTCTAAAACGGCTATACGGTGTGCATTTCGGCATATTTCCTCCGCTGTTGGAAGCGGCTTTCTTCTCATTGCACAGAGAAGTCCCTGGGTAAGCTTAAAGCCTGTCAGTTCCGTAAGAATAGCGCTGTCTGCCGTATAAACAGGAATATCTGCGCATTTGTCGATTATATCCTTGCCTTGCCCCTCAATGTATTTACGCTCTGCAAGGAGAGAAATCGGCTCGTAGCCGTGTTTCAGCGCAAGGCGGATAACCTTTGGGCTTTCGGCTATAAATATGCCTAAATCAGGCTCAAAATAGCGTTTAAGCTGGATTTCATTGCTTGATACGTAGGGGATAAGCTCCTCGGCTGTCAAATCATTTATTTCAATAATTGGCATAATTAAACCTCGCTTAAAATTATAAATGTATACCCCACAAAATATTGTGGGGTAAATTTTTTATTCAATACCCTTGACAACGAAATCAGCATCAGTGATTGTTTTAATGAGCAGTTCCTCGGAAACATCGCCTGTTATTTCGAGATAAGCGCACTTGTTTTCCAGTGAAACCTCCGCAGATACTCCCTCAATTGCGTTGAGAAGCTTTGTAACCATACCTGTGCAGTGATTGCACATCATACCATCAATATACATTGTCTTTTTCATAGTAGTAACCTCCGTTTTTGTGGATATATCATTGTTTTCAGGGATTTCACCCTTGCTTTTTACGGTTTTGAAAAGATTCAGCCGCAGGGCATTTGTCACAACGCAGACAGAGCTGAGGGACATAGCTGCCGCCCCAAACATAGGGTTGAGCTGCCAGTGAAAAATAGGATAGAAAAGGCCTGCTGCAAGGGGAATTCCAAGGCTGTTGTATATCAGCGCCCAGAACAGATTCTGCTTTATATTCCGCATTGTAGCGCGGCTTAGACGTATAGCTTCCGCAGCATCACGTAAATCATTGTTCATAAGGACGATATCTGCAGATTCTATAGCGATATCCTGTCCGCCGCCTACGGCTATTCCTACATCAGCCGCTGCAAGTGCAGGAGCGTCGTTTATACCGTCACCCACCATTGCAACACATTGTCCCGATTGCTGTAAGTTGCGTATTACAGCGGTTTTATCAGCGGGTAGCAACTCGGCGTGAAACCCATCAATTCCAAGCTCACGGCATATAGCCTTTGCTGTCCTTGAATTGTCACCCGTGAGCATTACTGTTTTTATGCCGAGATTTCTGAACATTTCTACTGCCTCTTTGGAGGTGGATTTCACAGGATCTGCGGCAGTTATAATGCCGACAGCCTTGCCGTCAGCGGCAATAAACAGCGGTATACTGCCATTTTCAGCGGATTTCTCAGCCTTTTCGGCAAGTGCGGAAATATCTGTATTATGCTGCTCCATAAGCCGCTTGTTGCCTATGAGTATTTTTTTATTGTTCACAATACCCGACAATCCGCCGCCTTCTGTTTCTATATAGTCATTACAAGGAAGAATGTCAATGTTATTCTCCTTGCAATAGCTTATAATCGACTTTGCAAGAGGATGTGACGAATTTGCTTCAAGAGAGCCGGCATATATCATAAGCTCATTTTGCGTAATACCCATTGAATATATTTCGCGTACTTTCGGCTTTCCCACAGTGCAGGTGCCTGTTTTATCAAGGACAACAGCTGTGATTTTATGTGCAGTTTCAAGGCTTTCTGCCGACTTGATGAGAATACCTTGTTTTGCTCCCATTCCTGTGCCTACCATAATTGCCGTTGGAGTGGCAAGTCCAAGAGAACAAGGACAAGAAATAACAAGTACAGAAATTGCAGCTTTCAGAGATGCTGCTGTATCGCCTGTGAAGATTAGCCATATAATCGCCGAAATAATGGCAATTGTAATAACCACGGGAACAAAAACACCACTGATTTTATCTGCAAGCCTTGCAATAGGAGCTTTTGAAGCAGCAGCCTCCTCAACAAGGGAAATAATTTTAGAAAGAGTGGAGTCCTTTTCCGCGCGGTCACATCGGCATTTTACAAATCCACCTGTTGAAACGGATGCGCTCATAAGGGTATCATCGATATTTTTTACAACAGGTATGCTTTCACCGGTGAGAGCAGACTGGTCAACGGAGCAACTGCCCTCAATAACAGTGCAGTCACAGGGAATTGCCGCACCGGCCTTGATTAGAATTATATCACCTACAACAATGTCAGCGGCAGGTATTTCTGTTTCTTTTCCCTCGCGGACAACGAGAGCAGTTTTCGGTGCAAGGTTGATTAACGCAGTAACAGCGTCGGATGTACGGCCTTTGCTTTTGGCTTCAAGGTACTTTCCAACGGTAATCAGGGTTAAAATCATTCCGCAGGATTCATAATACAGGTTCATCATAAATCCGTGAGCCGTAGTTAAATCGCCGTGTCCCATATGATAAGCAACCATATATGTTCCATATAAACTGTAGACAAAAGCCGCAGTTGCTCCAAGAGCAATAAGGCTATCCATATTAGGAGAACGGTGAAACAGGTTTTTAAAGCCGTTTCGGAAAAAGTGAAAATTCAGTGCAATAATCGGCAAAGTCAATAGCAGCTGCGTCAGACAGAAAAGCATCATATTTTCTTGTCCGTCAAGTATATTAGGTACGGGCAGCCCGAACATATGTCCCATACATAGATAAAACAAGGGAAGCATAAAGCACAAAGAGAGCATAAGTCTTGTTTTCATTGCCTTTGAATCAGCGTGAGTGGCAGATTTTTCGGCTTTCTTGCCGACTTCTGCTGCACCGTAGCCTGCTTTCTCAACGGCGGATATAATTTCTGTTGAATTGGTTGAATTTTCATCGTATTCAACCTGCATATAATTCCTCAGAAGGTTTACATTGACGGCAGAAATGCCGTCAAGAGATTTTACAGCCTTTTCAACGTGAGCCTGACAAGCGGAACAGGTCATACCCGTAACATCAAATTTAGTTTTTTTCATATCAGACCTCATTTCAATTTGCTATTTGCCGATCCGCACGGAGCAAACTTTAGTTTGCGGATGTGCGAGGCACTTTATATAATTATACATCAAAGAAAAATGTTTGTCAAGTATAACAATTTGGTTTTGTCTGTATATCGTTATTTATTCATCATTTTTTTCAATTCGCCGAAAAGCTCAACATCGTTTTCATTGACTTTTATATTCGTTCTCATTTTGTAGCCCTCAGCGTTCATAACAGTTATTTCAACAATGCTGTCCTTGCTTACTTCGCCTGCTGCTGCAGATAGGAACATCAGCAGCTTGGGGTGGTCCTGTGTGAAACGCTCAAAAAGTGGCTTGATTTTTAAAAATCCCATTGGATTCATATTTTTCATTCCTTTCATTCTTCGTCAAATCGCAGTATAAGGTGGTGAGGCAGGCATACAACGGGCATTTCCTCGGATTTGAGTGTGCCTGTCTTAACGCAGGTATTGTCGGGGCAGTCAGCCTCGGAAATACGTATTTCACCGTTTTTTATCTCGATTATATTATAGCCGCCGTCCTCGTAGTCTATTCTGATTTTTTCGTCCTTTGCAGTTGATAAATCAAAGCGGTAAAGCTCCCTGTTATCGCGGATAACCGAAACATTTTTACTGTCAGCAGGTCGAAGAAAAAACAGCGATAACACGGCAGATACCGCAAAAACGACTATAACGCAGATAAGAATAATTTTTACACCCTTTGTCATATACCTCACCATTTAATAAGAGGCTGATTTTGGTCAGCCTCTTAATTTTTTATAGGATAGTGTTATGTCTTTGTCAAAAGCTATAGGCTAATAGCTAAAGGCCAAAGGCTCAGCTTTACTTAATAAGAAGTGACTTACCTGTCATTTCAGCAGGCTGTGGAACTCCCATAATATCGAGCATTGTAGGTGCAAGGTCAGCAAGAACACCGCCGTCAGCAAGCTTGCCATCAACGCCTACAGCAATAAGGGGAACAGGATTTGTTGTGTGAGCTGTGAAAGGACTTCCGTCAGGCTCGTACATCTTATCTGCGTTACCGTGGTCAGCAGTAATAAGAGCAGCACCGCCCTTTGCAAGAATAGCGTCAACCATTCTTCCTACGCACTCGTCAACAGCCTCAACAGCCTTTACAGCTGCATCGAAAATGCCTGTATGTCCAACCATATCGCAGTTAGCGTAGTTGAGGATAATAACATCGTACTTGTCAGCCTCGATAGCCTCAACAACAGCATCGCAAACCTCGTAAGCGCTCATTTCGGGCTTCATATCGAAAGTTGCAACATCGGGGGACTTGATAAGGATTCTGTCCTCACCCTCGAACTGCTTTTCCTCACCGCCGTTGAAGAAGAATGTAACGTGAGCATACTTCTGTGTTTCAGCAATACGGAGCTGAGTTTTTCCGATTTTAGAGAGGTATTCACCCATTGTCATTGTAAGCTGCTCAGGGGGATATGCAACTGATACATTTGGCATAGTTGCGTCATACTGAGCCATACATACGAAATTAAGTGGGAAGAAGCCGTTCTTTCTTGTGAAGCCTGCAAAATCGGGATCAACGAATGCTCTTGTAATCTGTCTTGCACGGTCAGGACGGAAGTTGAAGAAAATAACGCTGTCGTCAGCCTTGATTGCAGCGCCGCCCTCAATAACTGTGGGGAGCATAAATTCGTCTGTAGCGTCGTTAACATAGGAATTCTTGATGGCCTGAACGGGGTCAGTTTCCTTAACACCCTCGCCGTAAACCATAGCGGCATAAGCCTTTTCAACTCTGTCCCAAGCGTTATCTCTGTCCATTGCATAGAAACGACCGCTGATTGTAGCGATTTTTCCAAGACCGATTTTGTCAAGCTCAGCAACAGCTTCTGCCATATATTCAGCAGCAGATGAAGGGGGAACGTCACGTCCGCCAAGGAAAGCGTGGATGTAAACCTTGTCAAGACTGTTCTTCTTAGCCATTTCTACAATGCCGTAGAGATGTTCCATATGGCTGTGAACGCCGCCGGGGGAGAGAAGTCCCATAAGGTGAAGTGCGGAATTTTTCTCCTTGCAGTTGTTCATAGCGTCAAGGATAGCCTTGTTGTTGAAGAATGTGCCGTCCTTGATGTCCTTGGAAATCTTAACGAGCATCTGATAAACGATACGTCCTGCACCGATATTTGTGTGACCAACCTCAGAGTTGCCCATCTGACCGTCAGGAAGTCCAACGTCAAGACCGCTTGCACCGATAAGGGTGTTTGGTCCCTGCATATATTTGTCAATATTAGGTGTGTTTGCGGCTGCGATTGCGTTGCCGTAATCCTCGGCATTGTAGCCGAAACCGTCCATAATAATAAGAGCTACGGGTTTTTTAGACATAATAGTCCTCCTAAATAAAATTTATTAGATTTGTCATTTCTTAAATGTCATATATCGGGCTTATGCCCAGAATATTACAAGTCCGCTTTCGTAGTCAAGCAGGCAGCCTGACGTAAAGCCAAGTCTGCTTCTGAAATTGTATACGATAGCGTTACGGCTTAAATTAAAAAGTTTTTCTTCTTCCGTAAAATTAACAATATACTGAGGAACGCCTTTTTCTTTGATATATGTTTTTGTAAGCCAACGGGAATCCATTTCTGAAATTTCAGAAAGATTGATTTGCTTTTCAATCATTATATCTTCAAAGGTTTTATCGCTGTTTGCCTTTTCATAGCCTTTTCCTGCAAATTCCCTTTCGTACTTTTCAATTGTTTCTTCGTCTGTATAGAAAGAAACTGAGGCGAAAGTATCGGGGGCTTCGGGGAAAGGTGCATGAGGCTTGATTATGAAATAGTAGTCCTCACATTCCTTTGGCAGAAAGTCGGGAAATTCCCTTGTACGCAATTCAGATATATTGCTAAGTCCGCAGGAATATACCGCTTGTTTAAGATGATAAAATGGCTTTGTGCGGTTGAAAAACAATATCATCGTGGGTGAACCGAATATAATAAGCGTAAGTGTGACAGCTATTACACGGCAGATAATTACGTGTTTCTTATAGTAATAATTCCGCTTGTATTTCTTGTAATATTCACGCAAAATTACATTTGCAAGGAAAAATGGAATCGTTAGAGCAAAAGCAATCTTATTAAAGGATAACAGATTAATAAATCCTGTTAATGCAAGGACGAAAAACATTACTATATTTATCAAAGTAAATGGGGAAGTGACGGGAGTTTCTCTTGTTTTATCTTCCATAACATCACCTCTTACGCCCAGAAAATAACAATTCCGTTGGTGTAGTCAAGCATACAGCCTGCGTGAAATCCCAGTTTTTCGCTGAAATCATACACGGTAAAATCACGGTTGAATTCTCCTGCAATATTGTCATCGATTTTCTCAAGAACGAAACAGGGAACGCCCTTTTTATACAGATAATCATAGTGAATTGAGCTTGGATTATCTAAGTACACAGTAATGTCATCTTCGGTTAATTCATACTCACGTACAAAGCTTGCAAAGGTTACATCAGGTTTCACCGGTTTATAGCCATTTTCTATGATCTCCGCTTCATATGCCGCCAAAGTATCATTGTCGGTGGAAAATTTAACAACTGCACTTGCTGCACTAGTGTTCTTTTTTTTGAGTCCATGACTTAATTTGAAACAATAATTATCACAGTTTTGGGGAAGATTTTTCGGCAGAGCCTTTGCACGGTTTTGCTTGATATTCGCCTCACCGCAGGAAAATACAAAAAGTTTCAGACCGTAACAGTCTTTGTTGTTGAATCCCATGCACACAACCATAGGAAATATGATAGCAGCGGCAGTTATAATTGAAATAACACGGCTGATTAATACGTGTTTTTTGTAACGGGTGTCCTCTGCGGATTTTTTAAGAAATATGCCGAATGAAATAGTTGCTGCAAGGAGAAGTGCGAACAATGCCATACAGAGCAAAATGTTTATAAAAAATACAAACATTGCTGAGAATAAAAGCACCAAAGCCATAAATATGTTTATCAGAGTGAAGATAGCTTTCAAACATCTACGCCCCCTTCCCAGATGATAACAAGTCCGCTGTCGTAATTGAAAGCGCATCCGTGGGGAACTTTGCCTTCGCAGGTGTAAAGTACGGTATTTCCCAGTATTTCCGCCTGTATTTCCTCATCAAGATATTTAAATGTATCGTATGAGAGTCCCTGTTTAATATAAAATTCCTGTTTCAGATAAGATATCATTTCCTTATCGTCTAAATATTTTATATTTTCTTTTTCCTTATCCACATATCTCTCAAATTCCTTGTTCAAATTCGTGGATTTATAGCCATTTTTCTTACATTCAGCTTCGAACTGCTCAATTGCAGTCTTATCTGTGCGGAATGAAAGAAACGCCATATCCACATAATCGGGAGCAATTTTATTTATGTCGGTATGAAAGAAATAGTCCTCAATATTTTCGGGGAGCTGTTCGGGAAAACGCTCTAAGGTTGTTTCTCTGCCGCCCTCATACCTTACGCCGTTTGTAAAAATCTGCCTTTTAACGGAATACATTTCCTTATTGTCGGTGAATTTTATAAGAATTGCAGTGGGTATAAGTGAAACGGCTATTGTCAAAACAGTTACCACGCGGAGAATATTCAGGGGAAGTTTTAATTTACCGCTTTCTCTGTAAATGAGATAGAATATCACAATTAAGAGATTTTCAAAAAATATTACAGAGTAAAAGGGAGCGACAATATTTGATGTTCCATATGTAAGAACTGTGTAAATTGGAACGCCGAAGAATAAACATACAGCATTGATAATCAAAAGTGCTGTATGTCTTATTTTTCTTTTGGAAGCCTCAGCTGCGTCGATTTCTGTGATTTGCTTAGTCATAGTAACCACCTCGTAAAAGGGAACCTCTAAAAACCTCCCTCACGGTTGAATTTCTATGACAAACATCATTTACTGCGTTGCCAAACCTTGCAATACACAAAGTATTACTGCGGTTTGTCGCCTTGTAACTGATATTTGTCATGTACGAAATTCCTCTCGTGTTCCGGTTTTTAGAGAACCCCAAAAATAGTGAGTACAGGAAAATCCTGCCTATGACTATAGTATACCACATAAAATATTATTTGTCAATAGAAAATTATTGTTTTTCAATAATATTTTTCTGTTTTTCAAAATTGGTGCGTTTGCAAATGTAGGGGCGGATATTATCCGCCCGCTGAATCAAATAAAATTAACCGTTTACAGCAGCCTGAACGATTGTGTTGAAGTCCTCAGCCTTGAGTGAAGCACCGCCGATAAGACCGCCGTCGATGTTGGGCTTAGCAAGAAGCTCAGCAGCGTTAGCAGCGTTCATAGAACCGCCGTACTGGATTGTTACAGCGTCAGCTGTTGCCTGATCGTAGAGCTTAGCAAGCTGTGCACGGATAAATCCGCAAACTTCCTCAGCCTGATCGGGAGTAGCTGTAAGACCTGTGCCGATAGCCCATACAGGCTCATAAGCGATAACAACATTCTTAACCTGCTCAGCTGTTACGCTCCAGAGGTCAAGCTTAATCTGACGAGCGATAACTTCCTCAGTGATGTTGCACTCACGCTCCCACTTTAACTCACCAACGCAAACGATAGGCTTAATGCCAGCCTTGAGAGCAGCAAGAGTTCTCTTGTTAACTGTTTCGTCTGTTTCGCCGAAGTACTGTCTTCTCTCGGAGTGACCGATTACAACGTACTCAACGCCAAGCTCAACGAGCATAGGAGCAGAGATTTCGCCTGTGAAAGCACCCTTTTCCTCAAAGTGTACGTTCTCAGCACCGATTTTTACGTTAGAACCTGCTGTTACGTTCATAGCTGTTTCGAGGTTTGTGAAAGGTACGCAAGCGATAACCTCTACGTTACCCTCTGCGTTAGCAACGAGGGGCTTGATAGCTTCGAGGAGAGCCTTAGCCTCTACTCTTGTGTTGTTCATTTTCCAGTTTCCGGCAATAATAGCCTTTCTTGTTGACTTGTTCATTTTAATTTACTCCTTAATTTTAGTTTAATGCTTTGTCAAGCATTTTAAGAAATGAATTTTTTTGCCATGGCATATCTAATCCATTATAGTTGTTAATGTAATTTCTTGCAGTTTCTGCTTCGTTCTGAGCAGCTTCTTCGTTTCCTACAAGCTTTAAAAGACGTACATTTGTAATCATGGGATAAATACCTGTCTTGTCATACTTTACAGCCCACTGTTTTTCAAGTTCATAATAGCGTGAAGCGTCATCGTGATAACCATTCATAGCAAGTACGACAGCTGCAGAATCGTAGAAAGCACCACCCATTCTCTGATATGCAGGAGCTGAATAAAAAATATTCAGGAACTTTCCGTGCTTTTCAAGAATTGCAAGAGCATCTGCGGCACGATTCTGCCCGATATAAAGATTTATAAGCACAAGAAAATAAGTACCTTTAGTAATATCGTCAGCAGTAATTCCTACATTTACACTTTCCAGCAAAGCCTCAGCTTCATCAAATTTTTCAAGAGAAACAAGAGCATCTGCAAGAGTAAGCTTATCCATTACTTTCATTTTTGGGTGACCATTTTTATAAGCCTCCACCCATTCGTTGCAATGACCTTTTTGCTTGTATATTGTTTCGATTTCCTCATTTGTACCCATCAGTTTATATAGTATCTTTTCTTTCAGTCCCATTTTAAAAATGCTCCTTTAAGTATTTGAAATAAAGACCAATTCCATAAATATCATACACCCTGCAAGAAACAGCGATGAAACTGCCGCTGTAGCGGACATAGGATAATGCGGAATATAAGTTTTGATAATTTCGGGATTGTCCCTGCGGCAGTACACTTTCATACCGCTGTCGTATCTCATAGTTTTTGTCACATAAGTCTGTCCGTCATATTCATATTTCAGCTTACAGTATCTCGCTGTATGCTGTGGTGTTGTTTTGTACCTCATTCCCGTCATATGATATTGAAGGTCATTATACATATTGGCGGATTCGGCTTCACCTGCAAGCTCAATTCTTCTTTCGTTTACAGGTTCAACTTTGACTTTTTCCCATTCGTTTTTGTTCGGTGGAAAATTCAGATTTTTCTTCATAAGACTTCTGATACCCAAAAACAGAAATCTTATAATTACTATGTTATAGAGAATTGCGAAAACTAAAAGTGCTGTATTTCCTGAAATATCAATAGCTATACTACTCATATCAGAATTTAACTTCATCCTCAGTAGCTCCGAAGTTATCGTAGCAGTTTTCGTCGTCGCAATTGCAGTCACAATCGCAATCACAGTCACAATCACCGCCGCAGCTGCATTTATCCTTTGCAGTACCGTTGTTGCAGCCGTTATGACTTGCAATGGCTGTGTTTATAGCAAGGCCTTTCTTAACAGGGGAAATAATAATTCCCAGTGCAAGTCCGAACAGGAAGCCTGTAACAGTAAGAAGTCCCATAACAAGCTTATCCTGCTGTGCCTTTTCGATTAAGTTGTTCATATTTTTCAACTCCTTTTAAATAAGGGCGAATATTTCTATCCGCCCCTATAGTTGTTTCATTTTTAGTCGTCAGTTAACGGCTAAAAGCTAATGGCTTACTTCTCAGCGATAGCAGCTACACCGGGGAGAACCTTACCCTCGAGGTATTCGAGAGAAGCACCGCCGCCTGTGGAGATGTGGCTCATCTTGTCAGCAAAACCAAGCTGCATAACAGCTGCTGCGGAGTCACCGCCGCCGATGATTGTTGTAGCATCTGTTTCAGCAAGAGCCTTAGCTACAGCAATTGTACCCTTAGCAAGTGTGGGGTTCTCAAATACGCCCATAGGTCCGTTCCAAACAACAGTCTTAGCGGACTTAACAGCCTCTGCGAAGAGTTCCTGTGTCTTTGTGCCAATATCAAGACCCATCTTGTCAGCAGGAATTGCGTTGGAGTCAACAACCTCTACTGCGATTTCAGCGTCAATAGGATTGGGGAATTCACCTGCAATTGTTGTATCAACAGGGAGGAGTATCTTCTTGCCGAGGCTCTCAGCCTTAGCGAGCATTTCCTTACAGTAATCAAGCTTCTCATCGTCAACGAGAGATGTACCGATAGAACCGCCCTGTGCCTTGATGAAAGTATAAGCCATACCGCCGCCGATGATAAGTGTATCGCACTTTTCGAGGAGGTTAGAGATTACGTTGAGCTTATCAGCAACCTTAGCACCGCCGAGAATAGCAACGAAAGGTCTTTCGGGAACTTCTACAGCATTTCCAAGGTACTTGATTTCCTTCTGCATAAGGTAGCCTACAGCTGTTTCCTTAACGAAGTTTGTAACGCCTGCTGTTGAAGCGTGAGCACGGTGAGCAGAACCGAAAGCGTCCATAACGAAAGCCTCTCCGTCAACGAGAGCAGCAAGCTCCTTGGAGAAATCTTCGCCGTTCTTTGTTTCCTCTGCACCACGGAAACGTGTGTTTTCGAGAACAACGATTTCGCCGTCGTTCATTTCAGCAACTGCCTTCTTAGCATTGTCGCCAACAACTGTATCATCAGCTGCGAAAACAACCTTTGTGTTTACCAGCTCTGCAAGTCTTGCAGCAGCGGGAGCGAGGGAGAACTTAGCCTCAGGGCCGTTCTTGGGCTTGCCGAGGTGTGAACAAAGAACAACCTTTGCACCATTCACAACGAGCTTGTTGATTGTGGGGAGAGCAGCCTGGATACGGTTATCGTTTGTGATAACGCCATCCTTGAGCGGCACGTTGAAGTCTACTCTTACGAGTACCTTTTTGCCCTTAACGTTAATGTCCTCTACAGTAACTTTGTTTAATCCTGCCATTGGTATGACATCCTTTCATATAAAAATAACTTATAAAATGACGTTGTTAATTAAATAACAACCCTGTATTATATTGTACACTATTTCGGAAAAAATTTCAAGTCTTTTTGCAATATTTTCAAAAATTATTTTTTGGTGATAATTGCTAATAGCTCCCAATTGTAACAGTTATGATTTTTTTCTTCAAAACCCCTTGACAAATCCCACCTTCCCGTGATATAATACACATATAAACCGTTGACGTGGAGATAAAGCTGGGTATGCTCACACAGAGAGTCCGGGGCGCTGAGAGCCGGATTGAAAACAGTTCAGCAAATGGACCACCGAGGGTGCGGTCAAAGGGTTGGATGCTTCAAGGGTGCGTATCTGTCGGAGTTGTTCTGAGGGGCGTTGTATCTTTCGGAGATATTCTGAGAGGCGTTGTGTTTTTGTAGTGTTCCGTAACAATCTGAGTATTCCGCAACGTAAGGACGTGCGTTAAACGTCAGGGATATGATAGTATCCTGAAAGTGCATAGGTTATACCTATGAATCAAGGTGGTACCGCGGATAATGTTTATTCGTCCTTGGCAGAAATTACGGATATTTCTGTCAGGGCTATTTTTATTTTATCCCTGCAGAAGTATACGGATTATACATCTGATTATGGAGGTAAACGGTATGCTTATTAAACGATGGTGACTCTCGGAACAAATTTTATCACGCATTAATAACCTATAAATAATCTTTTTGGAGGAAACTACTATGATTTTTAATGATGTTAATTTTGACACTTATTTAAAAAACTATCCCACAGAGGACGGCTTTTTCGGAAAATACGGCGGCTCATACATCTCACCTGAGCTGCAGACAGCTATGCAGGAAATTTCTCACGCTTACAATACTATCTGCAAATCCAGAAAGTTCATTGATGAGCTTCGCCGAATCCGCAGAGAATTCCAGGGCAGACCTACTCCCATTTCACATCTTCAGCGACTTTCCGACAGCATCGGAACAGGTGTACAGCTTTATGCTAAGCGTGAGGACCTGAACCACACAGGTGCACACAAGCTCAATCACTGTATGGGTGAAGCACTCCTTGCAAAGTATATGGGTAAGAAAAAGGTTATCGCTGAAACAGGTGCCGGACAGCACGGTGTTGCTCTTGCAACCGCTGCCGCATATTTCGGACTTGAATGTGATATCTATATGGGTAAGGTGGACATTGAAAAACAGGCTCCAAACGTTGCGCGTATGAAGATACTCGGTGCAAGAGTTGTTGAGGTTACTGACGGACTTCAGACTCTCAAAGAAGCCGTTGATGCTGCATTTGCCGCATATGCAAGAGAGTATAAGGACGCTATTTACTGTATCGGCTCCGTTCTCGGCCCACATCCTTTCCCCTTAATGGTAAGAGATTTCCAGAGCGTTGTTGGTATTGAAGCAAGAGAGCAGTTTATTGATATGACAGGCGAGCTTCCTGACGCTGTTGTAGCCTGCGTAGGCGGCGGTTCAAATGCTATGGGTACATTTGCAGGATTCTTAAACGACCCTGTTGATATTTACGGTGTTGAGCCTCTTGGCAGAGGTACAGCTCTCGGTGACCACGCAGCAAGCCTTAAATACGGCACAGAGGGCATTATGCACGGCTTTAACAGCATTATGCTGAAAGATGAAAACGGAGAGCCTGCACCTGTTTACTCTGTAGCAAGCGGTCTTGACTATCCCTCATCCGGCCCTGAACACGCATTTTTACACGATCTGGGCAGAGTAAAATACGATGTTATCAACGATGAAGAAACAATTGACGCTTTCTTTACTCTTTCAAGACTTGAGGGTATTATCCCTGCTATTGAAAGCTCACACGCTATAGCATATGGAATGAAGCTTGCTAAAACGATGAAAAAAGGTTCTGTTCTTATTACTCTCTCGGGCAGAGGTGATAAGGATATGGACTATGTAATCGAAAAGTACGGAATTCGTTGATTTATCTTTGAATATGAACTCATATTTTCCTTATTGATAATAGTAATATAGAGCAATACAAGTCGCTTTTGATTAAATGTTGAAAGCGGCTTTGTGTTACTTGTGACATTGACTTTATTTGTAAATTTTGTTATAATTAACTTAATGAAAAATCGAAAGTGAGACGATAAAATATGGAGGGCATATTTTGGATGGGCATATTAGCCATTGCGTTCTTGATACTTGATATATTTTGTATTATTAAAACCATAGAGTATTTTAAGATAAAAAAGAATGGGATATGCTGTTATGCAAAAGTCATCAGACTTGATAAGAACTTTACGAGGGCGGGATATGCGTATACACCATGGTTTGAATACAAAACAAATTCAGGAGATTGGATTACTGTAAGATGTGAAAGCTCAACATCTTTTAAGAATGCGTTTCATGTTGGCAAGAAAATTAAAATTTATTATGACAGTGATAATCCACATAAATATATCATGGACAAAAATTCACTATATGTTCAAATTGGCTTGCTGTTTATAACTAATATAATGCTTTTTTGTACTGGCGGTTTATTTATTTATTTGCTTAATCCGTACAATTAACTATAAATAGCAAGGATAAATTTCAGTTCTGTGTAGGGGCGGATATTATCCCCCAGCAATTTCGGAACGAAATTCATATTTTTTTGACAATCTCGCCCGTGAAAAATCAACTTCACGGGTTATATTTTTTACCGCTATCTAAATCATGGTGGTGAGGAGTTTTGGCATAACACAATTTTTTTCTTGACAACAGCGTGATATTGATGTATAATTATTTGGAACACCTATTATTTTAAAGGAGTTGAAACATATTGAAAAACACATTCGGCTCGGAAATAGCCGTGACTATATTTGGCGAAAGCCACGGTACGGCTATCGGTGCAGTTCTCGACGGTATGCCTGCGGGTATTGCTGTTGATGAGGAATTTATTGCCCGACAGATGAGCTTGAGAAAATCCGTGGGAGCTATTTCAACTCCCCGAAAGGAAGCGGACGAGGTTAAAATCGTCAGCGGAGTTTTTAACGGCAGAACTACGGGTACACCTATAACCTTTTTAATAGAAAATCAGGACACAAGAAGCCGCGATTACGGCGAGCTTGCCTATAAAGCGCGTCCCGGACACGCTGATTATACCGCTGATGTGAAATACGGCGGATTTCAGGATTTTCGCGGCGGCGGACACTTCTCAGGACGTATTACCGCCGGTATTGTTGCGGCAGGTGCAGTTGCTATATCCGCTCTTAAAGAAAAGGGTATAACAATTGGTACTCATATTCTCTCCTGTGGCGGAGTTTTTGACCGTAGTTTCGAGAATATCAGCGAGGATATTGCTTATCTTGACGGCAGAGAATTCGCTGTGCTTAATCCCGATGCTGAGGAACCTATGAAAGCGGCTATAATGGCGGCTAAATCCGAGGGTGACAGCGTTGGCGGACGGCTTGAAACGGCTGTTTACGGTATGCCTGCCGGTGTTGGCGAGCCTTGGTTTGATACAGTGGAAAGTCTCCTTTCCCACGCGCTTTTCAGCGTTCCTGCGGTTAAGGGCGTTGAATTCGGTGCAGGCTTTAATTATGCCGATATGAGGGGAAGTCAGTCTAATGACCCATTTGTGAATGAAAATGGCGATATACGGACTTCTACCAACAACTGCGGCGGCATTCTTGGCGGTATAACAAACGGTATGCCGATATTGTTCCGCTGTGCTGTGAAGCCTACTCCTTCTATTTATAAGGAGCAGCAGACAATTGATATGCGAAATGGCGAAAATACGACGCTTCAGATACAGGGACGGCACGACCCTGCTATTGTTCACCGTGCAAGAGTTGTTGTGGACAGCATTACAGCATTAACGCTTATTGACCTGCTTTGTCAGAAATACGGAGCAGATAAATTAATAGAAAAGGAATGATTAAATATGTCAATGACTTTTATCAGAGAGCTTCCAAAGCCCTCAGCAATCAAGAATGAACATCCCGTATCTCCAGAGCTTGCTGCAATAAAGGCTCAGCGCGATGAGGAAATAAAGGCTGTATTCCGTGGTGAATCCGATAAGTTTCTTCTCATCATAGGCCCTTGTTCCGCTGATTCTGAGGAGCCTGTAATCGATTATATCACAAGACTTCGTGAATTACAGGAAAAGGTTAAGGATAAAATTCTCATTATCCCCAGAATTTACACAGGTAAGCCCCGTACAACGGGCGACGGTTATAAGGGTATGCTTCACCAGCCTAACCCGACAGCTATGCCTGACCTTGCAAGCGGTATTGTTGCTGTAAGAAATCTCCATATCAAGGCACTTGCAGAAACTGGCTTCACAGCGGCTGATGAGATGCTCTATCCCGAGAATTACAGCTATCTTGACGATATTCTTGCGTATGTTGCAATTGGCGCACGTTCCGTTGAAAATCAGCAGCACAGACTTGTTTCAAGCGGCGTTTCAATCCCTGTTGGTATGAAAAATCCTACAGGCGGCGATATTTCCGTAATGATGAACGCTATTACTGCGGCTCAGCATTCTCACGCATTTATGTATCGCGGTCACGAGGCTAAGAGTGACGGAAATCCCTATGCTCACGCTATTCTCCGTGGTTATGTCAACGATAGAGGGC
The DNA here is from genome assembly GCA_017397925.1 of Ruminococcus sp. Lineage (GTDB taxonomy): Bacteria > Bacillota > Clostridia > Oscillospirales > Ruminococcaceae > Ruminococcus. The sequence goes on from JAFQHO010000085.1 coordinate 31,621, forward strand.
AGTCATATCCCAACTATCACTTTGAGGATTTATATCGCCTTGCTCAGACATATGCTGAAAGAGATTTGAAAAATCCTGCTGTTATTGTTGATACAAATCACGCTAATTCGGGTAAGCAGTACCTTGAACAGGTGCGTATAGCTAAGGAAATTCTCCACAGTATGCGCCACTGCGAAGATATTAACAAGCTTGTCAAGGGACTTATGATTGAAAGCTACATCGAGGACGGCTGTCAGAAAATCGGTGAGGACATCTACGGCAAGTCCATTACGGATCCCTGCCTCGGCTGGGAAAAGTCTGAAAGACTTGTGCTTGATATTGCTGATATTTTATAAGCTGAAATCTGTTCATAATAACATACCCCCTCACTATAGGGCAAAAATGTGCCTTTTTTCAACCAAAAATGGTTGATTGCTGAGGACAGCAACACACAAAGCCTGCACGAAATCTGCTTGCATATTTTCCGTCAGCTTGCCCAGAACTTCCTTGCCATACATCAAGTATGCCTGCGGAATTTCTGAACAACCTGACGAAAAATGTGACTTCGCATCTTCCGCACAAACTCTGTGCGTTGCTGTCCTGAAAAATAATTTTCATTTTCTCCTTTCTAACTAATTATCAACAGACTAAATTGTGAACAAAACACAAATTTTACTGTTAAATATTTCAGAGTTTTTCGTAAAATTCTATTATCAATATACCTGTCAAACAATGTTGAAAATCAGGATTGCGGATCGCCCAAGGCGGCCCTTACACAGTGTAATAACAAGATATTTCAGTGTGTGTGGTGGTATCATCTATCTATTATATTCCAAAGTAAAATCAGACCGCATTTACTGTGCGGTCTGTTGTGTATTATGGGATAATATTATAATTCAAAAATAAATTATTGTTTTACGATAAAAAGGTATTGACAAATGGTAAATTGTGTGTTATACTATATTCAGAAACATAAAGGAGCTCTATTTTATGTGGACTAAAACTAAATCTCTGTTACTGTCAAGAATACTCACCGTTATTGTTGCGATGGTATTCGTTCTGGTCGCTTTTGTTCTGCCGCTTATAGTGGAATTTTACGACTACATTTCTGAACCCCTTGGCATTATAAAGGGAGAAATCTTCATTCCCTTTTGTATCGGGCTTTATCTGGCGATTGCCCTTGCCCTTGTTGCGCTGTTTTTCCTGCATAAACTGCTGGATAACATCAGTAAGGAAATCGTTTTCGACAGCTCTAACACAAAATGCCTCCGCATTATTTCCTGGTGTTGTATTTTAGCTGCTGTGATTTTCTTGATTCTCTGCCTGTGGCGGTATATCTTCGCTATGCCTGCTGTTATAGCTCTTATGCTGGGGCTTATAATGCGCGTTCTCAAAAACGTATTTGAGAAGGCTGTGGAGATAAAGACAGAAAACGATTTTACAATATGAGGAGGTATAGGTAATGCCGATTATTGTGAATCTTGATGTTATGATGGCAAAGCGTAAAATGTCATCGCAGGATCTTGCGGAAAAAGTGGGTATAACTACCGCTAATCTTTCCATTCTGAAAACGGGAAAGGCTAAGGCTGTACGTTTCTCTACACTGGAAAAAATCTGCGAAATCCTTGAATGTCAGCCTGGTGATATACTGGAATTCAGAAAGCCTGAGGTGCAGTAACAGAACACGATAGGAGTGTTCTTTATGACCGAGTCAGCAGTTATCAATTCAAATGAAGAAGTTATTAACAGTGTTATTTCAGAGGAAATTGCGGAGAAAAGAAGTTTCAGCAAATCCGAAAAGATTTTCGCTTTTGTCATTGCTGTTCTTGCTTTTCTCTGGGTGCAGTTTCAGATTTTCAACCCTGCAGGATTTATTACAACAGCTGTAAATATAGCCATAATAACAGCTTCAATCGTATTCCTCAAAAAGCAGGGTTGCCGATTTACAGCTATAAACAGAGTTATTGCGGCTGTATTGTATCTCTTTTCCTGCGTTTTTTCAATCACAGACAACGGATTTATTAAATTTCTTGTTGGCGTATTCCTCTTTATTGCAGGGGCATATCTGGTATACTCTGCGGCAGAGGGGAAAAAGGAAATTGAGAAGTATCTCCCTGTTGCACTTATAAAGGCGATATTTGAGTTTCCCTTTTTAGATTACGGTGCACAGGCTCTTGCTGCTAAATCTGTTGTTGGGGATTCAAAATCCGCTGGAAACATAAAATATGTTCTTCTTGGACTTCTTATGACTGTTCCGGTGACATTTATTGTTGCAATGCTTCTGATATCAGCTGACAAGGGTATGGAAGAATTTATGAGCAGTATTTTTACAAATACCTTTTCTGAAAAGGGATTTGAGCTGTTTCTTCGCTTTATTGTGTCCATTCCCTGCGGTCTGTATCTCTATGGTATGCTTTACACCAACTGCAAGCGTGATACTCTCAATGTGCTTGACGCAGGCTTGTGTGAGTTCCATATTGGAAATGCCAAGGTTATTCCAAATATGGTGCTGTATACCGCTGTTACGCCAATTCTTCTGCTTTATGTGATATTCTTCTTTACTCAGGGAAGCTATTTCCTCTCAGCTTTTTCGGGAACTCTCCCCGAAGGCTACAGCTACTCAGAATACGCAAGACGCGGATTCTTTGAGCTTTGCGGTGTAACAATCATTAACTTGGCTATAATTACATTCATCAGCTTTTTATCCCAGAAAAGCGGCAAAAATAAGCCTGCCGCCCTTAAATTCTACACTCTTACACTGAGTTTTTCCACAATTATTCTCATTGCTGTTGCAATCAGCAAAATGGTGATGTATATCTCAGAATACGGACTTACTCGCCTAAGATTTTATACAATGTGGTTTATGCTTCTCTGCGCATTGATGTTTGTGCTGATTATTGTTAAGCAGTTTAAGTTCGAGATGAAATTTTCAGCCTGGTTTGCGGGTATTTTTACTGTTATGTTCGCTATCCTTTGCTTCTGCAGTCCCGATTATATCATTGCAAAGTACAATATTGAGATGTATAGGGCTGGGTATCTGGATGAGCTTGATACCGATGAAATTTATGATATGTCAGCTGACGCAATTCTTTATGGTGTGCGTTCAGGGGAGTTAGATGTGAGAAAAGCTTATTATGTGTCTGTGAATTTTGACGATGAATTGCTTGAATACCTTAATATTCCGTCGTTCATTCTCCGTGAGGAATTAGGCGAAATTGAGCTTACAGAGGATGAAGAAGCTCGTTATCACAGATTAAGACATTTTTTCTGATAGATAAGTAAAAGGACGCTTGTTTTGAAGCGTCCTTTTGAGTTTTACAGCGGATTTTCCGCTATATATTTATCAAGAATTTCTGCCGCTGTTTCCACAAAACGAATACAGGGGCGTGCTTTGTAGTATTCCTCAGTCCGCTTTTCAGGGACGGGGCTTTTATTTACGCTCAGGTCTTTCAGCAGCTCTCCGCAGTTTATTGTGCCGTATACTGCTTTGAATTCTTCCGCAAGCTGCTGTATTCTGCGGTAATGCTCTGCTTTTTCCTTGTCGTTATCTGCGGAGCTGTAGCCATAAAGCACTCCGGCTACCATAAACATTCCCGAAACAGCGCCGCAGACCTCTCTCATACGTCCCATACCGCCTCCGAATGAGGAGGACAGACGAAGTGAAAGTTCCTCGTCAATGCCTGTAATATCGGAAAATGCAGCGAATACAGCTTGTGAACAGTTTCTGCCTTCAGCAAAAAGCTGGCAGGCTTTTTCAGCGTGATTGTTCATTTATATCAACTTCTTTCTTTATATCGGGAGTTTTGCAGCAGACAGCACAATGTACCTCAGCTGCCCCGTTTTGTCGGAGAATTCCCGTAATTTCCGTTAATGTGCTTCCTGTGGTGCATACGTCGTCAATGAGGAGTATGCGTTTTCCTTTGATTTTATCGGGCATAGCCGCTTCAAATGCGTCTTTGAGATTGACTCTACGTTCTTTTTTTGTCAGAGTTTTTTGGGGATTTGTTTTGCGTATTTTTTCAACAATATCTGTTGATACGTCAATTTTCAATATCCGCCCGATTTCTTTTGCAATAAGCTCAGCCTGGTTGAAACCCCTTTTCCTTTTATCGGATTTGTAAAGGGGGACAGGGATTAATATATCAATTTTCTGCGATATATCGCGATTATTAAGGACAGCAGCAAGTGCCTTTCCAAAAGCGTAAGCGGCATTTCCTTTAATTCCCCTTTTAAGCAGTATTATTGCAGGGGAGATTTTTTCGTTATATTCAAATGCAGCAGTGAAGCTTTCTGCGCCTTTTATGCTGTGGTTTCCGCAGTATACCGTCAGTGAACAGCGGCATTCTGCGCAGAATTCCTCCTCAGGGAATATCACCTTGCTGCATACGGGGCAGCGGGTGGGGAAAATCAGCGCAATCAGGCGCTTTTTCAGCATATAATTCATCAGAAGTACATATAAAGCTGGCACTTAATCATTCCGTTGTACAGCTTGCGGCGCTTTCTTGCTTCAGCTCCGAAGAACTGCTCAAACTGCTCGTGAGGGGAGATTATGTAGCTCTGGCGGTTTCCGCCTTTGCCTAAAACCTGTCCCATTTTACGGTAGATATCCTCAGCCTCACGAAGTTCAAGAAGTCTTTCGCCATATGGAGGGTTGCAGATAACTATTGAATCCTCAGGCTGGACGAATTTTGATATATCCGCCTGTTCGATTTTAAGTCGTGATTTTATACCTGCTTTGTGGGCATTATCAAGGGTTAGGGCTACTGCAGCATCGTCAATATCAAAGCCTATGCCGTGGAATGTGGCGGAACGGTCAACGCCGTCTATGGCGCGTTTGCGCTCCTCCTGCCATATCTTACTGTCTACTGACGCCCATTTTTCGGCGGCAAATCGTCTGTTTATGCCTACGGGAATTTTAAGTGCCTTCAATGCTGATTCAATGAGAAGTGTGCCACTTCCACAGAATGGGTCGCATACAATGGAGTCGGGACGGACACGCGCAAGGTCGATAATTCCGGCCGCAAGGGTTTCCTTGATAGGTGCGGCATTGGAGTTTCTTCTGTAGCCGCGTTTGTGAAGCCCCATTCCGCTTGTGTCAAGATATATTGTTACAATATCCTTTAATATACTGAACTGTATTTGTACGGGCGGCTCTGTTTCATTGAACCAGTTTACGCCGTACTTGGATTTAAGTCGCTCTACAGCGGCTTTTTTTACAATTTTCTGACAGTCAGGAACGCTGTGGAGTGTGGAATTCAGAGAATATCCCTTGACGGGAAATGCGTTGTCAACGCCAATATATCGCTCTAATTCAATGGAACGTACTCCCTGGAATAAATCCTCAAAGCTTTCGGCACGGAATTCTATAAGCTCTATAAGCACGCGTTCTGCTGTGGAAAGACAGAGATTTGCTCTTGCCATAATGTTTAAATCGCCTGTGAAGCTGATTTTTCCATCGCTTACCTTCAAATCAGTTCCGCCGATTTTTGTTATTTCATATTTAAGTACGCTTTCCAGTCCGAAATGACAGGGACAGCAAAGTCTTATTTTTTCACTCATATTTATCACCTTATTATTATAAAAGCCTGCCCGTTCCTGTAGGGCAGGCTTTTTTATTTTGTGTTCTGCGGTTTTATTTTACCAGGTTTCGCCGCCTGTACCTGCGTCACCACCGCCTGTACCTGTGTCACCGCCGCCGGTTCCGGGATCTACCCAGCCTGTATCGCCGCCGCCAGTACCTGGATCAACAGTGCCGCCGCCGGTTCCGGGATCTACCCAACCTGTATCACCGCCGCCAGTACCAGGGTCAACGGTTCCACCGCCGGTGCCTGTACCTGTGTCGCCAGTGCCGTATTCGGGCTGCTGTTGCTGCTGCTGTGGTGCTGTATTCTGACCTACAAGAAGACCACCGTGGCTGCCGTCGCAGTATGGGGCATAGGAGGATTTCCAATAACCTGTGCTGCCTTTTGGACAGTAGGAATTTGCAATCATACCTGTAGATGCACACATCTGTGCTGTAATTACAGTGTCAACGGGGTCGAAGTCAACGCCTGTATCAGGGAACATTGTATTTGCATATTCACCGATAATTCTGCTCCATATAGCCGCTGATTGAATACCTGATGAAAGAGTAAGTGAAGGATGATTCTGCTTGTAACCGATAGTAACGGCACTTGCAAAATCTCTTGTCATACCGACAAATGCAAGGTCGTACCAGTTTTCGGTTGTACCTGTCTTACCGATAACTGTCTTGTTCCAGAGTTTAGCAGCCGTACCGGTACCGTTATCAACAACGTTTTTACAAAGTCTGTTCATAACCCACGCTGTTTCAGCTGAAACTGCCTGTCTTGTATTTCTTCCCTTTGTGTTATCAATGAGAACCTGACCTGTTGCGTCTTCCACTTTTGAAATGATATGAGCCTCGTTATAAACGCCCTGTGCACCGTAGGGGAGATATGCGTTTACAAGGTTTTCAAGGGTTATACCGTATGTGAGAGCTCCCAGAGCAAGAGGTGAATGAGCCTCATCCTTTTCATCAAGATCCATACCGAGGTTTTCGGTACAGAATTTGTATACCGTTGAAACTCCCATATTATCAACAAGCTGTGCGGGAACGGTATTAAATGATTTCTGGAGATAGTAGAATACGAAGTTAGCTGAACCGTCACCTGCTGCACGTCCGTAGTTGAATGGCCAAGCGTGGCCGTCTACCTGGATATGCTGGAGAGGAGAGTTGCGGAATACGCTTCCCCAGTGGATATAGTCGCTTTCAATACCGCAGCCATAAGTTGCAATAGGCTTTACTGTTGAACCAATCTGTCGTTTGTCACGGCAGGCGTAGTTTGTGATAAGTGAGCCCATTTCTTCCTTGACGCCCCAGTTGCCTACTGAACACATAACAGAACCGTCATAGCGGAGTGCGGTAAATGCTATATGGGGGAGAGCCTCGTCTTCCTCTAAAGTTCCGTCTTCATCGAGGTCAATCCATTTTCTTACAGTACCTTCGCTTATGATATTGTTGATATCACTGAATTTATCTTCAACATATGTCTGCATTTGCGGGTCAATGGTTGAATAAATTCTGTAACCGCCTGTAAGCAGACGTTTAGCTGCCTGTTCCTGGTCAATATTGTAAAGCTCCATAAGATAATCTCTTGCTTCAAAATACAAAGCGTCTTCTTCCCAGGAGTATGTCTTTTCCTTATTTTCAAGCTCCTGGAGGTCGAGTTCGGGGTGAAGCTTTCTGTATTCTTCTGAGTCGGTGTAAAGCAGCTCTGTTGCGAGATATTCCTGATACTCGTCGTAGGTTATGCCGCCGTTTTTATACATCTGCCAAAGAACGTATTCCTTACGTGTTTTATTGTTTGCTTTACCGTCAACAGTGAGGTTTCCTGCGTCATCGTAGTATTCAACAAAAGGTCCGTAAAACTCGGGGCTTTTTGGGATAGCCGCAAGAACAGCTGCCTCTGGGATTGTAAGCTCCTCAACGCTTTTACCAAAGTAGTGGAGAGAAGCAACCTGTATGCCGTTTCTCGGACCGCCAAAGCCGATATAGTTCAGATATTCTTCAAGTATTTCGTCTTTAGAGTAGTTCTTTTCAAGCTGCATAGCGGCGAAAATCTCACGTATCTTACGCTGTGGAGTTTTCTCGTCATCACCTGTCAGGTTCTTGATAAGCTGCTGTGTGATAGTTGAACCACCCTGTTCGGAATCGTAGAAGTGGATGAACATATTGAGGAAAGCGGATAATGTACGCTTGTAGTCGACACCGTCGTGGAGGTAGAAACGCTCATCCTCGGTGTAAACAAAGGCATTACGTACGTGCTGGGGTACCTTCTCGATATCCACAGGGATACGCTGTATACCATCAGGCGGTTTAAGTTCAAACAATTTTGTTTCTTCATATTGGCCTGTTTCTTCATTGAGCTTTTTTCCGTAGAAATAAGTAGTACTTCCAGCTTCAAGCTCTGCAAGAGTAATAGATGTGGACTCGTCCATAAAGTCCATAACGTAGACTGTCAGTGCTGTTGCAACTACAGTACCCGTTATAATGATAATCAGAAAAAGTGAGAGAAGCGTTGTTGTTATACAAGCAAACAGTTTTTTCAGAATAAAGAGGAATATATTCCTTTTTTTCATTTTCTTCTTTTTCATTTTCGGAGCTTGTCTGACAGGCATATCATCGGAGTATGCCCGCTGTCTTAAAGGCTCGTCATCACGCATATATTTAGCCATTTTGTCATTCGGTACATTTTATGTACCGTTCTCCTTTCGTTGTATTGTCGTATTCTTACATTGCTTTCCAAGCTTTATATAATTCTTCAAGAGTTAGTTGGTGTAGCAATTCATCTTATATTATACCACAAAAAATCCCGTTTGTTAATACCATAAAGAAACTTTTTTGAATTTTTGTATATTTTAGCAAAAATCGGGCAAATTAATAGTGGAAATTCGGCAAAGGAGCGATTATTTTATGAGTTCGACTGACAAGAAAATTTATCTCATTATTATGACTGCTATTACGGTATCGGGTTTTATTATAATCTGCACTCTCGGACAGTCAATGCACAGGCAGCGTATGGCGGCAAAGCTTTCGGATATATCCGCAGCAGAGCCTGTTACTATCAGCATAATTGCGGAGTATAACGGCAGAATAGGCGTGTTCAGAGAGCATAGCTCAAAGCCTTACCGCGTTATAGATTATGATTTTTCACTGCTTTCCGATTATGATAAGGAACAGCTTACAGAGGGAGTTGTTATTGAATCTGACCGCGAATTGCAGCAGTTCATTGAGGATATTGCAACATAACCAGCTGTGTTGCAATAAGTTTCGTTCCGTAATTTCGGGAGAGGCATTCGCTCCTGTTTTACCCCTCTATATATACATTCAAACGAGATGGAAAAAACGGACACGAAAATTATATATTTTTTTATTTTAATCAATGTAACTTCTAAAATTTATTTTTTAACGGGCGGTTTTCTTTTCTTTTTTTTCCTCACAGAATAGCCAAAATCACCTAATTTGCGTCCTAAGGAAAAATATTCTCCGTGGGCATAGGCTGCAAGACCGCATTGCTGCAAATTCAGTTTGCCCTTGCTGTCAATATACTTCTCATCAACGTCAATTCCAACTATTTCCGCCAAAAACATTGTATGGCTGCCCAGCAGCTTGTTCTCTGTAACCTTGCATTCAAGGCTTACGGGGCATTCCTCAATAATTGGGGCGGATACCTTTTGCGCAGGGGACGGTGTAAAGCCGCATACTGCGAATTTGTCCGTATCCTTACCGCTTTTTACGCCGCAGAAGTCAACTTCTTTCACCATAGCGGAAGTGGTCAGATTTATTACAAATTCCCCTGAATTCTTTATTATATCGTGGGAATATCTCTCGGGACGGACGGATATATATGTCATAGGCGGCCTTGTGCATACTATCCCTGTCCAGCCTATTGTCAGTACATTGGGCTTTTCGGTGGTACCGCAGGTTACAAGGGCGGCAGGGACAGGGGCAAGCAGTGCGCTGCCTTTCCAGAATTGTTTCGCCATAGTAAAAATCTCCTTTTTATGATTATATCAGTATTATAACATATTTTAAGCTTTTTTTCAACATATATCAAGAAAAAACAATAATTCATTACGACAGGATTTTTACATTGTCCGTGATATAATAATGTCAAAAGAAAAAAAGGAGACAAACAAATGAAAATCAACATAACCTCTGAAAATGGTACGGCTATTGCTGTTCTGTGCGGGGAGATTGACCACCACTCAGCACGGACTCTCCGTTCCGAAATTGACCGTTTTGTAATCACTATGCAGCCGGAACGGCTTGCTATGGATTTTTCGGGCATTACCTTTATGGACAGCTCGGGAATTGGGCTTATAATCGGCAGGTACAAGCTTATGAAGGAGTGGGGCGGTCAGCTTGAAATCCGTGGAACTCAGCCGTATATACGCCGTGTTCTGAAACTGTCGGGAATTGAAAGGATTGTAAAAATTGTGTGAGGTGTTACTATGAAAATTTTAAATGAAATGAAAATAATTCTTCCCTCAAATTCAGTGAATGAGGGGGCTGCAAGAGCTGCTGTATCGTCCTTTCTGATACAGGCTGACCCTACTGTTGAGGAGCTTTCGGATATCCGTACAGCCGTTTCTGAGGCTGTTACAAACGCCATTGTTCACGGATATCGCGGAACTAAGGGCAATATCGAAATAATTGTGCGTCTGTTGTCCGAAAGGGAGATATACATAAGAATCAAGGACAGGGGATGTGGTATATCTGACGTAAAACAGGCTATGGAGCCGCTTTTTACCACAGCTCCCGAGGAAGAACGCTCAGGACTGGGATTTTCGGTTATGGAAAGCTTTACGGACAAGCTGAGAGTAAGCAGCAAAACAGGCAAGGGCACAACCGTGACTATGAGAAAAAGGCTGGGATGCAATGGGAACTGTTAAAGCTGAGGAAAATCTCGGACTTGTTCATCTCTGTGCCAATCGCTTCCGCGGACGGGGTATCGAGTATGATGACCTGTATTCAGCGGGCTGTCTGGGACTTCTCAAAGCCGTAAAGGCTTTCGACAGTGACAGGGGAGTGAAGTTCTCCACCTATGCGGTGCCTGTCATTCTCGGGGAAATCAAGCGACTTTTCCGTGACGGCGGCACGGTAAAAGTCAGCCGCAGTCTGAAAGAGCTTTCTATGAAGCTGCAGCGGATTTGTCAGGATTTTATGCTCAGTGAGGGCAGAGAGCCTGCAATCAGCGAATTATCAGAGATAATGGGTGTTCCCGAGGCTGATATTGCGGAGGCTTTATGCGCCTCTCAGCCCCTCGTATCCCTTACTTCGGGGGATGATGAGGGCGGTCAGACGGATATTCCCGTTGAGGCTCACGATGAGCAGATTTTAGATTTGCTCGCTCTGCGGCAGATTATGAAAGCCCTCCCCGAAAATGACCGTATATTGCTGGAATTGCGTTATTTTAAGAATATGACGCAATCAGCGGCGGCGAAAATTCTCGGAATGACGCAGGTTCAGGTGTCAAGGCGTGAAAAAAAGCTCCTTACGGAGATGCGTAAAGAGCTTTTGTCCTAAAAAATAAGATATTCTATAACGGAATTTGACATAAGAAATCCGCTTTCCGTCAGGGCGATTTTTTCGCCGTTGTATGTGATATATCCTGCCTTTAAAAGGGGCGGGATTTTTTTTATTAAATCGTTTTTATGCTGCGGAAAGTCGTTTAAATCATACCCCTCAGCCAATCTCAGCCTAAGCATTGCGTATTCCTCAAAGCCGCAGGGGGAACTGTCAGTTATTTCCGTTATCTGTATAGGGGAGTTGATAAATCTCTGTAAATCGCCTGAAACTGCAAATCTTGCACCCTTGTAGCAGGAATGTGCCGACGGACCTATGCCGATATAGTCAAGGCATTTCCAGTAGCGGCTGTTATGGCGGCTTTCAAAGCCCTTTTTGGCGAAATTTGACACCTCATATTGAAAAAATCCCTTTTCACGAAGCCGTTTCACCATAGCCGTGTACAATTCCGCAGATGTGTCCTCGTCGGGGATTTTCTCACGGATTTCCATACTGTCAAATGGCGTTCCCTCCTCAATTTTGAGGATATAGGCGGAAATATGCTGAATTGGCAGTTCAGACATAGCGTCAATTGAGCGAATGAGCATTTCCTCTGTCTGATTGGGCAGGGCAGCCATTAAATCGCAGGAGATATTGTTAAAACCTACTGATTTTGCGTCATATACGGCTTTTACCGCACGTTCAGCGGTATGAGCTCTGCCGAGAATTTTCAATTCCTCGTCATTCATTGACTGAATACCCATAGAAAGCCTGTTTATTCCCGATATACGGAGCTTTTCAAGCTTTTCGGCAGTAAGTGTATTGGGGTTGGCTTCAAGAGTTATTTCAGCAGAATTTTCCACATTGAAATTGTCCTTTATTTCCCTTAAAATTGCGGAAATCTGCTCTGCTGACAGCAGAGAGGGAGTGCCTCCGCCGAAATATATCGTATCCGTAACCGTTGATTTATCCGAATAATGGCGGATATTCCGCAGTACAGCCTCAACGTAGGCTGAAACCTGCTCTTTTCTGTAGGGGAGAGAATAAAAATCGCAGTATCGGCATTTTTTGCCACAGAATGGAATGTGGATATATAGTCCTAAGCTCATTTTACAGCGTCAATTCTGATTGTAGGTGAAAGCTTGAAACAAAATGCGTTGACAATTTTCGGCACAATAAAGGTCAGCAGGATTATTCCGGCGGATATGGGCATTTCATAGAAGTATACCCAGTGGTACTCTGTGCCGATTAAACGGGGCGAAAAGAGGTAAATCACAACGATAAGTGCAAAGCTGAGAATGCAGTATATGGCGTTGAAAATGGTTGCTCCCTTGCCGTTTACGCACTTCTGTCCGCACTCCACACATACCTTTCCTGGGGAGTTGAGCTGGCCTGCAAAGGCTTTTTTCCACGGTGTGAAGCTCTTTTTGCCGCAATGAGGACAATTGTATATACTGTTCATATTTTTTCCTTTCTGTAAGTAGGGGCGGATATTATCCGCCCGTTGATTATTTCTTTATTTTAGTCAGCGGAACAAGCTTTTTACGCTTTTTCGCCTTTGCTATACCGAATATGCGGAAATGCTCCAGAATTATCAGTCCTGTGAGGAATATTCCAAGGGAAATCCCAAGCCACAGCCAGTTTGTTTCATTGGATTTTGCTGCGATATATACCGCAAGTCCAACGATAACTACCGTCCAGAAAAGTGTGACTTCTCTCAGGGATATTCTTATTCTGCGGAAGAAATTGCGTATTTTAGCCCTTTCTGACGGATTATTCTCCGTTATAACCGATATTATGCAAAGTATAAGCCATACTGCCGACAGGGAAAATAAAATATAGTAAAATAACATAGCTTTTTCCTCAGGTATCCAGCTTCAGAACGCTCATAAATGCCTCCTGCGGCACTTCTACTGTTCCGAGCTGACGCATACGCTTCTTACCCTCTTTCTGCTTCTCCAGCAGCTTCTTCTTACGTGTGATATCACCGCCGTAGCACTTGGCAAGTACGTCCTTACGCATTGCCTTGACTGTTTCACGGGCGATGATTTTGCCGCCGATTGCTGCCTGTATAGGTACTTCAAAGAGCTGTCTTGGGATGTTCTCCTTGAGCTTCTCAGCGATTTTACGCGCTCTGCCGTATGCCTTGTCTGTATGGATAATGAACGAAAGAGCGTCCACAATATCGCCGTTGAGGAGGATATCAAGTTTTACAAGCTTAGAAGGAACATAGCCAAGCATTTCATAGTCAAAGCTTGCATAGCCCTTTGTACGGGATTTAAGCACGTCGAAGAAGTCGTAAACTATCTCGTTGAGGGGCAGCTCGTAGTGAAGCTCAACACGGGTATCATCAAGATATTTCATATCCTTGAATACGCCTCGTCTGTCCTGGCAAAGCTCCATAATATTTCCCACATAATCAGAGGGGGAGAGGATATTTGCCTTGACCATAGGCTCCTCAGCCGTCTGGATGAGTGCAGGGTCGGGGTAGTTTGTGGGGTTGTCGATGTATACCACCTCGCCGCTTGTCATTGTTACCTTGTAGATAACAGAAGGGGCTGTAGTGATAAGGTCAAGGTTATATTCACGCTCTAAACGCTCCTGTATGATTTCCATATGGAGAAGTCCCAGGAAGCCACAGCGGAAGCCGAATCCAAGGGCAATTGATGTTTCAGGCTCAAATGAAAGTGAAGCGTCGTTGAGCTGGAGCTTTTCCAGAGCCTCACGCAAATCGCCGTATTTTGCGCCGTCAGCAGGGTAAATACCTGAGAATACCATCGGATTTACCTTTCTGTAGCCCGGGAGCGCTTCATCGCAAGGATTGTCGTTATTTGTAACGGTATCGCCTACCTGTGTATCGCCGATACTTTTTATAGAAGCCGAAATATAGCCAACTTCGCCTGCTTCAAGATAGCCGTTATTCACAAGGTTTGTAGCGTCCATATAGCCTGCCTCGACAACGGTGAAAACTGCTCCTGTAGCCATAAGGCGGATGTTATCGCCCACTTTTACGCGTCCTTCTTTGATGCGGACGTAGATGATAACGCCCTTGTAGGAGTCGTAGTAGCTGTCGAAAATAAGTGCTTTCAGTGGCTTTTCTGTATCTCCTACAGGTGCAGGAATATCTGTAACGATACGCTCCAGTACTTCCTCAATATTTGTACCCATTTTAGCGGAAATTCTCGGTGCGTCCATAGCAGGGATGCCGATAACGTTTTCCACCTCGTTGCAGACTCTTTCGGGGTCAGCGGAGGGAAGGTCGATTTTGTTTACTATTGGCACAACTTCAAGGTCGTGTTCTATTGCAAGGTAAGTATTGGCAAGGGTCTGTGCTTCTATACCCTGTGAAGCGTCAACAACAAGGATAGCGCCCTCACAGGCTGCAAGAGAACGTGAAACTTCATAGTTGAAGTCAACGTGTCCGGGGGTGTCGATGAGGTTGAAAATGTAGTCCTCACCGTTCTGTGCCTTATATTTCATACGTACTGCACGGGCTTTAATGGTAATTCCACGCTCACGCTCGATATCCATATTATCAAGGAGCTGCTCCTCCATATCACGGATAGCAACGGTTTCCGTCTTTTCAAGAATACGGTCAGCCAGTGTGGATTTGCCGTGGTCAATATGAGCCACTATACAGAAATTTCTGATTTTATCGTTAGCCAATGGTTATTCCTCCGTTTTAGCATATTTATCTATTTTATATTATAGCAGATTTTTAATGGTTTGTAAAGAGGTTTCAAAAATAATTCAGTGTAATAAAGCGAGAATCCAAGAATCCAAGATTTCACAGGCAAAGATTCTTGGATTTTTGGATTCTTCGTGCATATTTGATAAATGTAAACAGGAGATGTTGTGCATAATAATGTACAAAAAAGGGCGATATATAACCGCCCTTAAAATAAACTATTCTCCCATAAATTCAAGAATACGGTCGAGATTTTCCATTGCTGCTTTTCTGCCTGTACGGTATACTTCAAGGAGTTTATCGGGATTATGCTCAACGTGGTGTATATCCAGCTTTTTTGGGGGAGCTATAACAAAAGCCTTGCCCTCGGATTCGGAATTACGGATATGTTCAAGTTGTTTATTGTACATATCGGGGCGCTCTGAATAAGCTTTTATCAGCTTAGGATATTTTTTGTAAACTGATTTAATAAGAGAAATACTCTTATTGGGCTTCTTGATATAATCTCTGGGTTGTGTGAGAATGACGATATTACGCTCGTATCCGTGTCTTTCCATAAAGCTGAGAGGAATGGAATCGGAAATACCACCGTCAAGGAGCTTTCTTCCGTCAACCTCAACTATACGGGAAGCAAGAGGCATTGAAGCCGATGCACGTATCCACTCCAGACCGTTATAATCGGCTGTATTGATCTTTTTATACACGGGTCTGCCTGTTTCTACATCAGTGCAGACTACAAAAAATGTCATAGGATTGCTGTTATATTCGTCATAATCGAAGATATCAAGCTCATCGGGCATTGTGTGGTAGCAGAACTTAGCACCGAACATATCACCTGTAGTAATAAGGGAGTAAAGGCTGCAATATCGCTTATCTTTGCAGAAACGGAGATTATAGCGGATAGCTCTGCCATTCTGCCTTGATTTATAGTTGCAGCCAAAGCAGGCACCTGCGGAAACTCCTACAGCACCCTCAAATTCAATTCCGTTTTCCATAAGTACATCAGTTACACCAGCAGTAAAAAGACCGCGCATTGCACCGCCTTCCATAACAAGTCCGTATTTCATATGAATTAATCCTTTCGTACAGATATATGTTCATTATAATACTTTTCTTTGCAAAAGTCAAGATAGTGGAATAAACTGTTGTGCGATTTTAATAAGTATGATAGAGTGGTTTTGTCTATAATGCGCGTAAAATTCAAGAATCTGTGTCTGTGAAATCTTAAATTCTTGAATTTCGCTTTAGTTGATTAAATCACAGACAATAATATCAACTCCTGTAAAAAATAACCCTGTTTGGCAATAAATCTATTTATTCATACAATATACTTGATTTTACTGAAATAATCGGTTATAATTAAAGTATCATTATATTTAAGGATTGAGAGTATGAAAAAATTAATTTTAATAACAGCGGCATTGGGCTGTCTTAGCTCTCTATCGTCCTGCAACGGCAGGAAATCACAGGTAACGGCTCCCGACGGTAAGCTTGATAAGTGTACACTCCGTTTCTCCTGGTGGGGGGGCGATGACCGCCATGAAGCAACTCTTGAAGCTATAGAGCTGTGGAATGAGCAGCATCCCGATATCACCATAGTCCCCGAATACGGTGGCTGGGACGGCTGGACGGAAAAAGTAACGGCACAGCTCAGCGGTGGCACAGAGCCTGATATTATGCAGATAAACTATGACTGGCTCATATCATTTTCCCCCGACGGAAAGGGTTTCTATGACCTCAGTCAGCTTTCCGACAGAATAGACCTTACTCAATTTGACAATGAAGTTCTGCAGTTCGGAAAGGTTGACGGCATCCTCAACGGTATTACTGTTTCCGTCAGCGGCAGAGGACTGTTTTACAATTCAGATACATATAAGCGTCTTGGCGCGGAATATCCCGAAACGTGGACGGAGCTTACAGCTCTTGGGGAGAAATTCAGTGCTGAGGGGCTTTATCCTCTTGACCTTGACGCTCAATCGGGAGGAACAGCCTGGTATCTCGCCCTTGTCTATGTACAGCAGCAGACAGGCAGGCAGTTCATCACTCTTGACGGTCAGCTTGGATTTACAGAGGCTGATATAAAAACGGCTCTGGATTTTTACAAGACCTTAGAGGATAAGCAGGTAATCCGCACTGTAGACATACGCACTGATGAGGACGGCACCGCAGCACTTTATCAGTCTCCCGAATTCATCAGCGGACGCATCGGCGGAGTTCTGGAATGGGGCAGCTCCGTGGGGAAATACGAAATGTCCCTTTCTGAGGGAGTATTAGAGGCTGGCCCTATGCTCTCCGATGAAAATGGCAACAACAGCGGCTGGATGATTAAACCCTCTCTGCTTTACACAATATCGGCAAATACACAATATCCCGATGAAGCGGCAGAATTTCTTGATTTCATACTCAACGACGGGGAAGCGGCAAAGGTGCTTGGGACTTCAAGAGGCATCCCTGCATCACATTCTGCAGAAAAAAGCCTTGAAGAAAACGGACTTCTTACAGGGCTGGCAAAGGAGAATGACGAGCTTCTTGAAGAACTTGATACCGTGACAATAAGCCCGTATATGGAGCTTGCACAGATGAAAACGTTTTACAACAACGCCATTGAGCAGGTTTCCTTCAACGCGGTAAGTACGGAAGAAGCCGCCCGTGAAATGTATGTATCAATCAACGAATATCTGGAGAGAATTAAAAAATGAAGAAAAAGTACCGCAATCCAATCGGAGTGAAAAACTATACGGGATTACTGCTTATAATGCCCTTTATAGCAGGCTTTATGCTGTTTACAGCATATCCCTTTATATCCTCCTTTCTCCTTGGTTTGACGGACTATAACGGCATACGCACAGCTGATTTCATCGGATTTGACAATTACAGGCGTATGTTCACAGACAGCGGCTTTCTCAATGCCGCAGGGGTAACGCTGAAATACACGGCGATACTTGTACCTCTGAAGCTGATTTTCTCTCTTATTATCGCCCTTGTGCTTAATATGCAGATAAAGGGAATGGGAGTATACCGCACGGTGTTTTATATACCGTCAATTCTCGGTTCAAATCTTGCCGTGGTGATTATGTGGCAGTTTCTGTTCACATCGGACGGACTGGCAAATCAGCTTCTTGATATGGTGGGACTTGCCCCTGTAAGCTGGTACGGTGACACATCGGCGGCTATGGGAATAATAATTCTGCTGAGATTATGGGAATTCGGCTCAACTATGATAATATTCCTCAACGCACTGAGGGATATACCAAGGGAATACTACGAAGCGGCAAAGGTTGATGGCTGCGGTAAGATACGGGGATTTTTCGCAATTACCCTGCCATTGTTGAAAAACGTCATATTCCTCAATCTTGTATTGCAGGTTATCGCCGCAATGCAGGAGTTTAACGCACCTTATATGATAACAGGAGGCGGGCCGCTGAAAAGCACATACACTCTCGGTATGCTCATATACGACGAAATGTTCAGCTATCACGATATGGGCTACGCAAACGCTGTTTCCTGGGTTATGTTCGTGCTTATTGCTCTTATTGTGGGAATTATGACGAAGCTGACAGGCAGAGGGAGGGCAGACCTATGAAAAAAACGGCTGTATATATCCTCCTCACTCTGTGCGGACTTGTTATGATTTATCCACTCCTGTGGCTTGTGGGAGCAAGCTTCAAATCAAACGATGAAATATTCTCAACGGTGTGGTTTATCCCGAAAAGCCTTGATTTCTCCGTGTATAAGAGAGCCTGGCAGACGGTTACGGACTACACAATGGGACATTACTTTTTCAACACCTTTGCAATAATAATACCGAAAACTTTTTTTGCAGTTATATCAACAGTATTGACAGCATACGGCTTTGCTCGGTTCGACTTTCCGCTGAAAAGGCTGTTTTACGCCCTTTTTATGGGTACTATGTTTATGCCTGCCATTGTGACAATAATGCCGATGTATCTCATGTGGAGCAGGCTTGGCGTACTTGATACGTATATTCCTCTGACCATACCTGCCTTATTTGCGGCAGAGGGCAGCTTTGTATTTATGATGATACAATTTTTCAAGGGAGTGCCTAAGGAATTCGACGAAGCGGCAAGAATAGATGGCTGTAACTCAATGCAGATACTTGTTCATATTCTTGTACCCTGTTTAAGACCTGTAATTGTATCGGTGTGTGTGTTTAGCTTTTTATGGACGATGAATGATTTTCTTACACCATTGATTATGATAAGCTCTGTGGAAAAATATCCCCTTTCGCTGATACTGCGGTTATCTGCCGACAGTACAGGAAATGGCTATGAGCAGTGCAAGATTTTAGCAATGTCGGTAATCGGACTTATACCGTCAATTGCGGTATTCGGACTTGCACAGAAAAAATTTTTAAGCGGCATTACCGCAGGAGGTTTGTCGGGATGACGGACAAAACCCTGATTGAGCTGACT
Source organism: Ruminococcus sp. (assembly GCA_017397925.1). Classification (GTDB taxonomy): domain Bacteria; phylum Bacillota; class Clostridia; order Oscillospirales; family Ruminococcaceae; genus Ruminococcus. The sequence continues at coordinate 50,789 of JAFQHO010000085.1, forward strand.
GCCCGTGAATATATAGAAAAGCTTGTGCTGACATCAAAGCCAATGCGCCCTAAGTGGAACAGGGAAAATTATATATTCCGCAAGCAGTCCAGATGGAATTATATGGACAGTTGTATCATACGCTCCCTTTTGATGTTCGGCAAAGAGGAGTATATTGACTACGCTGTAAAATTTACTGACAGCTATGTTGACGAATGCGGAAAAATCCCCACAATGAACGTCAAAGACTACAATCTTGATAATATATGCGGTGGAGTAAATCTCATAAAGCTCTATGAGTTGACGGGGGAGGAGAGATACCGCCTTGCATATGAGTGGCTGTACAATGAGCAGCTGAAAAATCACCCCCGCCTTAAATGCGGCAGCTTCTGGCATAAAGCCATATATCCAAATCAGATGTGGCTTGACGGAGCATATATGGTATTACCCTTTATGGCGATGTACGGAAAAATTAAGAATGACAGCAGTATAATAAACGATGTTTTATCACAATCGTTTAATATCCGTGATTTAATGTGTGACAGAGAAACAGGACTTTACTATCACGGCTACAACGAAACAAAGGATATGCTGTGGGCGGATAAAGAAACCGGACTTTCCTCACAATTCTGGCTCAGGTCAAATGGCTGGCTGTGTGCAGGTCTGGCGGATTTATATGAAATCACGGAAAATAAGGCTGTGGGGGATATGCTGAGAGAGCATATAAACGCCCTCAGCGGATATATCACTGATGAGGGAATGCTTTTACAGCTTCCCACAAGGGCAGAGCTTACAGGCAACTATCCCGAAACAAGCGGAACTCTCTTGTATGCCTATGGTGCAATGAAAGGATATCGTTTGGGTACTGTTGATAAATCAGCCGCAGAAGCAGGTGAAAGAGCGTTGTATGCGGTAACTGAGAAGTACATCGACCGCAGTGGAGAAATTCCTGTGCTAAGGAATATATGCCTTATGGGCGGACTTGGCGGAGCGAATAACCGCGACGGCTCTGCTGAATACTACCTCAGTGAAAGAATTGTTGAAAACGAAGCAAAGGGCATAGCACCTTATCTTATGGCAACAGCAGTTTTAATGGGTAATTCATTATAAAACAAAACCGAGGCTTTACACCTCGGTTTTTGAGTTTGTAGGGATAAATTTACTGTTTAGGTGAATCGTTGTCTACGATACCCTTAAGACCTGCTGCAAGACCTGCAAGTCCCTGAATTTCGCTTGGAATGATAATCTTTGTGGATTTACCGTCAGCTGCCTTAGCAAAGGCTTCAAGGGACTTAAGCTGAATAACCTTTTCAGATGGATTAGCGTTTGAAAGCTTTACAAGGCTGTCTGCAAGAGCCTGCTGAACAAGCTCAATAGCCTGAGCCTCACCGGTAGCTTCAAGGACTTTCTGCTCACGTACAGCGTCTGCGCGGAGAATCATAGCCTGCTTTTCAGCCTCGGCTTCAAGAATCTGTGATTCTTTCTTTGCCTGTGCACGGAGAATCTGAGATTCCTTTTCACCTTCTGCAACGAGAATCTGTGACTTCTTGTCACCCTCAGCCTGGAGGATTTTCTCACGTCTTTCACGCTCAGCCTTCATCTGCTTTTCCATAGCGTCCTGAATTTCACGTGGAGGAAGAATATTTTTCAGCTCTACACGGTTTACCTTGATACCCCAGCGGTCAGTAGCCTGGTCAAGGATAGCTGTGATTTTTGTGTTGATAACATCACGGGAAGTAAGTGTAGCATCAAGCTCCATTTCACCGATGATGTTACGGAGTGTTGTAGCAGAAAGGTTTTCAATAGCTGCAAGAGGACGCTCAACACCGTAGATGTACTGCTTTGCGTCAACAACCTGATAGAATACAACGGTATCAATCTGCATAGTTACGTTATCCTTAGTGATAACAGGCTGTGGCTTGAAGTCAACAACCTTTTCCTTGAGGGAAACTTTGCCTGCAATTCTGTCAAAGAAAGGGATAAGGATATGAAGTCCAGTCTGCCATTCAGCCTTGAATGAACCAAGTCGCTCAATTACAAAAACGTGAGCCTGGGGAACAATTCTAAAGCTTCTGATAATGATGATAACTACGAATGCAATAACTGCAAGAATAATAATCGGTCCTAATTTGTCCATAATAATAATCTCCTATACATTACAATTTTACAATAAGCTTTGTGCCTTTTATTTCGCTGACTGTTACAACGCTGTCTGTCGGAATAACGCTTCCGTCAGCAGTAATTGCACTCCAGTCAACGCCGTTAAGGGTGACACGTCCCATACCCTTGTCGGAGTTGATTTCCTCAATAACAAGGGCTTTTTTGCCTATTTCCAACTCTGAATTGGTGGCGATATGCTCTTTGTTGAGCCTTTTTCGGATAAGCGGCAATGTGATAATAACAAGAACTGCGGAGGTCAGAACAAAAATAGCTGCCTGACCGAGCAAAGAAAGTTTGTCAAAGCAGAGTGTGCATATCAGTGTAATCAGAGATGCAACAGCAAACCAGATTGACACAAGCTGCAACGTGCAGAATTCCACAATGACGAATACCACAATTAAAGCTGCCCATAGGATTATATCCATAGTATACCCCCTTTGAGTGTTTTTGCACACGACATTTTATGCGTATGCGTTTAATAAAATCCCTACAAGTAAATTGTATCACAAATCGACAAAAAATGCAATAGGTTGAACGTTAAATTTTTGTAAAAAAATTTTCCCCGAAGTATTTTTCGGGGAAATATTTATTATACGTTGAATCTGAAAAGTACAATATCTCCATCATTCATAACATATTCCTTACCTTCAAGGCGTACAAGACCTTTTTCCTTTGCAGCAGCCATTGTACCGCATTCCATAAGGTCGTCGAAAGCGATAACCTCTGCACGGATAAAGCCCTTTTCAAAGTCGGTATGGATTTTTCCTGCTGCCTGCGGAGCCTTTGTACCCTTTTTGATAGTCCACGCACGTACCTCAGGTTTACCTGCGGTAAGGTAGGAAATAAGTCCGAGTAAAGCGTAACCCTCTTTGATGATACGATTAAGTCCCGATACTTCAAGACCAAGCTCAGCAAGGAACATAGCCTTGTCTTCCTCATCCATTTCAGCAATTTCAGCCTCTGTCTGAGCACAGATAGGAAGAACAGCAGAGTTTTCTTCCTCAGCAAGCTTGCGTACCTTGCAGTAGTTCTCGTTATTCTCGATATTTCCTGCAAAATCAGCCTCACAGAGGTTAGCCGCATAAATTACAGGCTTTGCAGAGAGCAGGGGAGTAGACTTGATAAGCTCACGCTCATCATCGGTGAAATCAAAGCCTCTTGCGGATTTTCCACTTTCAAGATGCTCTTTAAGTCTTTCAAGGAAATCGATTTCAGCAAGATACTTCTTATCTCCCTTAGCAGCCTTTTTAGCACGGTCGATACGGCGGTCAACCATTTCGATATCTGAGAATATAAGCTCTAAATTGATAGTTTCAATGTCGCGGAGAGGATTTATATTACCGTCAACGTGAACGATGTTGTCATCCTCAAAGCAGCGTACAACGTGAACAATAGCGTCTACCTCGCGGATATCGGCAAGGAATTTGTTACCAAGACCTTCGCCCTTTGAAGCACCCTTTACAAGACCTGCAATATCCACAAATTCAAGAGTTGCAGGAGTAAATTTATCAGGCTCATACATTTCTGCCAGCTTATCAAGTCTTTCATCGGGAACAGAAACGATACCGATATTTTTCTCAATAGTGCAGAAAGGATAGTTTGCAGATTCTGCACCGGCATTTGTAAGAGCGTTAAAAAGTGTACTTTTGCCTACGTTAGGCAGACCAACCATACCAAGTTTCATATTTCATAATACCTTTCTTTTCGTGAATTGCGTATCAATTGCTATTATGCTCAATACGCTTATTATTTACAAGTGAATTTATAGTTGAATTCTGTATCTGAACATCGCCATTTGCAGAGCAGATATCACTTGGATTTCCGCAAGCCATTTTCAGATTTATTGAAGAATCCATAATAAATACATTGCCGCTGCCCTCAGCGTCACCGATGCCTACAGCATAGTCACCCTCAGAGTCGATGAAGATTTCAGCGTTCATAATTTTAGTATTAACACTGCCGCCTATAGCGCCGATACAAGCTTGTTTTGCGGCGTTCATCTTAGCAGATATTTTACCCTTGCGGATGAGGATACTGCCCTCACCGTCCTCTATAACGCCGATACCGACAGCCTCAGCGCTGCTGCAGGAGAGAGTAATATCAGCGGAAGTGCCTATTGTAGAGATTCCGCGCAGACTTCCGATTCCTGCAATACGCTTGCCTGCAAGTGCAAGATCAAGCTGACAGTTTTCAGAAATTTCAATGTTAGCGTCACCATTGAAGCTTCCTACACCAATTCCATTATGGGTATGCATATCAACTTTGATTTTACCGGAAATAAGCTTGATATCTGAGTCATCGTCATTAAATCCGCCGCCAATGGCAACAGTTTCAGTGCCGTTGCAGATAATTTCAAGATTTCCGCCCATATCAATGGTGATATCACCGTAGCTGTGGTCATAATCGTTACCGATTCCGATACCATAGGTTGCATAGCAGTCAAGAATAAGGGAGCCCTTGCCTTTAAGCTCAAACTGAGAGCCCATAGGCACGTAAATACCTGCATAGGCAAGCTTGTTTGTCTTTGATACATTAAGTACAAGGCGTGCATATTCACCTACAGAAATAGTAGGTCTGCTGTTTCCGCTGACTATATTTACATTTTTCAGTGTAAGCTCACAGCTGTGGTTATCCATAATTGTGATATTCATTTTAACCGTCTTATCGGGGTCGCCTACAATTGTCAGCTTACTCTGATATACATGAATATCGGTATATTTTTCAAGTGCAAGCTTCAGCAGGTCAATTTCTGCATCATTCTGTGCCGCATAAACCTTTTTGGAGCCGTTTGGACGGGTTTCAAGATTTGTCTTTATAATTTCGTCCTTTATATCCTTTGCAATGCTGTCAAGGAATACAGGCTTAGGCTTTGATGTGTAATAGCCCTGAATAAGGTCAACACCAAGGCGGATAACCGTTTTCATTTCCTGAACTGTTTCAACGCCCTCAGCAAGGGTCTGCAGCTGATTATCGCGGCAGAAGTCGATTATCTGTGTAACAAGCTGCTGCTTCTTCATATCGTTGTGGATATCAGAAATAAGAGAGCGGTCTATTTTAACATAATCGGGGCGATATTTCAGCAGATTTGTACTGTTGGAATAGCCAGTGCCGTAATCATCAATAGCAAGCTGCGCATGAGCGAATGCAAGACGTTTTTTGATTTGTTCAATAGACTCAGGGGTTACAGTGCTGTCCTCCACGATTTCAATAACGCACTTTTCAAGAAGTTCACCGTATGTAAGGTAAAGTTCGTTAAAATCTTCATCATTGAGGCTGTATTCGCACATTGAGTTGATAAACAGCTTTTTATTTTCAAATACGCTCTGATTTTCGCTGAGAAGCTTGAGAGTATTGTAGAAAGTAAGCTTTTCAATGGCATATAGCGCATTTTGACTTGATGCAATGGAGAGTATCTGCTTAGGCTCCATTTTTATATCTCCCGTACTGCGCATAAGAGCCTCATAAGCCACGATATTTCCGGTAGTTGTTTCAACAATGGGCTGTACGTGGTATGTCAGGAGATTTTCGGTTATCATTCTGTTGAAAAGCTGCGCATTTTTATAGGCGTCCTTTTCTCGGCTGTAGTTGTTTTCGGAAAACCAGTTGATAACGTGTCTGCGGTCTGTACGAGCCTCATAGAGGGCGAATTCGGAGTAATTCACCAACATATTGAAATCAGTTGCCTCATTTGGGTATGAGGAACAACCTATATAAAGGCTCAGCTTACTTTTGTCCGAAATATCAATGATTTCACCGAAATCGTCAGTGAGTATACAGTTCTGGACGGCTTCATCCATACTGTTGAGGATGTTGTATATGAACATTCTGTCGCAGTCTTTGAAGAAAGCAAGCATTTCATAGCCTGATTTTGTACCGATAAGCACATTTTCGCTGGCAAAGCTGTTGAGAATTTCCGCAACAGAGGCAATACAGCTGTTTGTAGTGTCTACTGTAAGGAATGAGCAAAGCTTTTCAATTCCGTTGATATACAGAGTTGCAAGACAGCAATTCTGCACATCAGGGAGAATTTTCTTAATCTGCTGTGAGAAATATGGGTAAGAGGGCAGTTTTGTTACAGGGTCATATTCCACGAAATCGTTTTCGCGGGTACTTGAAATCTGACGGGTATAATCCTGTACAAAGCCAAGCCATTCATCGCTTGACTCATATATATTCATTTTAATGAATTTAGTTGTGTTGTTATTGGTGAAATGGTAAATGTGTTTCTGACCTTCTACAGGTTTTTTCGATATTTTTTCAAGAAGGTTAAAGAATTCGAACTCGTTGAGCTTATTTCCTGAGCAGGAGAGCATACGGCAGGCAACATCATCCAGATAAGCTGTTTTGCTTTTGGCAATATATGTAAATGCGCCGATATTTCCCATAAACTGCTGAAATACATTCCAGTCGTGACTTAGCTCCGGAGGCTCTTTAGAAAGATTGAATATACTCATAGCAACTCCTGTATTCCGCGGTTGAACTGCCGACAGATTATTCACCTGCCTTTTCGGGGCGTTCATTTGCAGTGCCGAACTTAATGGCGTCAGCTTACCATAATATATCACTTTAATTATACAATATATCTGAAATAAAGTCAATATATTAATTGTTATTAAATTAGAAAATATTATAAATTACAGTAGATTTAGCAATTGGATTTTCATACCAATCCCCAAAATGTTAGTAGACAAAGATGATGAGCAGAAATGATGTATGTCAAGGCGGACGACGAAAGCATACTGCCGTATGGTGAGGATGTCCAACGATGACATACGGCATTTATGCCATTAGATTTGTCTACTGTTGTTTCAGGGA
>JAFQHO010000014.1 GCA_017397925.1 Ruminococcus sp.
AATGCGGAATAACACCGCCGAAAAAGGGACGTCCGAAAGGGGTAAAATGACAAGAGAAGAATTACTTAATAGCTGTGAGGTAGTTATACATACACAGGCTAAAAAGCTTTGCCGCAGATACAAGCTAAACAATAATGATACAATTTCCGACCTTGAACAGGAAGGCAGACTTGCTGTATTGAAGCTGATAAAGAAAAACACATACGATCCAAATAAAAGCCCGTTCCATGTTTATGCACAGCCCTTTATTCACGGAGCGATGCGCAGATGCATTGAGAAAAACATTGGAAATCTGTCGCTATCAAAACAGGAGATGAACACAATTCTGGATGCAAAGCTGATGCACTTTGACGGATACTCTGACGATGAAATATGCAAGAAGCTGAACATCACATCTGTAGAACTGGGTAAACACCTCGGATATGATTTGAAATCCTGTTACATCAACGACCTTACGGAAACAGAGGAAGACGATCCTTACGACCTTGAAATTATGGTAGATAAGACAGCTTGTAATCCTCATAAATTCGTTCACAGGCGGTACTGCATCAAGTATTTTAAAGAGATATTCGATTCGCTTTCCGATAAGGATAAAAGTCTGCTTGGACATTGCTATGGTGCTTTCGGCTATGAAGAAATGACAATTAAGGACATCGCCACTCTTGAAATGATGACAGAAAACGGTGTCAAAAAAGCAAAGGAAAAGGCTATAGAACACTTTTGGGAACTATTTCCTCGAAGCAATTTCAGCGTATGGATTGATGCTTTTCATAGAGTTAGATTGCAGATTAAATATCTCGACAGGGATTATTGAGTATTGCAAAATATATTTTGAAATGGTATAATGGTGTTGAAAGGTGCTGACTGATTATGAATATTGCGATTTGTGATAAATTAGATTCAGCATGTTTCTTTGAAAGGAGATTGAAATGATTAATCTATACTTAATGATTCTTGAAACCGATGCGGATAAGAGCCTATTTGAAGAACTTTATAAAAAATATAAGGCAAGAATGTACAAATGTGCGTATAGCATATTGCATAATAAGGAAGATGCTGAAGATGTGGTTCATCAAGCGTTTTTAACAATTGCGAACATTTTTGAAAAGTTCAAAGCTTTTTCTTGTCATGAAATGGACGCCTATATTGTTATTCTTATAAGGAACACATCAATTAATCTTTATAATAAAAACAAAAGAAGTGCTGAAAGATGCACAGAATTTGATGAAGAACAGATTGCTGTTGATGTTGACTATTTTGATAAAATTAATTATGAGTACTTAGTAAAAATCATTTCAAAGCTACCTTTGATTTATAAGGAGGTTCTTCTTTTGCGTTATGTTGAGGATTTTTCCGTAAAACACATTTCAAAAATATCAGGCATTTCTGTTGATGGTGTTCGTAAGAGGATTGAACGAGCAAAAAAGCTACTGAAAGAAGAGATAGAAAGCGGTGAATATTATGGCAAATGACATTTTTAAAAAAGCTTTATATGATGCATTAATTCCTGAGTTTTCTGACATGTTGCCACATGCTGATGAAAACGAGTATGTCTTTTCTCATAAATTTGAAAGTAATATGCAGAAACTAATAAAGAGAAGGAACAAGCCTTACTATAGAATAATAAATACTGTTGGTAAACGCATTGCTTGTATTGCTGTAATTATACTTGTTGCTTCATCTGTAACGATTTTTAGCGTAGAAGCGTTCAGAAATGCTGTAGCAGACTTTTTTGTGAATATATATGAAAAATTCTCAACAATACAATCTTCTGATGAAACAGGTGTATCACCACTGACTATTGAAAATCTATACGATATAACTTGGGATTTAGATGGATATGAGGTAGTATATGAAGAACGAACAATCTATAATTTTTTCAAGACCTATGTTAACAAAGACATTGTTATTAATTACGCTCAGTATACCAAAGCAAAATTCAATATAGATACTAATACAGAGAATGCGGAAATATCCAGTATAAATATAGGTCAATATGATGCAATTTATTTTTATGATAACCATAATTATCATCATTTGATATGGTATAACGAAGATTACGTAATTGAGATTATGTCGAATATCAACAAAAACACACTTATTGAAATTGCGAATTCTGTGAAAAAAGTAGAATAACATATAAATTCTATAATACTTGTCATGTTTTCACTTCCTACATTGTTATTACTTATTGAAGGGAAATTATTTCCATTTCGAAAGAGTAATAACAGTTAGGGGGTGATTTTTTTGTTTAAGAAGCCAATATCTTTGCTTTGTGCTATTTTACTTTCAACATCATTTGTTGCAGGAAGTAACGTTTCTGCTGCCGTTGTTCTTCCTGATGCTCCTGCATATTCATACACGAGCAGTTGTAGTTCACAATTAACAATAACAGGTTCTACTGCTGAATGTTACAGTTGTGTTACAGGTTATTATGGAAGTACGACAAAAATTGTTATTAAACAGATGCTTCAGAAGAAAACTTCTTCAGGAAATTGGGAAGATGTATGTAGTTGGAATAGTACCATAAATAACTTTATGGGGTCTGTGACAAACTATAAATATTCTTTATCAAGCGGTACATATCGTTTGAAATCTGTCTTTACTGTTTATGCAGGCAGTAATTATGAAACAATCACAAAGTATGGTTATTAATTAAGTATCACACACTATTTAAGAATAAAGTGTGGTATAAAAATTGTATGATTGGCTAACCAATCGGAAAGGAGTTTCAAATGAAAAAGATTATTTCAGCTCTCACAGCAACTACAATGGTTGCAACAACACTCGTTTCCACTTCTGCATCCGCACTTAGTATTCCACTTTCAAACCAGTATTCACTCACAACAAGCACTGTCGAAGACAACATAGTTGTTGAAGGTATAACAATTCCTGCTGGTTCACTTAGTGTTACTATCAACATTTCAAATAACACAGGCTTTAGTGCATCGACACTTGAAATTGCTATTGGTGATGCTTATGAAGCTATAGTTGACGAAAGAGGAATGCTTGTTATCGAAAACGGAAGTGTCCTTAATGATACTCATGTCAGCGGTGCTGTAGGTGAAGAATATGTATTTGTAGCAACAGCATCAGCAGAAGATAATACAGCAGATGGCGACGTACTTACCTTCTTTGTTTCAGATAATGGCGGTACCGACGAAACTCTCTCAGTTATTTCAACCGATTTATGCGATATTGAGTCTGTTACTACTTCTGCTATTAGACCAATGGGCAGTTCACAGGGCTTCTATAAAATAGGTGATGTAAATGATGATGATAGAATAAACTCTATTGATGCTTCATTTACTCTTTCTGCACTTTCACTGGCAGGCAGAGAAAGATTACCACATTCTGAAGCTTCAATATTACCTACCTATTATTTCCCACAAATCTATGATATTAATGCGGCATATATTTGGGAGGGCAAACCTGACATTACAAGGGCAAATACAGCTGAGATTATGCTTGACTATTATTCTTGCTCTTCAACAGGACAGCCATATATTTATGAGGAGGGTACTATTCAAGATACATCATATAATTATTCAAACAGTAATTTGTTGATTGGATATGTTCGAATTTCTTCAAATTCAACTTACTAATTTAATATAAGGTTGTGTTTAAACATGAAAAAACTTTACAGTATGATTTTAGCTTTATCAGTGTTATCATCATCTTCTGTTAATACTGCAATGGCTATCGACAATTCAATCAACGGTGTTGTTCCAACTGTGAATAAAGCGTCAGATAATGATTCAAACAATGCTGATTTAAAGAAACTTGCCTCCTCTTTAGGAGCCGATACGGATTATTTTAATTTTCCGAATAATGGCATTACAACTCCTGAAAAGGATATAATGACAGCTTTTCAGAAAAATATATCGCAAAATGAAGCGTTGCTTTATAAAGGAGAAAATGCACCTTATCACTTTGAAGATTCAGACGGTAGTTATGGTATGGCAGTTTTGCAGGTACTCTCACACAATGGGGGTATACCCGTTTCAGCTATACAGGAGGATGCAAAAAATCTGTGTGATGTGAAGTTTGATAAATCTGTAAATGACATTATTGCTTATTACGATATGTCACAGGAGTTTCTCAGACAGGAATTTATTATGTCATACGATTTTTGTAATCACACCACAGAGCAGCAATTGAAAAAGCTTGTGGATACAGCTGAAAATGCAATGGAAAAAAATAAATATTTCTTCGTTTCATTCCACTCAAATAACAGCATACATTCAGTTGCAGGTATTGGTGCGGCTGACGGAAATTGGTTATTCAACGGTAAAACATACAACAAGTGTATATTAACTCTTAATTCCAATTTCGATAATGCCAATGATATAACAGGCGGGTTTAATGAAAATAACTGCATTTATATAAATACAGCGGATAATACGTACTATATCCCAGTCTACAATGCAGATGAAAACAATTCAAGCTTCCGTAGTGTTATCGACAACGATAATTTATTAAATTACAAGGGACTGATAAATCCCTCTGCTGAAATAGATGTTCCAACTGCTGAAAATATAGCGTCAGTTCAGGTTGGAAGCTCTGCCAAAAGCAGAGAATTCAATTTTTCCATTATAAATGGTGATGAAAGTGAAACTTATAAAGGAACATATAATGATTTCAGCCTAACTGAAAAAATGTTTTATGAAGGCAAATCGTCATTGAAGAATTTCTATCTCGATAGTGCTGATTGCTATAAATTCGAAACAGCAAATATTTCAGAAGAAGATTTTAAAAGTTCAGGCGAAATTAGCGTTCATACTGAAAATTCATTACAAGAAATAGCAGCTTTCGGAGATTTTTCAGCAGAGATAAAGAAAAATTATTTAAGCGTTACGTGCAAATCCTATACTGAAACCGCTGGAATCTCTATGAGTTTATCTTCCGTTGACGGCTTGTATAAAAATCCTCGTTTTTGTAAATACAACGTGTGGGGCAAGTGTGCAGGAACGATTTCTGTTGAAGAAACAGCAGAGGGAATATTTGTAAGACATGATGCTCCCCTTGATGCAAAAATCACATTCCTTGGTACTCAGACAGACGAAAACGGAGCTCAGATATATCTGCCGCAGAATGAGAATATTAATCAGATAGGATACGAGATTTATTCGGTTGCGGATAATCTTTGGAAGTATGATGAAAAAACAGATGATCTTGTGTGTTATGCCGATCCTGACAATGACGGTATTTTTGACACAGAAGTTGTCACAGGCGATGTGAATTGCGACGGTAAATTAGATTCAAGCGACGCATCAAAAATACTTGAAATATACGCCGATCTTTCAACAAATGATACACTTGGTCCGCTTGTTATAATGAAAAGATATGCCGATTGGAACGGCGACGGAAAAGTGGACTCCATTGACGCATCATGTGTTCTCCAGAAATATGCTGAACTTTCCACAACAAAATAACATTAAAATCTATTATTTTCGTGCTATGTAATTAGATGAATTGCTGCACTCTAAATCAGAGTGTAGCAGTTTCATAATTATAAATCAAATTTAAGGAAGTACAAATCTATGAACGAATTAAAATCAACATATACACAGAAAAATACAGATGAATTAATGCAGTATATTTCCGAATCTCTTTTGGATTTAGGTTTTTCACCAAACCTTAAAGGGTTTACTTATGTCAAAGAAGCAATATATATCTATATGCATAAATATTACGAAGATGTAAAAAACAGCGATGTATTATTATCAATTTCACAAAAGCACTCAGTTACTGCTTCAAGTGTAAATCTCACAATTAGAAAATCAATAGAATTAACGTGGTTAAGCGGCAGATTAAACACCAAACATAAAATGTTTGAATCTTCCTATATAGATAAACGATTTCCACTTACCAATTCAGAATTTATTGCTACAATGGTGGAAATAATCAGAATAAATCTTCGTGAAAACGATAAAAGTGTTGGATATTAATTCCACTAACGTGACGCTGCCCTCAGGTGCCAGTCGGGGCAACTCGGTGCAGGTTCAACTCCTGTTATCCGCACCATAAAAAACAAGGCTTCTCGAATAAAATCGGGAAGCCTTTTTGGCTATAAGCTCTTGCTTTTTTATAAATAAAATGTTATAATTAGGTTGAAAAACAATTAATATGGGTATAAAGTTATGAAAAAGAAAATATATTTAATTGTTATTGCAGTTGTTTTAGGGTTGTATTTTATCTCACCGTGTATTTTGGAATAAAAAATAAAAAACCTGTATATGTTGGAATAACTAACGATCTGGATAAACGATATTATCAACACAATTACATATGGAATAAATTATATAAAGAAGATAGATTTGACAACTTATTGCAATTAAATGATTTGGCGAAAGAAGATAATTTATTAACCAAAGATCAAGCACGTGGTGTTGAGCAGGTAATAATTGAAAGAAATAGAGAATTTGAAAATCAAATAAATAGTATAAGTGTATTTAACATTAATTATTTGTATACATTATTTGGAGAAAAATATTTAGAAACCAATATGGTATATAATAGATATAAGGAAGATGGAGTGGTTAACTAAATGAAAGAAATAAAACATTATGAAACGGAAGAAATTGAAAGAAGTAGAAAAAAAATACGAAATGGAGACGTCTTTGTAGTTAAAATAAAAGATTATGAACTTTACTTTTACGGAAAAGTCATAGATGTAAATGCTAATTATAATAATATAACAAAACCTATATTTATTTTCTTATATAAGACACCTACAACAAAAATTATTACTCCTGATAATATGGATGAAAACGATATAATGACGATAATGTTAAGTAATCAATATGGATGGAGATGCGGACATTTTAAAACTATTTGTAATATTCCTGTAAAAAATGAAGAATTAAGTGTAGATTATGGTTTTCTAAGCACTAATCATGGCAATTGGATAAAAGAAGATGAAGTTGAAAGTCATATATATAATCACGAAATATTATATCTTAAGGATGGCAGAATAATTGCAGAAGCATATGTGGATGCTTATAATAACATTTTAGATCATAAACCTAAAATAACAAGTAGATACTATCTTTCTTTTTATAATGCTGTATCAGAAGAAATATCTAAATACTTACATAAAAATCCAGATATAAAGAGAAAATATGGTTTGGAATAGCATATAGGAGAACTAAAATGAGTATGACTGTAAAGCAGCTCGCCGACAGCGAGGGCGACGGTTTAACCGTTAACGACGCTGTGGGAATTCAGAAGAAGCTTGCAGGAATAGCTGAATAAAATTAAGTTCAATCGTAGCCTGTCATTTGATGGGCTACGATCACTGGAATATAATTCCACTAACGTGACGCTACCCTCAGGTGCCAGTCGGGGCAACTCGATGCAGGTTCAACTCCTGTTATCCGCACCATAATAATCAAGGCTTCTCGAATAAAATCGGGAAGCCTTTTTCATATTATGTGGCTATTAGATGTAGTGGATTAGTTTATGATTCTTCCGGCTGTAATACCGTTCATTTCATAAATCTGTAGTTTTTCATTATCCTCAGGGATGCAAGCTTTATCGAAAAAGATGTACAACACATCCTTTCGACCGCCACCGTTCTTTAATTCAAGCAGGGATTTTTCAGAATATTCAACCATATCCTCATAGTTTTCTCTGGCACAATAAAAACTGCTCATCTCTATATCGTTTTCACTTGCATATATGCCTAAAGTCATATATTGGTCATAGTTTTCCTTATGATTAGGAGCAATCGGCATATAGTGTATTTCAGATACTCCAACAAGTATTTTCTGCCATTCTTCAGAATACAGAGGTGATGTATATTCCATATTTTTATTATAAGCTTTATTTTCTTTTTTTAACATAGTTGAGAGGTCTGCAACTTGTATTAAAGTGATTGATAAAACAATTATATATGCAGCTTTTTTAAAATTCATTTTTGATAATATCATAAAAACCGCAGTATATATCATATAATCGCATATCCATATAAATCTTCCGGAAGCGCGGAATACAGATAAGGCAGAAACAATAATTTTAGGATAAGAACGCATAATAAGCATATTATCATTGAATGCAACGTCAGGACTTACAGCAAGATCGAATGCTGCGATGAAAATGAGAATACCGCCTATTATATATCCCTTGTGTTCTTTTACATATTTAAAAAAGCCTTTATTTCTGAATAATCTGCAAATAAAAAAAGCTGATACGAACAAAGCTATAAAACAGCCTATTATTAAACCTAATCCCAGATATCCGTATCCTTCTCCTTGTCCATCGAATATTTTCATAGGTTTCAGAAAAGCACTGTTTTTCATTGGATTTATAAAAGTGTTGAGATTTGAACTGTATAATCCAAGGCCGCCGTCTGTATAACCTCCTTTACTGTAAAATGCACCGAATGAGAACATTGTAATAAGTGAACTTGCAACAGAAACAGAGCCGCATATCAATACATAACGGATTTTTTTATGGTTGAGTATATAAGTTATAAATGCACCAGCCATTACAATGTAGACCATAGCCATAAGGTAAATATGAATCAGCGGAGCAACCGCAGCTACAATTGCCCATAATACAGCAGGAGTAGACTTGTTTTTCCATTTATGCTCCTGATATACCCATAGGACAAGGGCAGCAATTATAAGCCAGTGGGCGGAAAGTGAATCGTGCCCATATAAACGTTGAAGTATTGTAGGCGTTAATATAAAGCATATGCTTGCAGGGAGGCAGAAAAGAGGGTTTCTGCTGAATTTTTGTAATAAAACTGTAGACATAAATCCTTGCACAGCAAAGCTGAATAATCCCCATATTCCGGCATATTGAAATGTTTCAGGCAAAATCGGTGATAATATTTTGAAGAATACAGCAAATAAAGGTATGCTGTCTGTGTATATACAGGAAATTTTGTCAGGTTTAGTCAAGCCATCAATCAGACCTAAGGGGAATGTCCAAGGGGTATCCCTGTAATAGACCCAACCAAGGTAATGCTGTACAAGATCACCGCTTCTGCCTGTAATCCATTCGACGTATGTGGGATTCAATATTTTTACTCCATAAATAAGGCAGAATAATAGTATGCCGATAAATGCACTTATGATAGGTAAAATAAAAAAATTTGTTTTTTTATTAGAAATTGAATTCATTTCTACAGCTCCTTTATTAATATAAAAACCTTAATTTATTATACAGTATATTATAAATGTTGTCAATAGTTGCGATAGAGGAGAGGTATGAAAAAAGCAATAATTGAACTTGCAATAAAGATAAAAATATGATATAATAGAAATAACAAAAAACAGGGGTGAAACGATGAAAATAAACTGGAATTCAAAATATACAACAATATCCGTATATACAATATTGACATTTACAGTCTGCATATTAATATATGCTGTGTTGTTCAATTTCACAGTAATAGGCGATTTTATCAGAAAAATGATAAAAATTCTCGCGCCTATAATATGGGGAATAGTAATAGCATATCTTGTAAATCCAATAATGAAATGGATAGAAAAGCGGCTTTCAAAGGTTATTGAGAAGAATAAGCCTCATTTTAAAATTACAAGAATATTGTCATTAAGCTTTGCGATGATAGTTTTTCTTGCGGTAATTTCAGCATTAGGCGCTATAATCCTGCCTCAGGTTATTGAGAGTATTACTACGATTATCAATAATATAAGTACGTATATCAATAATTTTGAAAAGTGGATTGATTCATTTCTTGTGAAATACCCGGAGCTGCTGACGATTGTAAGCGACCAGATTGACAATATTGAAAAGGCTGCTATGGAGTTTGCCAATAATATTGCACCGAAGCTTGGCGATATTATGATGAAGATAACCGACAGTACATTGAGCTTTATTGTAGCAGTAAAGGATGTCCTTATTGGTATAATCGTCGCAGTGTATCTCCTTTACGGCAAGGAGCATTTTCAGGCGCAGATGAAAAAAATGGTCTATGGTATTTTACCGTCAAAGATTACAGAGACAATTCTCAGGGTGTGTGCTCAGACAAACAGTTCAATAAGCGGCTTTATATCGGGAAAAATTGTAGATTCCATAATTATAGGCTGTCTTTGCTTTATATGTATGACAGTTATGAAGTTCGATTTCATTGTTCTTATATCTGTTATAGTAGGTGTAACAAATATAATACCATTTTTCGGGCCTTTCATCGGGGCAATTCCCAGCGCGCTTCTTCTTCTTGTGGCTGCTCCGAAGCAGGTTATACCATTTCTTATACTTGTATTAATAATACAGCAGCTTGACGGCAACGTTATCGGTCCGAAAATCCTTGGACAGACAACGGGTATATCTGCATTCTGGGTACTTTTCTCAATTCTTGTGGGCGGCGGATTATTCGGCTTTGCAGGTATGATACTTGGCGTTCCTGTATTTGCGGTATTGTATTCACTTCTCAATGAGTTTATAGCATATCGCCTTGAAGGAAGGGATATGTCCTCCGATACTAACGATTATCTCCCCGAAAGATGTCGCGTTGCATTAGTAGAGAAAAAGAACACTAAAGCTAAAAAATCGGATGTATCGCAGAATAAGAAAAAATAACAAAAACCGCACAGGCTGATGCTTGTGCGGTTTTTTGCTACGTTATATGAACTCAATCTTGTTTATTATTCCCACTCGCTCCCGACAAACCTGTCTTAAACAAATCTGTATAGGAGATTTAGCTTATAATATTTGTATTACTTGAATTATCCATAGATTATGGACTATCGGATTTTATGTTGCCTTTTGTTCTGGTCGGGTCAACATTTTCACACAGAAACTCACGGTTATTGTGAGGCAGGCTGTGCTTCTTGCTGATTCGACCGCTGATTGTTCTTTTTTCGATAGGGATTGCTCCTTTCTATTGAATTTTGTGGGTGGATGTGGTATAATGTGTTTAATGTTTTAGATATTATGAATTATGATGCCAACTTTAAAAAGAATAAAGTATTCTTATGAAGGAAGAAATGATATGAAAGCAGTAGTTTTTTACGGAAGTCCGAGAAAAGGCAATACATATACTGCCACCAAAATTTTTATGGACGAGATGTCTCAATGTGGCGAAGTAAGTTATTCGGAATTTTTCTTGCCGAAAGATGTTCCTGAGTTTTGTCTCGGGTGTCAGTTGTGCCTTGGCAATCCGCGTGAAAAATGTCCCCACGCTTCATATATCGACCCGATATATAAGGCGATAATGGAGGCTGACGCACTTATTTTTACCACTCCGCATTACGGCGGAAGCAGTATGACAGGAAGTATGAAAAATCTGTTAGACCATCTTGATTTTTTCACACTGACCGTATCTCCCCGAAAAGAAATGTTCGGCAAAAAGGCTTTTATACTTACGACAGGAACAGGCAGTACCTCTGCTGTTAAACAGATAGAGAAATGCTTAAAAGGCTGGGGGATAAACAGAGTATCCTCGGCAGGAATAAAGATGTTTACAAACAAGTGGGATAAAATGCCGATAAAGAAGCAGAAAAGTCTGGAAAAAAGGCTTGTGAAAGCGGCACGAAACTTCTACTCGATGAAGAAAAAAACACCTTATGCGTCGTCTGTTTTTATGTATTATATAAACAAGTTTGTTATCAGAAAATATATGGGCGTGGGAAGTTATCCGTTTGAGTACTGGAAAGAAAACGGGTATTTTGATAAGTGTCCTTTTTAAATTAATCTGCTATTTATAAAAATATATTATTTGACAAATTCCGATTTATCTGTCCGAACCAACCTCGCGCCAGACGTTCCCTCTGGACTCCCTTTGCGTGACGGCTGTTTAGACACTGCTTTCTGTTATAAAAAGACCAAAGAAAATCCCGAAAACCCCTTCGCTTAGAGGTTTTCGGGACTATTTATTTTATTCCCACTCCTCAAAGAGTGATGAAACTTAAACAAATTTGTTTAGGAAATATACTCTGTGGTATCTCAGTTATCCATTTTGCTCTGTACGATAATCGACCGCCGATTCCCCGTTATCATATTGTTAGCGGATTGATAACGAAATCCAGCGACTTATAGGAGAATATGTGCCTGGTGGCTTGCTCCTTATTTGATATTATAGCGCAGATTTGGGCGGTTGTCAAGAGTATTTCATTAACTGTTTAAATACAATTTATTCGTTATATTTCACAAGTTTTTTGAAATATTTTAGATGCTTGAATATACAGTAATTATAGTGTTAAGGTATTGACTTTCTACTATTGTTGTGCTATAATAAAAATGGTATAGTAGAATTCAACACTACTATACAAACATTTTTGCTACTAAGGAGTTGGTATTTATGAACGCTACCGAATTTGATTATAAGGAATTATATGGAAATATCAATAAAGATGAAGACATTATTTGTATGTCAAAGTGTCGCTGTGTAGCGTGTAATAGATGTTCTTGTGGAACATGCGAAAAATGCATAAGTCAGTGTACTGGATGCGTGAGTAATGATATTTCCATGGAGCTTGAGTGGGAGGCAGTTTGATGATTAAACTCTCTCGCTTTACACATACATTTGACTTAGGTGATTCAGTTGCTCTTTATCATTCACTTCGTATGAAGCCAGTTTATTTGGAGAGAGATACTTATCAGAGCTTGCAGGAGTGGCTTGCAAGCTCTTTTTGTATTGATCTTAACAATGCTCCAAAAAATATAAAGGATGAGGTGCAGCTACTAAGAAAATGCAAGATACTTACGATATCAGATGATGAAGATGATAAAGTTTTGGCATTTATAAGATCTCGTATAACCCGTCCTGCCATAAGTGTATGTTATATGATTCTAAGTGAACAGTGTAATTTAGCTTGTAAGTATTGCTTTCTAGGTAATAACGATACTTTAAAGAGAAAACAATTTGAATTGAAGAATATGTCAGAAGATACTGCTGACAAAGCGATTGATTTCTATCTTGCTCAACTTAAAAAATCTGGATTAAATTTTGAACACCAGAAGCCAGTTGTGATTTTTTACGGCGGCGAACCCATGGTCAATTACCCTACTCTGCTCCATATCGCTTCAAAGCTCAACGAACTTAAGAAGACGGAGCCTATATTAAAGAATCTCGAATTAACTATGGTGACTAACGGTATTCTTTTGAATGAAGAAAGAATAGAAAGATTAAATGAACTTCATGTTGGTATCGGTATTTCTATTGATGGCTTTTCAGAGGAAGACAATTCGATGAGAGTGGACAGATTTGGGAAACCGATTTTTAATGAGCTTTTAGAAATTCTTTCATTGTTAAAAAAGCATAAAGCTGATTTTTCGCTTTCAGTAACTCTTAACGAGGAAACAATAAAACATAAAGATAGTGTACTTAAACTAATAAAGGAATATAATGTTAGATCGTTTGGTTTCAATATAATGATGTCGAGCGATACGTTTATTGTTCCAAATTCATATAATGAAGCAGCAGCCAAATTTATTATTGACGAATTCATCGAATTAAGAAAGCTGGGAATATATGAAGATAGAATGATGAGAAAACTTGATGCTTTTACGAAAGCACAAGTTTATTATTCAGATTGTGCTGCCACGGCAGGTGGACAAATTGTTATTGCACCTAATGGACAAGTAGGAATTTGTCACGGATGTCTTTATAATAAAAAATATTTCGTGACAGATGTTAATGATATTGATTTTAATTGTATTGAAAATGAATACTTTATAGAGTGGTCACAGCTTACTCCGATAAATCATGAGGAGTGCCTTGATTGCTCTGCTCTTGGAATATGTGGAGGCGGTTGTCCGATAAATGCTATGTATTTAAAAGAGGGAAATACTATTCATTCGATTGATACTCGATTTTGTACACATTCAAAAATGACCCTTGACTTTCTGATTCGAGATTTATATCGAATTATATGTGACAGGAGAAAAAAAGATGATTGACACTATTGATGTATGGGGAGTTGAAACCAACAACCTCAAAAACATTGATGTCAGCCTTGAAAAGCACGCTATCAACTTAATTATCGGACCGTCTGGAAGTGGTAAATCCTCACTTGCCTACGATACTGTTGCACAAATTGGTCAACATGAGTTTATGTCTATGTTTGCTGATGACGCTTCCGATCCTACCTATAAGGTAAAAGGGTATCGTAATATGTTGGCTGCTGTTCCGTTGAAGCAAGCCAATTATAACAATAATATGCGTTCAACCATTGGCACGTATTTCGGCATCAATAGGTATATAGGATTTATTTTCTCAGTTATATCGGGTGTTAGCGAAGATTTCTTTGTTCTAAACCGGGAGAGCAATCTTTGTGAAGTATGTCACGGTATAGGAACTGTTAAGGAGCTGGATGTTAATAAGCTGATAAGCTTTAATACTAAGCTTAAAGATAATCCTGTAAGGTGTTGGGACAGATATAAGGATTTCTATCGTAGTATCATTGAAAAGTTTTGCAATGAAGTCGACATTGATTCTAACAAGACGTTTAGAGAACTTACTGATAAAGAAAGGCAGACATTCCTTTACGGGGAAAGTAAGTCAAAGTATCAGATTCTTTATCATAAGGTAAATTCTAAATCGAGTCGTACTACAAAGTTTTACGGCGTAATGTGTGAGAAGCCACTTATTGTTGGTGCAAGCATAAGTGATAAATACTATTCTGACACGGTATGTCCACACTGCCAAGGAAAGAAATATGCTTCCTCCCATGATGAAATCAAAGTTGGCGGCGTATCTATCGGTGAATATATGATTACACCTTTTGCTGATCTATTAAAAGTCAATAAAGCTATTAGAAAAAATAAAAAAATTGAATCGTTGACTTTTGCATTAGATGCTATTGATACATTTTTGCAGAAAACTATTGATTTTAATCTTGGATACCTGTTTTTCAATCGTTCTATCCCAACGCTTTCAGGCGGAGAGCTTCAGCGCTTGCGTA
Organism: Ruminococcus sp.; assembly: GCA_017397925.1. Classification (GTDB taxonomy): domain Bacteria; phylum Bacillota; class Clostridia; order Oscillospirales; family Ruminococcaceae; genus Ruminococcus. The sequence continues at coordinate 14,880 of JAFQHO010000014.1, forward strand.
TGGTGCAGGTATTTAACACTCAGTTGACAGATTTGCTGATTGTTCTTGATGAGCCGTTAGCTGGCTTATCAGGCAAAGAAAAAAAGAAAATATTTGATAGTATTATTGAACTTAAAGATAAACATACCCTTGTTATCGTGGATCATACCGATATATTTGTAAAATCCGCTCATACAATCGTTGCACTTGGCGAAAAAAGCGGAAGAAATGGCGGTTATCTGATTGATGCACAACAATATATCGAGAAACAGAAAATTCCGATGTTAGAACTTGAGCATACTCTCGGTTTACCCATAAAAGTTGTACTGAACAGCAAGATATATCAGTATAATGGTGTTGATATTGAGCTCTCGGAAGGTTGCCTCAATCTCATCACAGGTGCATCTGGAATTGGAAAATCAACATTGATCAGAGAATATTTTCCACAGTTTTTTGAAAGTTATGCTTTTGTGAACCAGCGCCCGATATTAGGTAATAAGAATTCAAATGTGGCTACCGCATTAGACATTGCTACTGAAATATTCAGTACGTTTGAAAAGAAATTCAAAAAGGAAAAGAATTATTTTTCAAACAATACTGGAAACGAGGGTTGTTGTCCATCTTGTTTAGGGGCAGGTTATATTGAATATGGTAGTGAAAAGACTTCTGTATTGCGCCTTGAATGTGCCGACTGCGTTGGAACAGGCTTTAATAAGAATCTATCTAAGCATAAAATCAAGGGGCAATCCATATTTGATATATGGAGAATGACTGTAGATGAAGCAGCAGAGTTTTTTAAGGATATTAATCCTAAGATAACAAATGTATTAGAGAATGCTTCATCAATATTGTTGGGGCATTTACTAATTGGCCAGCCTACATCTACGCTGTCAGGCGGTGAGAATATACGAATAAAGCTCTTAAAACTGCGGAACACCAAATCCGATGTTCTTGGCATTGATGAGCCGTTTAAGGGGCTGAGCTTAACAGAAATACATAGCGTTGTATCATTCCTTATAGGTATGATAGTTAAAGGAAAAACAATAGTTGTCATAGACCATAACGAAGAGGCTTTCCCGTATTTTGCAAAGCATATTGAACTTATATTAGATAAAGGCATATTAAAAGGGATTTGATTAAAAACAAGGCAGTCAGAAATATTGACTGCCTTGTTGCTATATTGACGACTATTTCTTTATGCTATATCATTACACATACACCATAGCCGCATATATAGGTTCTCTCGCACATAGGCGATCCATGTTCTCCAGACCTTTCGCTTTGACAAGATCACCGACCTCCACGGCTCTGAGATACTCTGTATCATTTTCGAGCATCATTCCGACCTGACGTTCAATGGCTTCCGTTATAGAACGGTCAAGATTGGTCAGATAGCTGAGAATCGTTCCGTCGTTGACAAGGTTTATCAGCCTTGCAGGACGGTACTCAGCAGAATAGTGCAGATGATACTTGATATGGTCAGAGTTGAATATTGTCACATTCGGCTCGGCATCGGGTGTGTTTTGGGTGACGGTCAAGGCATCGGTGTCGAGAATCCATACGGGATTGTTTTTGCCATTTACATTAATCTTATCTTTGCTTCTGATTATCATATTAAACACTCCTATTCTAATTCAAATCTATTGGTTGAATTAAATTTTGTCTTTTCATATTCGGCTTTCAAACCGTATTTTTCAATAACTATCATTGCTCTTTTCAGCTTGCGTGTTAAATCTTCTTGCTTTGAAATTCGCTGACTCTCTTTACTCAGATTTTCACGTGAGAAAGTCGCAGGCTGTCTGTATTTTTCAAGTTCAGCATTTTGCTTTTCTGCAAGCTTTCTCAACTCTGCATTTTCTTTGCGAAGTTCAGCATTTTCGGATTTCAGCTTTTTTGTTTGTTTTGTACTTGTAACGTGCTTTTTCGCCAAGTTAGAAAGAGTTTCATAATCCTCTTTTGAAACAGTAACCTTGCCGCCGAAAACAGACTTTTTCGTTTCAACGCTGTCAATATCTATCAGCTTATATTCAGCACTTCAACCTCAGCTGCTCTCCAACGGGCAATAGATTGTTTACCCGTACCGTATCCCATTTCTTCCAAAGCCTTTGCAATACCATTTTGGATATCCTGCCCACGTTTGTGGTGTGCTATGGGGATATAATCAATGTGAAGATGCAGTGTAGCTTCATCCATATGCAGAACTGCATTGAAAACATAAAAGTTTGGATTTCTTGATTGAAAATCTTTCATATATTCTTTCAGACATTCTGCAACAAGTTCAGCATCCTCTGTACCAACTCCCGAATCATCCATTTTACCAATTTGTACAACGTCCTCGTAAAAGCTTTTTCGTTTGTCGGCAGCTGTAACAACTGTATTTGACGGTTTCTGATGAAATAAACTTTCATAATATGTACCGTGAATTTTTCTGTCATTTCGCTTTTGTTTTGCATTATAACGCTCTGTCGATTCAGCGAAAAGCTGGTCGTAAGCCTTACCCAAATCCTGACGGATAAATGTAACATTATCCTTGATTCTGTTTCGGTCAATATTCTCCGCAATGAATTCCCGATTATTATGTGTAAGGCTGCCCTTACCCTGACAGAACGAAATTCTCTTTTCTTTCATAATTCACCTCATTTCATATTCACAATGGGCAAGCACAAACCGTCACGATTGATTGATGAGAGTGACGGCAGTGTGCTTGCGATAAGACGGCTCAAAGAGCCGTGTTTTACAAAAGGCTACGCCATTTGTAACGCCATAGTACTTGTGACGGGGAATTCTTCCTCCATCACAAATACAGGCGCTCTTTGAGAAGCAGCCGTTCCCTCTGCACTCCCTTGCGTGACGGTTGGTGACAGTTGTGACGGTTATTTTATACCGCCACAAAAACCGTCACAGCCGTCACGAACTGTCACGGGGATTCACTCACTAAGTGAAATTCAAGAAATCTGCCCTCGTGATTTTTCGTATAACGATAACTTATTCCGTAGTCATTCAACAATTTTCCTGCATTGACATTCAGCTTTTTCGTAAGCGAATTAACAGGAATATCCACCTGCAAAATTTTCGATAAATCAGTTGCATTTCCAATCCAATCCGGAGTATCGTTTGTAATCAATTTTGCTATTTCATCAAGCAATGGTTCAGCAGGTTCTTTCCATAATTCATTTTCCACACGTTCCAAATCCCAAGCAAGTGTTTGTTCATTACGGATAAGATGAAATTTTCTGTCTTGTTGGTCACGTCCTGAAATTTCAAGAACAGCATTTCTGCCGGTGCGTTTTTCTTTGTGAAGAAGAAATGCACCGTCAGCTGCTCCAAGCAATCCATTTGTTCCCGAAATCATATCAAATCCGTCATCTGCTTTTTGCTTTCTTGTATGATGAACAAGCAACAGGCATATTCCCATACTGTCGGCAAAAGATTTCAATTGCGTTATTATTTCATAATCCTTTGCATAGCTGTAATTATCGCTGTCACATTCACGGACTTTCTGCAAGGTGTCTATAATAATAAGATTGGTATCAGGGTGATTGGTTATGAAACTTCGCAGCTGTTCATTTAAACCTTGTCCGAGTGATTTTGAAGCTACTGAAAAGAAAAGATTTTCAGTCATTTCTGTACCAAACATTCTGTAAAGTCTTGCCTGTAAACGCTTGTAATCATCTTCCAAAGCAAGATAAAGTACTGTTCCTTTGCGGACTTCGCAATTCCACATAGATGTCCCCGAACTTACGTGATAGGCTATCTGTGCCATCATAAAGCTTTTACCGACTTTCGGAGAGCCAACAAACAGATAAGTTCCCGGATAAAGCAGACCGTCAATAATTGGTGCTTTACCAGTATACACCATTTCATAAAGTTCAGGCATCGATATCGTTTCAATGTAATTCGGATTCATCTTATTGAGCATTTCTATCTGCTTTCGGGCGAAATATTCAGCTTCAGGGTTGCAATTTTTCTTAGTTTCTGTTATAATAGTATTGGTAAAGTTATTGAATGACTGCTCTGCACCTGCGTCAACAGGTGCATACGGAGCGGTCATTTCTTCTTTTATAGTCATTCTTATTCTCCTTTCAAGCCGTAGAGTGTGGTGTTGATTAAGCGTATTGTTTCAAGCAGTTCGGTATCAATATTTGCACCGTTTTCTATTCTTTTCAGTTCTGCAAGAACCTCAGCAAGCTGATTTTTCAGAGCCTTATACACTCTCGGATTACCCTGTACAACAACATCACGGCAGAGAAGTCGTTTCACGATATAGTCTTGTTTTGTCATTCCCGAAAGAGCCACCGCTGAGTTTATCAGCTTGTCTTCTTCGGGCGAGACACGGAAACCGATGGTTCTCGCCCTGAACCGTCCCTTGCTGTCAAGATTCTTTGCTGACATTAAAATCACCTCCCTTCTTCAGCTCACCGAGCCTATTCGCCATCTCCGCCTGCTTGGACGGGAACAGATGTGCATAACGGTAGGTGATTTCGATACTCTCGTGTCCTACACGGTCAGCGATTGCAACCGCCGAGAAGCCAAGCTCAATAAGTAGGGAAACGTGACTATGACGCAGATCGTGGATACGAATACGCTTTAATCCGGTTGCTTTCACACCTCTGTCCATTTCGTGATGCAGATAGCTTTTGGATATGGGGAAAAGGCGGTCATCAGGCTTCTGGTCATACAGCATATTGATGTATTCTTGCATTTCATCACAAAGAAAATCGGGTATTTTGATTGTGCGGTTACTTTTCTTGGTCTTGGGATCAGTGATGACATCCTGATTCTTAATACGCTGATAGGACTTCGAGATAGTGACTGTCTGATTCTTGAAATCAAAGTCCTCAGCTGTGAGAGCAAGCAGCTCACCGAGACGGATTCCGCACCAATACAACATCTCAAACGCATAGTAGGAGAGAGGCTTATCCATCATCACTTCGGAGAATTTCAGGTACTCGTCCTTTGTCCAGAAGTTCATTTCTTTGGCATTTTTCACGCCGATACTTCCAGCTTTGGCGGCTGGATTGGCACTGAGATCATAGAATCGGACAGCAAGATTAAAGATACAAGAAAGCTGATTATGCAGATTTTTCAGATAGGTTTCAGAATAGGGCTTGCCATTTTTATCACGATAACGAAGAAGTTCATTCTGCCACGAAAGAACGTCCCTCGCCTGTATGTCTTTCATACGCTTTTCCCCGAAATAGGGGAGTATCTTCGACTTGATGACATAAGCTTTATGCTCCCATGTATTCTGTTTCAAGCGACTTTTCATATCCTCCTCATAGAGCTTATAAAAGTCCTTGAACAGCATATCCAGATCACCATTCTGCTGGAGCAGAAATCTTCGCTCCCAGTCCTGAGCTTCACGTTTGGTAACAAAGCCACGCTTACATTTTTGCTTGCGTTTGCCATCCCAGTCATCATAACGTACCATAGCATACCATGAGCCGTTTTTATCTTTATGAATTGACATTACTGCTCACCTTCTTTCTTTTCTGGAGCGTTCACCGTGTATACCCTCTCATTGAAATATTCACGGTTTACTCTGCCGGTGATGGTGATGTAGCCCTTGGCATCAAGTTCGGCATTGAGCTTTTTGATGATTTTGTACGCATACGGAACGGAGATTTCCATAACCTCAGCGACTTCCTCTGCACGGATAAATTTTTCTGACATAGATAGTCATTCCTTTCATGTTTTTTGTTCTGTGTTATATCAGACACCGTTTTGTATCCGATAAAGCAAAATTCTCTTTCTAAACATTTTTGCTTAATATCATTATACTAAACAAATTTACTTTTGTCAACCCCTAAATGAAAATTTTTCTAAATTTTTTTGTTTAGTATCCGTTGACTATCTTAAACAAATATGTTATAATGTCTTTACAAACAGAACTATATTATAAGGAGTGAACCACCATGTCCATTATCGGAAATAAGATACACCGTATTCGTGATCTGAGAAGAATGACGCAGAAACAGCTTGGTGTTGCAGTAGGATTTGATGAGAAATCCGCTGATGTCCGTATCGCACAGTATGAATCAGGTACTCGCACACCAAAGCAGGCACTTGTTGAGAAGCTTGCCGAAGTGCTTGATGTGAATCCACGCTTTCTCGCCGATGACGAGATACTCGGAGCGGAGGGGATTATGATGATGCTTTTTGAGCTTGACGAGCATTATCCAATCATTATTGAGGACTGTGAGGACGAATACGGCAACAAACGCAAGGGTGTCGTTTTCGACTCTATTCTGATGACTGGTTTCCTTTCTGAGTGGCAGAGACGAAAAAAAGACCTTGCTGACGGTAAAATCAGCAAGGCCGAATATACAGAATGGAAGCTTAACTGGCCGAAAACGACCGATGACTGCGGTAAACATGAGCCCTCGAAAGAGTGGCGCAACGTCTAAGCCACCTGAATTGCAGAACAATTCAGTTCAGCTCCCTGTTATCAAATTGTTATCACTGAGATTTTAAGGCTTCGGAAACAGCGTAGATACGTTGTTTCTGAGGTCTTGTTTATTATTCCCACTCAATAGTACCAACAGGCTTAGGAGTGAGGTCATAAAGGACACGGTTAATACCCTCAACTTCAGCAGTAATACGAGCTGTAATCTTGTGGAGGAGAGCGTAAGGAATTTCCTCAATAGTAGCGCTCATAGCATCTGTAGTATTGACAGCACGGATAATAGCTGGCCAACCCTCATATCTCTTGTCATTCTTTACACCAACGCTCTTCATATCGGGAACAGCGATGAAGTACTGCCATACAGTCTGATTAAGACCTGCAATATCGAATTCCTCGCGGAGAATAGCGTCAGCCTTGCGGAGAGCATTAAGACGGTCACGAGTGATAGCACCGAGGCATCTTACGCCAAGACCAGGGCCTGGGAAAGGCTGACGGTCAACCATTTCAGCAGGAAGTCCAAGAGCTTTACCAACTACACGAACCTCGTCCTTGTAGAGGAGCTTTACAGGCTCAACAAGCTCAAACTGCATATCTTCCGGAAGTCCGCCGACGTTGTGGTGAGCCTTTACGCCGTCGCTTTCGAGGATATCGGGGTAGATAGTACCCTGAGCAAGGAAAGAGATACCCTCAAGCTTGCTTGCTTCCTCGTCAAATACCTTGATGAATTCACCGCCGATGATTTTACGCTTCTTTTCAGGAGCGTCAACGCCTGCGAGAAGGTCAAGGAAACGATCTGTAGCGTCGATGTAGATAAGGTTAGCGTCAAGCTGGTTCTGGAAAACCTCAATAACCTGCTCGCTTTCGCCTTTACGCATAAGTCCGTGATTTACGTGAACGCATACCAGCTGCTTGCCGATAGCCTTAATAAGGAGAGCAGCAACAACTGAGCTGTCAACGCCGCCTGAAAGTGCAAGCAGAACTTTTTTGTCGCCTACCTGAGCTTTAACAGCAGCAACCTGCTCGTCTATGAAAGCGTTAGCAAGTTCGGGGGTAGTGATACGTACCATTGTATCAGGTCTTTTGTTTGAATCCATAATATTTCCTCCTTCACCGGCGAAGAATCAAGCCGGGATATATATACCAATTCTGTCGTCTTTGACAGAAAAGTACAGCGTGTTAATTTTCTGACGGGGTATCCGCATTTTTGCAGGAAACAAAACCGTTTGTTTCCAGTGTGCGTATGAACATCGAAAGGCGTTCATACAAGGGCAGAGCCTTTTCGCCGAAATGTTCCTCTACAGGCTTGCCGATATCAAAAACAGTTTTTTCTCCGTCAATCTGCAGCCATATGAAGCTTCCCATTTCATCGAGGTGAATATGGGAAACCTTAGGCTTTTTTATAAGCTTCTGGGCAATTCTGTTGGCAACACCCTTATTTTCCATATGTAGGGTAACAAGTCCGTTGTCTTCAACAGACCACTGTATCTCCTCATTGCGGACAGGGATTTTTTCAACATAATTTTCACCCTTGGATTTACTTTTCATTTTTCTTGTTTACCTTTGCAGGCTTCTTCCAGATGGAGAATTTGAGAAGTGAAAGTATGATAAGTGCAAACAGTACAAGGCTTGATGCTGTTGATGCCCAACCGGGGAGATTAATCATACCTGAGATGTCAATAACCTTGTCAATTTCAAATACAGCAAGGAGAGCAATGAGAACGCCTACAAGACCTTCGCCTGCAATCATACCTGAGCTGAAAAGGATACCGTCGTTGATGATGTCCTTCTTGCGCTGTTCACCGATTTTATCTGTCTTCATCTTGTCGAAGATAAGACGGATAATACCGCCTGCCATAATGCAGGCATTGAGGTGAACGGGGAGGTATACACCGATAGCAAATGGAAGTACGGGGATGCCGATAATTTCAACGAGAATTGCGATAAATACGCCGATAAATACCAGATTCCAAGGAAGATCAGCGCTCATAACGCCCTCAACGATCATCTTCATAAGAGTTGCCTGAGGAGCAGGAAGGGTATCAGTACCGAAGCCCATTTCGTTATCAAGAAGATAAAGAGTAGCACCGATAGTAAGAGCAGCTGCAACAACACCGATAATTTCACCTATCTGCTGCTTCTTAGGTGTAGAACCAAGAATATAGCCTGTCTTTAAATCCTGCGAGGTATCGCCTGCGATAGCTGCAACGATACAGATAACAGAACCGATAGCAATAGCGGCTGTCATGCCTTCTGCACCCTCTGCACCTGTAAATTTGAGGATAAGTGTAGAGAGAAGAAGTGTAGCAATTGCCATACCTGAAACAGGGTTGTTACTGCTTCCTACAAGACCAACCATTCTTGAAGATACTGTTGCAAAGAAGAAGCCGAATACTACAATAATAAATGCACCGAGAAGTGAAACGGGAATTGCAGGGATAAGCCATACAAGGAGAGTGAGAACAACGATAGCACCGATAACTATCTTTAAGTTGATATCCTGTGCTGTTCTATCATTGGACTTAACACCTGATTTGTCGCTCATGCTCTTGATAGCATCTCTGAATGTACGCACAATAATAGGAAGTGACTTGATAAGGCTGATAATACCGCCGGCAGCGAGTGCGCCTGCACCGATATATCTTATATAGTTGCTCCAGATACCGGAAGCACCGCTTGCAGCGTAAATTTCACCGATTGTCTGCTCTGTGCTTGGGTACATAATTACGTTCTCGCCGAAAAGAACGATAAGGGGGATAAGAACCAGCCAGCTGAGAATACCGCCTGAGAACATATAGGAGGATATTCTGAAACCGCAGATATAACCAACGCTCATTACAGCGGGATAAATCTGTGTGCCGAACTCGCCTGCGTATCCTTTCACCTTAAAGGCAACTTCGCCCGGAATTGCCTTTAAGCCGTCGATTATAAGCTTGAATATAGCTGCAAAGCCCATACCTGCAAATACAGTTGAAGCGTTTGCGCCGCCGTTTTCACCTGCAAGGAGGATTTCAGCACAAGCGGTACCCTCGGGGTAGGGGAGTGTGCCGTGTTCCTTTACGATAAGGGCATTTCTCAGTGGCACCATAAAGAAGATACCGAGAAGTCCGCCTATAAGGGAGATAAGTGTTATTTCGAGAATTCCGGGCTTGTCTGTAACGCCGTCCTTAGCCCAGAGGAAAAGTGCGGGAAGTGTGAATATAGTACCTGCTGCAAGAGATTCACCTGCAGAGCCTATTGTTTGTACTACGTTGCTTTCAAGGATTGAGTTTCTTTTAAGAAGAACTCTGATAACTCCCATTGCAATAACTGCTGCAGGGATAGAGGCTGAAACTGTCATACCTACTCTTAAACCGAGGTAAGCGTTAGCCGCGCCGAAAATAATGGCGAGGAGTATACCCATAAAGATAGAGGTGAAAGTAAGCTCGGGAGTTACCTTATCTGCGGGTATATAGGGTTTGAATTCTTTTTGTTTGTTTTCCATCATCGTCTCCAATCTGCTTTTAAGCATAGTTTTTCGAGTTTTGACGCTATGATACGGATTATTCGGCTTGTCCGTCTGCAGTTCATAGCATTCATACCTTATAATTATAACAGTTTTTTTGTCGGATTTCAAGGGGGAATGAATAATGATAAATATAAAATTTTTATGACTTAATTATGTATATTTTGTGATGGATGTAAATTTGTTGGGTGGTAATGATACAGTTAAAACGCTGTGTATTTATCTTCTGCTTATATTGTATCATATAATTCTACTTATGTCAATAGGTTTTGAAAGTCTTTTTGGAAATTTGTATGATTGCACAAAACCGCAACAGCAAAACTGTGAGTTTTGACAATAAAAAGATGTGGATGTGGATATTATCCGCTCCAGATTGTCGAAAAACCTGAATTTCATTCTGAAATTACGGTCACGGCACGCCGTGATCCTACGTCATATAACGTAGAATAGACATTTTGTAGGGGCGAGCATTACTCGCCTTTATAAAATATGTCTTTTTCATACTACGCTGTAACACTTAAAACTTATTTTTTATTTATAATAAATTCAAAAGGGCAGTTTATCGCCAAAGAGGACAACCTACGGGGAACGAGGGAGGGGAAAACTAAACTGGAACAAAAATCGGCATTCCCCTCCCTCTTTCCCCTACGGTTTTCCTCTCTGGACTCTCCTTTCCCTTTCCCCTTTCTCCTTCCCTTTCCGATTTTTGAACTCAGGGGTTTGTTACATATGCTGAAGACAAGTCTTTTCATACGAGGCAGGTGGTCTTTTCAAAAGCTTATTTTTTAAACTTCTCTATTATACGCATTGATATAAAAATTGTTTTATTAAACATAAAATTTTAGTTGTTACAGCGTACTACAGGCAAAGGCGCAATATACTGCGTTTTTTAGGATTAATTAGAAGTTGTGTGTAAAAAAGGATTGACAAAAAATAAACAATGTGGTATAATATTATCAGCGGGCAGCGGGATTTATTCCGTTATCGGCATTACATTAAAATATCGTTTTCTGAATGCGGAGTCTTCTTTGCTTTCGGTCAACTTTGTATGCTGAAATTTTATGCCCCACTATCTATATGTGGGGATTTTTGTTGCTATGGAAAATTATAATTGCAAAACAAAATATCCTGTTTTACTCATTCACGGTATGGGCTTCCGCGATGGGAAAATCGGCTACTGGGGCAGGATACCCCATATGCTCAGCAAATGGGGTGCTGACGTGTATTTCGGCTGTCAGGACGCCAATGGTTCAATTGAGTCAAACTGCGAAACGCTGAAAAAATCCCTTGAAAAAGCACTTGCGGAAAGCTCTGCCGAAAAAATCAATATTATAGCGCATTCAAAGGGCGGAATTGAGGCGCGTTATCTCATATCCACTCTGGATATGGGCGGATATATTGCCTCTTTGACCACTATCAGCACTCCCCATAAGGGTTCGCGGACTATGGATAAGCTTATAAAACTGCCGAAAATACTCCTTAAAGCTGGCAGCAGGGTATTTGATTTTTTCGAGGGTATAGGCGGTGACAGAAACCCCGATACCTATCGCTGTTTGGAACAGCTTACAACGGATTTTATGAAGAGGTTTAATGAGGAAAATCCTGATAATCCTTACGTTTTTTATCAGAGTTTTGGCTTTAAGATGAGAAATCCTTTGAGTGATATCTTTATGTCTGTGCCGTATATCGCCGTTAAGTTTCTAAACAGTCAGAGTGACGGACTTCTTGTGCCTGACGAGGTGAAATGGAGCAATTTCCGCGGAGTGTACACGGGAACTGGAAACCGCGGTATATCTCATTGCGACGAGGTAGATATGCGCCGTCGTCCGCTGAGCAAAAAAGTGCCTGCAAATGAATATGAAATATCCGATATAACTGAATTTTACGGAAAAATTGTATCGGAGCTTAGAGAAAAGGGGTTGTAATGGAAGAAAAAAGAATAGCCGTAGCGGCAATTGTAATTGACGATATATCGGCAGTTGACGAAGTCAATAAGGTGCTGCACCAGTTCAATGAAATAATCATCGGCAGAATGGGCATACCATACAGAGAGCGCGGTGTTTCCGTTATATCCGTAGCCGTTGACGCATCTCCCGACAAAATAAGCTGTCTTACAGGAAAACTGGGACATATAGGCGGCGTATCTGTTAAAGCCGCAATTTCGAAGAAATAGGAGGAAAAGTATATGTATAATGTGAAATCTTTAAAGGCTGAGGAATTTATCAATCACGAGGAAATCCTTGAAACCCTTGAATATGCGGAGGCTAACAAGAGCAACCGTGAGCTTATTGAGGAAATTCTCGAAAAGGCTCGTCCTAAGAAAACAGGCAGAGGTGTGGAATGTGCAGGTCTTTCCCACAGGGATGCAAGCGTTCTCCTTGCCTGCGATATCCCCGAAATGACGGAGAAAATTTACGCTCTTGCCAATGAGATTAAGGAAAATTTCTACGGTGACAGAATTGTTATGTTTGCACCCCTTTATCTTTCAAATTACTGCGTAAATCAGTGCGTATACTGCCCTTATCATATTCAGAATAAGGAAATTCCACGTAAAAAGCTTACAATGGAAGAAGTTGAAAAGGAAGTAATCGCACTGCAGGATATGGGACACAAGCGTCTTGCTATTGAAGCCGGTGAGGACCCTATAAACAACCCCATTGAGTATATCATTGATTGCATCAAGACAATTTACTCTATCAAGCACAAGAATGGCGCTATCAGACGTGTAAATGTCAACATTGCCGCTACAACTGTTGAAAACTACCGCAAACTCAAAGAGGCTGAAATCGGAACATATATCCTTTTCCAGGAGACATATCACAAGGAGAGCTATGAGGAGCTTCATCCCGCAGGTCCCAAGCACAACTATGCATACCACACAGAGGCTATGGACAGAGCTATGGAAGGCGGTATTGACGACGTCGGTCTTGGCGTACTGTTCGGACTTGATAAATATAAGTACGAATTTGCAGGACTTCTTATGCACGCAGAGCATCTTGAAGCTGTACACGGTGTAGGTCCTCATACAATCAGCGTGCCACGTCTGAAAAGAGCCTCTGATATTGACCCTACACAGTTTGACAACGGTATTGATGATGATACATTTGCTAAAATTATCGCTTGTATCAGAATATCTGTGCCTTATACAGGTATGATTATCTCCACAAGAGAGAGTGAGGAATGCCGCAAAAAGGTTCTCAAGCTCGGTATATCTCAGATTTCAGGCGGTTCAAGAACATCTGTAGGCGGTTATGCAAACGAAGAAAGACCACACGATACAGAACAGTTTGACGTATCTGACCAGCGTACTCTTGACGAGGTTGTAAAGTGGCTTATGGAAGGCGGATATATTCCATCATTCTGCACGGCTTGCTACCGTGAGGGACGTACAGGCGACAGATTTATGGCTCTTTGCAAGGTGGGACAAATTCAGAATTGCTGTCACCCTAACGCACTGCTGACATTGCAGGAGTATTTACAGGACTATGCAAGCCCTGAGACAAGAAAAATCGGCGAAGCACTTATTGACCGTGAAATCGTGAAAGTTCCCGATGATAAAAAGCGTGAAAGAGCGCTTGAATATCTTGATAAAATCAGAAATGGTGAGCGTGATTTCCGTTTCTGATTGACAAATTGTGTAAAACGTGGTATAATTAAGATTGCAGGGTTGTTCCTGTGACTATTAACTTCGTGGGAGGACAAAAATAATGGATATGTTATCAATTCTTACACTTGCGGCTGCATCGCCTGCTACAGGAGACAGATTTCCTGTAATTCCCCTTGTGATTATAGTTGGTCTTGCGCTTGTTATAGCGGTTGTATCATCTATAGTTGCTGCTAAGAATAAGAAGGACGACGAATAAATTACAGAGGCACCGCTTTTATGCGGTGCCTTTGCATATCTGACAGGCATAATGTCATAAAATGGCGGAAAGGGGGCGGTTTTATGATTTGCAGTCTTGATGAAATAAAGAAAAAAGAGGTTATTGACGTTAAAACGGGTGAACGTCTTGGCTATATTGACGATGTGCGTATGGATACGGAGAAATCAGAGATAATTTCTGTTATAATTTACGGCGGATACCGATTTTTCGGGCTTTTTGGCAAGGAGGACGATGTGGAGCTGCCTTGTAATTCCATAAAGGTAATAGGCAGCGATACCATTCTTGCGGATACATCTTTTGCAAAATGCACAAAAAATAAATTCCTGCGTTTTAAAAGTTTGTTGGGTTAGATATTGCCAAAAATAAGGAAATATGGTATAATAATTAGGCAATTCACACGCAGGATTTTTGCGGGTCGGTGCGTCTGCGGACGTGGCACGCAAGGTAAATGCTGCGGAGGATTAATTAATAACCAATTTTAAGGAGGACTACCACAATGGCAGTAGTTTCAATGAAGCAGCTTCTTGAAGCAGGCGTTCACTTCGGACACCAGACAAGACGCTGGAACCCCAAAATGGCACCATACATCTTCACAGAGAGAAATGGTATCTACATCATCGACCTTCAGAAGACAGTTAAGAAGCTCGAAGAGGCTTATATGTTCGTTCGCGACATCGCAGCTGAGGGCGGCGAAGTTCTTTTCGTAGGTACAAAGAAGCAGGCCGGCGATTCCGTTAAGGAAGAGGCTACACGTGCAGGCGCTCACTACGTAAATGCAAGATGGCTGGGCGGTATGCTCACAAACTTCAAGACAATCCAGACTCGTATCAAGAGACTTGAGCAGCTCCACACAATGGAAGAGGACGGCACATTTGATCTTCTCCCTAAGAAGGAAGTTGTTAAGCTCAACCTCGAAATCGAGAAGCTTGAGAAGTTCCTCGGCGGTATCAAGACAATGAAGAAGCTCCCTGCAGCTCTCTTTATCGTAGACCCCCGCAAGGAAAAGATTGCTGTTGCTGAGGCTAAGAAGCTCAACATCCCGATCGTTGCTATCGTTGATACAAACTGCGATCCTGATGAAGTTGACTACGTTATCCCCGGTAACGATGACGCTATCCGCGCTGTAAAGCTTATTGCAGGTGCAATCGCTAACGCTGTTATCGAAGGCAGACAGGGCGATGACGCTGCTGAGGCTGTAGAGGCTCCCGCAGAGGAAGCTGCAGCTGATGAGGCAGAGGCTGAATAATTCAAGTAATACAATCAAAAACCCGAATATAACGTTCGGGTTTTTGCGGATTATACAACAAATATTTTTAGGAGGTAATAACAATGGGAAAGGTTTCCGTTGCAGAGATTAAAGAACTTATGAGCGCTACAGGCGTTGGTATGATGGACTGTAAGAAGGCTCTTGAAGCTAACGATGGCGATATGGACAAGGCTATTGAATTCCTCAGAGAAAAAGGTCTTGCTACACAGGCTAAGAAGAGCGGCAGAGCTGCTGCTGAGGGTATCGTTACAGCTGTTGTAAACGGCAATGTTGGCGTACTCCTCGAAGTAAACACAGAGACAGACTTCGCTGCTAACACAGACGATATCAAGAACTTTGTTGCAGGCGTTGCAAATACAATCATTGAGAAGAATCCTGCTGACGTTGAGGCTCTCAAGGCTGAGGTTATCAGCGGCGGTACATCTACAATCGGCGATGTTCTTACAGAACTTGCTGGTATGAAGATCAGAGAGAATATCGTTATCCGTCGTTTCGTAAGAATGGAAGGCAAGCTTGCTTCTTACATCCACAACGGCGGCAGCATCGGCGTTCTCGTAAAGATGGATACAGAGCTTGACGCAGACGCAGTTGCAGCTATCGGTAAGGATGTTGCTATGCAGTCCGCAGCTCTCAATGCTCCTTATCTCAACCGTGAGCAGGTTCCTGCTGACGTAATCGACAAGGAGAGAGAGATTATGATGGCTCAGATGGCTGAAGATCCTAAGATGGCTAACAAGCCTGAGCAGGTAAGAGCTAAGATTGTTGAAGGTAAGATCGGCAAGTACTATTCTGAGAACTGCCTCCTTGAGCAGGCATTCGTTAAGGATGACAAGCTCAGCGTTCAGGGCTATGTTGATGCAGAGGCTAAGAAGCTCGGCGGCACAATCGCTGTAACTGACGTTGTACGTTACGAGAGAGGCGAAGGCGTTGAGAAGAAGGAAGACAACCTCGCTGACGAAGTTGCAAAGATGATCAAGTAATTTAATTACGATATGTTAAAAGGTCTGCTTTCGGGCAGACCTTTTTGATTTATATTATTGCTTTTTAAAACAGAATATGGTATAATTAGTAAAATAATTAGTTTGGAGATGATTTCGTGAAAAAACATCTGATTATGGCGGCAGTTCTCATATTTTCAGTAATAGTATGCCTTATTGACGCTGTTTTGCAGCCAAATTATTTTGTAAAGATCCCCATAAAAATTGTATTTTTCCTTGCCTTGCCTATGATCTTTTTTATACGTAATAAAAGCGATTTCAAGGATTTCAAAAGCCTCTTTGTATTCAGAAAAAGGGGCGTTCTGAAAGCTCTTGCATTGGGAATTGCTGTATATGCGGTGATTTTATCAGCGTTTTTACTGACGAGGAATATATTTGATTACTCAAACGTGACATCAAGCCTTACAGAGGGTATGGGCATAACAGCAGATAATTTTATATACGTATCTCTTTACATATCCCTTGCGAACTCATTTCTTGAAGAATTCTTTTTCAGAGGGTTCGGATTTATGACGCTGAAAAGGCATACATCGCCAAAAATTGCCTATATATTCAGCTCTGCGGTGTTTGCAGTGTATCATATAGGTATGCTGTGGGAGATGTTCAACATCGGTGTCCTGCTGTTGTTGATGTTCGGTCTTATAGTGGGCGGATGTATATTCAACTATTTGAATGAGCACAACGATAATATTTATCCCTCCTGGTTTGTGCATATGTTTGCCAATTTTGCGATAAATACCGTGGGATTTATCCTGTTTGGGATAATATAAATATATGACTAATATGATTAAAAAATAAAAATATATCAAATTTGCCGTTTTTTATGTCCTTTTTTTCTGACTTTTCTCGAATGTATTATATAGAGGGCAAAATAAACCGACATTTTTGAATGGAGTAGTAAAATGAACTATAAAATAAGGAAAATCCGTGAAAACGAATACAAATTATTAGACGATTTTATATATGAAGCGATTTTTATACTCGAAGGAGAAACTCTGCCGCCGAAATCAATTATAAATCAGCCTGATTTGCAGGTGTATATCAAAGATTTCGGTAAGGAAAAGGACGATATGTGCTTTGTTGCAGAGGTTGAGGGGGAAGTTGTAGGAGCCGTCTGGGTGCGTGATATGCAGGATTACGGGCATATTGCCGACGGTGTGCCGTCCTTTGCTATATCTTTATACAAGGAATACCGCAATTACGGAATTGGGACGGCGATGATGAAAACTATGCTTGCAGAGTTGAAAAATCGCGGATATGAAAAGGCATCTTTAGCGGTGCAAAAGGCAAACTATGCTGTGAAAATGTATAAAAAAGTCGGATTTTACGTCATTGACGAAAATGATGAGGAATATATAATGGTGTGCGATTTGAAAATAGATATAGTAAAATATGATGATAAATATTTTGCTAAATTGGTTGAATTTCTTGAAAAATGTCTGCCTGAATCGGGGCGTGCTTTAGATATTGACGGACGACACAGCTTTTATAAGGATATAGAAAACAATTTCAAAGGTTTCTGGTGTATGCTCCATAATGAAGAAATTATCGGGGCTGTGGCAGTGCATCAGCTTAGTGAAAAGAACTGCGAGCTGAAATCCCTCTATTTATTTGAGAAATATCACGGCAGAGGTTACGGAAGAAAGCTGCTTGATACGGCAATAGATTTTGCTAAGAATTACGGTTATGAGAAAATGTATCTGGACTCCCTGTCCACAAGTACAAGGGCAGTTGCTTTGTACAGGAAAAATGGTTTTGTTGATACCGAAAAGTATAATGACAGCGTGCGTTCTGATGTGTTTATGGTGTTGGATTTAAAAGTAGAATAACTGACTTAATAATCGACACTTGATAATTAACAATAAAAATCTTGCGTTTTTATACCCGAAGGAGCAACTCTGCCGCCGAAATCAATTATAAATCAGCCTGTTTTGCAAGTATATGTCAAGGATTTTGGTAAGGAAAAGGACGATAGGTGCTTTGTTGCAGAGGTTGAGGGGGAAGTTGTAGGAGCCGTCTGGGTGCGAAATCTGAAAGGAGAATAACAATGCCATTTGATTATAAAAAAGAATACAAGGAATATTATATGCCGAAGAATAAGCCTGCAATAGTGAATATTCCGAAGATGAATTACATAGCTGTAAGGGGAAAGGGAAATCCCAACGAGGAAGGCGGAGCATATCAGCAGGCAATAAGCGTACTTTATGCCGTTGCCTATACCCTTAAAATGAGCTATAAAACCGATTACAAAATAGAGGGATTTTTCGAATATGTAGTTCCACCCCTTGAAGGATTCTGGTGGCAGGAGGGAGTGGTCGGCGTTGATTATACAGATAAATCGACATTTAACTGGATTTCTGTCATTCGTCTGCCTGATTTTGTTACAAAGCAGGATTTTGAATGGGCAGTGGAAACGGCTTCAAAAAAGAAAAAGCTTGATTGTTCAGCTGCTGAATTTCTCACAATAGATGAGGGACTGTGTGTTCAGATAATGCATCTCGGTTCATATGACGATGAGCCGGCAACAGTGGCTTCAATGGACGGATATCTTGCTGAAAATGGCTATGAAAATGATATGACTGATGAACGTCTGCACCACGAAATATATCTTTCTGACCCAAGGAAAACAGCTCCCGAAAATTGGAAAACGGTTATAAGACATCCCATTAAGAAATCGACACTTGATAATTAACAATAAAAATCTTGCAATTTTGTGCATAATACACAAAAGTAAGAGGCTATTATTTATGCCAAAAACACTTGCTATATTTATGAAAATATGTTATAATTATAAAAGCTGTAAGTTTAAAGGCTTGCACAATAATATATTTTACAACAGATTACCAGAAACAGGGGTAAAAATATGAATGAAAAAATCAGACTTCTTGCTGATTCTATAGGAAAAGTAATTGTAGGAAAAGAAGATACGGTTATACGTCTTATTTCGGCTATGCTCTGCGAAGGACACGTTCTTCTTGAGGATGTTCCGGGAGTTGGAAAAACTCAGCTTATTACGGCGCTTTCCCGTTCAGTAGGCGGAAAATTCAACCGTATACAGTTAACCCCCGACGTTATGCCGTCGGATATCGCAGGCTTTACAATGCCTGACAGCAAAACAGGCGAATTCACTTACCGCGAGGGCGCAGCAATGTGTAATTTCCTCCTTGCGGATGAAATAAACCGTGCTTCACCAAAGGTGCAGTCGGCACTTCTTGAAGCAATGGAAGAACGCCAGATTTCAATGGACGGTACTACATATCCGCTTCCTAAGCCATTTCTCGTAATGGCTACGCAAAACCCCGTTGAAACCTACGGTACGTTCCACTTGCCCGAAGCTCAGATGGACAGATTTTTTATGAAGCTGTCAATGGGATATCCCGACGCTGAGGAGGAAATGAAAATCCTCGAAAGAACGGAAATGTACAATCCCATAAACAACATCACAGAGCCAGCAATGAGCATTGACGAAATACTTGAAATGCAGCAGGAGGTGCGGAATGTCCGCGTTACTGAGGCTGTAAAGAAGTATGTCGTTGATATCGTAAGATTTACACGAAGCGACAGAAATGCCTCTCTCGGCGTAAGTCCCAGAGGAAGTATAGCTCTTTACAAGGCGGCTAAGGCATTCGCTTATATATATGAGCGTGACTATGTAACGCCCGACGATGTAAAGAAAACAGCTGTATCTGTCCTTGCCCACAGAATTATCCTTTCACCACAGGGCAGAACGGAGTTTAACTCCACAGAGGCGTATGTTGAGGCAGTTCTGAGTACGCTTGCCGTTCCGTCAATGGGAAACTGATATGGGAACACTATTATCCATAATATCAATTGTGGTAGTACTTCTTGTATTTACCTTTTATATAGACGGTGAAATCGGAGTAGTAATTATCGCATTTATGGTATTTGCCCCCCTTGTATCCCTGTTTTTCGCCTGGTACGGCAGAAAAAGGGTTGAAGTATCCTTCGATTGCGACGGATATGTTAAAAAGGGCGGAAAGCTGACCGTTAATGTAAAAGCTGAAAAAACGGGATTTTTCCCTTTAGGTATAGTTGAAATACAGCTTGCCGCCAGTGAGGTTTTCGGCAGTATAGATAAGCTTTACAAGCTGTCCGTTATAAAAGGGGACAGTGAAAGCTTCTCAATTGAGGTGGACGCCAACACAGGAGGAAACGGCGAAATAGCTGTAACTTCCGTCCGTTCCTGCGGATTTCTCGGATTTCTCGGATTTAAAGCAAAAAATCCACTTCCGCCGCCTAAAAGCGTGGGAGTTATCCCCGAAATTCCGGAAATTAAAACAACATCAAAGCTTTTCAGAAGCATTGCCGATTCTGTTATGACATCCGATGATGAAGAAAACAGCGATTCATCGCAGCTTTTCTCAGCAAATACAACTCCGGGCTATGAACACCGCGAGTATGAGGCAGGAGACCCTCTTAAACGCGTCAACTGGAAACTTTCCGCAAAGAAAAATCAGATGATGGTTCGTCTTGATGAAGCTGTAGCGTCAGTTCAGCCTGTAATTGCCATTGACCTGTTCAGAGAGGCAAAGGCAGACGCTTCAAAGTCAGTATTGACAGAGGAAAGGATAATCTGCTCTGTATTCGGTCTTGCTTCAATGCTTATAAAAAACGGCATTGCCTCAACCTTTGTATACTACGAGGCAGACGGCAGAGTTGTGTCTGAGAGTATCGACAATCCCGAATATCCTCCCCAGCTTCTTCTGAAAGTGCTTGCATCACGGGTTGAACGTGACAGGAGAATAAGCATTGATGCAGAATCAGCCTGTGCCTGCGTTATAGCCTCCACTGATTGTTCAGCCTCAATAAACAGCGTTATAGCTAAATTTGAGGACAAGGATGCTGTAAGCCTTATCGGTGAATCGGCACGTTCCAAGAATGAAACTGAATGTAAGATGTGGTATCTTGACGGAGATAATAATTTTAAGTTGGTATAAAAAATGACTGATAGAAAAGAAACTGCAAAGGCATTTTTAATAAGAACTATTGCAGACCCTGTGCTTATATATGCTGTCATTGCGATGATGTCGATTATGAACCATTACCGCAGTACAATGATGTGGATGTACGGCATAGCGGCTTATGTGGCAGGCTGGGTTATATTCCGTCTGTTTGACTATATAAATAAACATCACTTTATTGGCTTTTTTGCCTATATAGCACTGTTTGCCCTGTTTATGACGGGTACAGTGTCAGCAGTAAGGCGAGGCAGCGAAAATTACCCTATTTCCTGGGGATTGTGGTTCCTTACACCTGTAAATGCGATGCAGTACAATAAATGGTACACAGTGTCGATTTTCCTGCTGTTCCTTATATTTATGCTTTCAGTAATATACTATTTCACCCGAGTGCGGTACAGGCTTTTTATGAATTTCCTCATACTTATAATTCCCTTTTCCATATACGGTAAGGAAAACGAGGAAATGGAAATCGGCTTTATTATCGCCCTCTGCGTAGGATTTTTCATAATTCTTGCCAATTTCCGCCAGATGTCTGATACCAGGGAGGCAAAGGCGGTTGACAGGCCGGAAATGTTCCGTTCTGCTGCGGTATTTACGGTGATTTTTGCCATTATATCGGCATTCTTCCCCAAGCCTGCCATTGAAGCGGACAGAACAATGATTGAAACAATGATTAACGCTGACGCTCTCACGGATAAATTCCTGAAAATGCTTGATGTTTTCCGCGATGATTCCGACGGCGAGCAATTCAGGCGTAATATGGGCAATATCCCTATGTATTACGCAAAATCTCCCCACCCATTACAGCTGAAAACAGCCACCTTTACTTCTTATGATTTCAGTACTGATAAGTGGGAGTATTCGAAGATTGACAGCAAATACCATTACACCGAGGATAAGCCTTTATCCATTTATTACAACGGCGGAGTTACAGAGGCTATTATGTATGCGGCTGAAAATGACGCTGACTTTGCTGAAAAATACGGTCTTACCGAGTTTATCGGGGCGGAAATCATAACTCCCGAACCCCGTTCGCTCTACATTACATCTGTAAGAAGCGGCGGTACTTCGGCACCTGTTCCTGCCGGAGCAGTATCTCTTGATAAAAGCTCCTTTGAGCATCCTTTCGGACTTTCGGAATCGGGCGTTGTCTACGCTCACGACGATGAATTCGAGCAGAATGAATGGTTTGAATTCAGCTTTGTATCGCCTTCTTATTTTGGTCTTGGCGATAACAAGGAAGTTACAGATTATATTGCTGAAATTGAGAATTATGAGGTGTTTTTGCTGGACGCAATTATGTCACTAAGATTTGCTGATCTGAAAGATACGGAATATTATGACATACTTGTTGAAAACAGACACTTCTATGAAGAAGTTGAGGAAAACTACCTCGACTACAATGACAGCGAGGAAATATACAATCTCTCACAGGAGATTACAGCAGGACTTGAATCCCCCTACGATAAGGCAAAGGCACTTGAAATGTACTTCATTGAAAATGATTTCATTTATGACCTTGGATATCGTAAGGAAAGAGGGGAAAACGTAGAGGACTTCCTTTTCAGAACGAACAGGGGAGTATGCTACGAATACGCAACGGCTATGACGCTTCTTGCAAGAGCTGCAGGTATACCTGCAAGATACTGCGAGGGCTTCAATATGCAGACATACTATACTGACGACAAAGGAAACAATTATATTGTTACAGCCAACGATGCACACGGCTTCCCTGAGCTTTATATCAAGGGTTATGGCTGGATGTGTTTCGAGCCCACAAGAGTGGCAGGCGAAATCGAAAAGGAGAAGGAGGACGTTACAACGCTCCTTGTAAAGTCAGGACTTATTATCCTTGGCTTATCCGCAATAGTGCTTCTATTCATCTTCCTTATGCCAATGATAACACACAGGGTATTCCTTGTGCTTATCAGACGTAAATCGCCTAATGCCGCAGTTGCCGCTGTAATAAGACGTATATGCAGGGTGTATGGCATACCCCGTACATCATCGGCACATGAGGCAGAAGCCGCGGTATACCGCAGGTCAGCTGCTGACATCTCAACTGCTGTTTTACTCTTTGAAAAAGGAGAGTACGGCGGCTGTAAGCTTACAGAGGAAGACAAGACAAAGACTGTAGACATTTATATCACTGCGTACAATGCTTTGGGTGAGGCTAAAAAAGCTGAGCGCAAGGCAAAGGGAAAAAAGAAAGATAAACGCACGACATAATATTTTTGGGAACTGTGGAATCAGAAATTTTCGTGAATGACGAGGGATTAAGAAATACCTCAGATATGAAAAGGAGTGATACCAATGCAGCACAAAAAAATTATAAGTTTATTTGCCGCATTTCTGACGGCAGCATATTGTTCGGCTCCCGCAGCTATGGCTGTTGAGGAAACCGAGGAATTACCTTCTATAGTAACAGAAATCTCAACAAGTTCAATCTATGACGAGTACCGCGATTGGAGTCAGATGGATTCACGCTGGAGTGATACAGCAATGGGCGGTACAACAATAAGAAAATCGGGCTGTCTGCTGACATCTCTGGCAATTATGGCAGTCCACTCAGGCTCAATTGACAGTACAGCTCTTGCAAATATGGGTATAACTGATATTGAGCAGTTCAACCCCGGTGTTCTTGCAAATGCCTATACAAATGCCAACGGTTTCAGCTATGATGGTTCAATTGCAAGCTGGGGAACAATCAGCACAATTATTCCCAATATAACCTTCGGCGCTGACAAGTATTTTCAGAATACCGAAAAAACAGCTGTAGCAGAGGAGCTTAAAGCTCTTATGGCTGAGGGATGGCATATTATCGCAAGAGTCAACAACGGCAGCTACCACTGGGCTTATATTGAAAGCGTAGGGGCAGACGGTTCAATCATAATGTGCGACCCTGCTGTTGATACACACGATTTATACGAGGCATATCCAAACGGCTTACAGGGTGAATACTGGATGCTGAAAGGCACAAATCCTCCTACAGCGTCAGCTGCGGAAAAAGAGGAAATCGGTACACCAAGCGAAATGGAAATTGCTTCAATGCCCGATAGAACTACATTCCAGTGTGGAGAGTCCCTTGATTTAACAGGTGGAACAGTTACTCTCAACGGAATTGATGAAGAAAAGGGTGAATGGACAAAAACTATTGATATGACAGCTTCTGATGTGATATCTGTAGATGCATCAGCCTACGATTCAAAGACTCCCGGAGAATATGAAATTATCATTACAGCTGATACAGAAAGCGGAAAGGTAAAGACATCTTTCAAAGTAATTGTCTGCTACGCTATAGGCGAGTATTACGTTTCATCCGAAGAACCTGCCGATGTGTATTCAGAGCAGGGAGAGGGTGAAGTTCAGTATTCCTTCAAAAAAGGCAATGTAATTCACATTGCAAAGGTTGAGGGGGATTTCGGCTATATTGCATCAACTGATATAAGCGGCTGGATTGATATGGTGCTTCTGGAGAAAACAGAAGACCATCTTCACGAAAAAGGTGATATCAACAACGACGGAAATGTGGATAAATATGATTTATCTCTGCTTAATACATATTTACAGCAGAAAGAAATACTTCCCAACGGAGTTTCGGTTCTTACAGCTATTCAGCTATATTCCGCTGACCTCAACGGTGACGGAATGACAGACCTTAACGATGTAAGAGAGTATCTTATGATAGTATAACAGGAGGATTTTTCAATGGAATGGACAGAGGTTAATATATATACCTCCGCCGAGGGAATTGAGCTGCTTTGCGCAAAGCTTATGGATATCGGCGTAAAAGGCTTTGTTATAAAGGATTCCGAGGATTTTAAGGAGTTTCTTGACAACAAGAATGGTCAGTGGGATTACATTGACGACGATCTTATGGGACTTGCTGACTGTGAAACCTGTGTTACAGTGTACTTGCCCGGAAATGATCAGGGAGCAGATATGCTTATGTCGGTAAAGTCAATGCTTGCTGATATGAAGGCTGCTGATACTGATAATATCTATGGCAGACTGGAAGCGGAGCTTTCCGATATCCGCGAGGAGGATTGGGCTAATAACTGGAAGCAGTATTTCAAGCCTTTTACAGTAGGCGAAAGACTTGCTGTAAAGCCCTCTTGGGAGGAGTATTCCGATGACAGCAGAATAATCCTTGAAATTGATCCTGCATCAAGCTTTGGTACAGGACAGCATCATACAACAAGGCTTTGTCTTGAAATCATTGAAAAATCTGTGAATAAGGGCGATAAAGTCCTTGATTTAGGCTGCGGAAGCGGTATTCTTTCAATTGCTGCACTGCTTTTAGGCGCGGAGAGTGCCGTTGCTGTTGATATCGAGGAAAATGCAGCTGCAACAGCAATGGAAAATGCAGAGAAGAACAATATTACTGCTGAGCAGTATAAGACATACTTCGGAAATATCCTTTCCGATGAAGCTCTTGCTGACGAGATAGACGGCAAGTATGATATGATTACAGCAAATATTGTTGCTGATGTGCTTATTGCAATGAAAGACTTTTTTGTACGCTATCTCAAAAAAGGCGGTACTCTTATTATTTCGGGTATCATCGAGGAGCGTATGGAGGAGGTTCTCACAGCTGTTGAGGGCGTAGGCTTCATCAGAAAGCAGGTCAGCGTAAAGGAAGGCTGGGCAGCTGCCGAGTATACCTTATAATTGAATTTGCAGGTAGAATGCTGTTTCTGCAAAATCCGACAACGTTCAATACGGACGGTGTTCCGTTTGAAAATCCCGTATATAGGAAGGCACTATCCAAGTGCGGGAGTAATATATATATTGACAAGGAGAATGATTAAAGTGGCATTATTTAAGAAGAAGAATCAGGTTGAGGAGAAGAAAACTGAGACTGTAGAAAACGCAGATAAGGCTAATTACAAAGAACTTGTACTCAGCGCTCTTGATAAAAAAATGGAAAAGGGAAACCTTTATGATGGCTGCATCATTATGCCCAGAGGTTTTACAATTGATGTAAGAATCGGCAGATATGAAGAAAAGGACGATGTAAAGCTGCTTCAGGTTATGTTTATCATCAATCACGATGATTTTGACGAGCCTCTTATGGATCCCGTTGATGCACAGGGCAAGACATTTGATGAGGCTGCAAAGATGGCTGTAGATATTTTCTACGGCGGAATCTGGCATCCCCTTGACCAGTCAATGCAGAAGAAGAACCCTCTTAAGGTGCCTGTAAGATATCTCAGACAGCGTTATGAATTTGAGATGTTTGCACAGTCTATCGTCAGAATTGGTGCAGCAGAGAAGGGACAGCCTGTAATGCTCATTAACTTTATTCTTAACGAAATGCCTAAGTATCTCGGTTCCAAGAAGTATTACTGGGTAAGAATTTACCTTGCAAAGCACAAGGACAGAGAAATTATCGAGGTAAGAATCAACGGTTCTGTATGTATGGAGCTTTCTAAGTTCTTCGTTGATTATGTAAAGTCCTGGGATGCTGAAAATACATTTATCTGCGAAAAGCAGTGTGCTGTATTTGTTAATCAGGCTGACGATGAGTGTCCTTTCACAAAGCAGACAGTTGTTGAAGGCGCACAGTTCGTTCTTGACAGACTTGTAGACATCGACAGTCAGGATAAGTATCTTGCTATGACAAACGAGCTTGAGGAAATGATTGGCGATAAGAATCTTGCTTCTGAGATAAGAATTTTTGTTCCTGAGATAATGGCAAAGCTTACTCTTGGCTATCAGGAGGGCGACAGCCTGTTCCTTATGGAGGATGGAAGCAATATCGAGTTCAAGAAAACTCAGCTCCGTTCATATTTCTACATTCAGCAGGCAGTTATTGAGTATCTCAGCAAGCAGCCTCCGCAGGAGAATGTTCAGAATATCGTAAGAACAAGCGTTGCTTACAGAGAACTGAGAAAGCTTATTCAGTCCGCTAACGAGAAGGCACAGGCAGAGGGTAAGGAATCCAATCTTACTCCTAACGATATGTACGTTCCCGGTACAGCTTACAGAGTAAACTCTGAGAACTATAAGCCTTGGTAATAGTCTGAGGAAAATTTTTAAAAGCCCTTGACAAATCGGGGTAAATGTGATATAATGATATATGCCGCATGCAGACAGGCTTTAAAGTTGTGCAAACACGCCCGTCGCAGCGAGTTTTGAAAAAAGGCAGGTGCCAGAAATGTACGCAGTAATTGAAACAGGCGGAAAGCAGTATCAGGTTAACGAGGGAGATATCATCTTCATCGAGAAGCTCGCAGTTGAGGCTGACGAGACAGTTACTTTCGATAAGATCGTTGCTCTCGGTTCTGAGGACGGTATCAAGGTAGGTGCTCCCTATGTTGATGGCGCAGCTGTTGAAGCTAAGGTTCTTAAGAACGGCAAGGCTAAGAAGATTACAGTTTTCACTTACAAGCCCAAGAAGGGTCAGAAGAGAAAGCAGGGTCACAGACAGCCTTACACACAGGTTAAGATTGAAGCTATTAAGGCTTAATCATGATTCGTGCAGAGTTTTATGACTCAAACGGACTTCTGAATGGCTTTAGTATAAGCGGTCATGCAGGTTATGCCGAAAGTGGCAGCGATGTCGTATGTGCATCGGTTTCCTCGGCTGTTCAGCTTATTGTAAATCTGCTGAATGAATTTGACTGCGAGCCGAAAATGAATGTAGGTGAAAATATCATTGAATGTCGGACAACCGCCTCAATGAATACAGCCTCCGCTATGCTGGAGCAGCTGAAACTACATTTTGAAGCTATTCTTGAAGAATTTCCAAAAACAATTAAAATCACTATTTCGGAGGTGTAAGTATGTTTAAGATTAGTATGCAGTTCTTCGCTCATAAGAAGGGTGTTGGTTCTACAAAGAACGGTCGTGACTCTGAGTCCAAGAGACTTGGCGTTAAGCGTGCTGACGGACAGTTCGTTAAGGCTGGTAATATCCTCGTTCGCCAGAGAGGTACACACATCCATCCCGGTGTTGGTGTAGGTATCGGTTCAGATGATACTATTTTCGCTACAGTTAGCGGAAGAGTTAAGTTTGAGCGTCTTGGCAAGAGCCGTAAGAAGGTTTCTGTTTACGCAGAGCAGTAATCATTTCTGATTGCTTATAAATCCCGAGCTTTTGCTTGGGATTTTTCATTAATGAAATTAAAGGCAGTTACTATTACTGCCTGTTTCTCCCGATTTTAGGAGGTAAAAAATGTTCGTTGATAAGGCGAAAATTAAAATAAAGGCTGGCGACGGCGGCGATGGCGCTGTTTCCTTCCACAGAGAAAAATATGTAGCTTCAGGCGGCCCCGACGGCGGCGACGGCGGCAAGGGCGGCGATGTTGTATTCGTTGTGGATGATAATTTCTCAACGCTTATTGACTTCCGCTATAAAAGAAAATATGTGGCTGAAAGAGGACAGAATGGTTCATCACGCAATTGTACAGGAAAAAGCGCAGAGCCGCTTATTATAAAGGTTCCAAGGGGCACTCTTATCCGTGACGCTAATTCGGGACGTATTATGGCGGATATGTCAACGGACGAGCCGAAAATCCTTGCTAAGGGAGGAAACGGCGGCAAGGGAAATGCTCGTTTTGCCACTTCCACAAGACAAATTCCAAGATTTGCAAAGCCCGGTTTCCCAGGTGAGGAGTTTGAGGTTACTCTTGAACTTAAACTTCTTGCAGACGTTGGACTTGTGGGATTTCCAAATGTTGGTAAATCCACTCTTATATCCGTTGTAAGTGCCGCAAAGCCAAAGATTGCCAACTACCATTTCACAACTCTTACTCCTGTTCTCGGCGTTGTCAAGACAGGGGAGGAGCGTTCATTCGTTATGGCGGATATCCCCGGACTTATCGAGGGCGCAGGTGACGGTGTCGGTCTTGGTCATGAGTTTCTACGTCACGTTGAAAGATGCCGTCTTATTGTTCACGTTGTTGATGTATCGGGAATTGAGGGGCGTGATCCCAAGGAAGATTTCCGTATAATAAATCAGGAGCTTGCAAAGTTTGACGAGGATCTTGCAAATCGTCCTCAGATTGTTGCTGCTAATAAATCAGATATGGCAACAGAGGAGCAGATTGCTGAATTCCGCAGCTTTATTGAGGAACAGGGAATGGATTTCTTCTGTATTTCAGCAGCTACAACTCAGGGAACACGCGAGCTTGTGATGAAGATAGCAGAGGTGCTTGAAACTCTGCCGCCTATCAAAGAATACGAGGCAGAGCCTATTCCACAGGCTGAGCTTGACGATATGCTTGGTGCCGGCAAGAAGTTTGAGATTACCTTTGAGGACGATGTATACTACGTTGAAGCTCCCTGGATGCAGCCTATTATGCGTACTGTTGACCCGGACGACTATTCTTCACTCCAGTACTTCCAGCGTGTTCTCATTAACAGCGGAATTATTGCAAAGCTTGAAGAAATGGGCGTTCAAGACGGAGATACAGTAAACCTTGAAGGCTTCGAATTTGATTTCGTATACTGATGAGGGACATATGACAGAACGTGATGTGAATATGTACAGTCCTCTTACGCTTGCATTTTTAGGGGACAGCGTATACGATACCCTTGTAAGGGAAAAACTTCTGCGAAGTGCCAATATGCCGGCTTCAAAGCTTCATTCGGCAAAGATTAAGCTTGTTTGTGCGGAGTTTCAGTCAAAGGTGTATGATAAAATATCAGAAGTGCTGACTGAAAAGGAAATGGCAGTGCTTAAAAGGGGCAGAAATGCCACGGGAAATAATATCCCCAAACACGCAGAGGCGGCTGAATACCGCAGAGCTACGGCGGTTGAATGCCTTTTAGGATACTTGCACCTGCTGAGCAATACGGAACGGATAGCGGAGCTATTTGATGTTGCTATGCAGGGTGTTGATATAAATGAAATAATCGGGAACTGATTCCCATATATAAAGGAGAGCTGAAAAATGTCAGGTCATTCAAAATGGAATAATATTAAGCGTAAAAAGGAAGCTACCGACGCTGCAAAGGGTAAGATTTTTACAAAAATCGGCAGAGAAATTACTGTTGTTGTAAGAGAGGGCGGCCCTGACCCAAACAATAACAGCAAGCTCCGTGACCTTATCGCTAAGGCAAAGGCTAATAACGTGCCCAATGATAATATTGAGCGAGTTATCAAAAAGGCTGCAGGCGGCGAAGATAAGAACAACTACGAGAATATGGTATACGAGGGATACGGTCCAAACGGTGTTGCTGTAATCGTTGAGTGTCTTACTGATAACAAGAACCGAACAGCAGGTGATGTCCGCCACTATTTCGATAAATTCGGCGGAAATCTCGGTACAACAGGCTGTGTATCCTTTATGTTCACCACAAAGGGTATAGTAATCCTTGAAAATAACGGTCTTGATGAGGATGCTGTTATGGAGGATGTATTTGAGTGCGGCGGTGATGATTTCGATATCACAGAGGAAACAGTTGAAATTGAGTGTGCTCCTGAGGCTCTCCACGAGCTGAGAGAAGGACTTACAGCTAAGGGCTACAACGTGCTTTCCGCTGAAACAGACCGCATTCCTGCAAATTATACAGCACTTACAGATGAGGAACACATCAAGAAGATGAATCTTCTCCTTGAACATCTTGAAGATAACGACGATGTTCAGAATGTTTACCACAACTGGGAGATGCCTGAGGAAGAATAATAGCAGAAAAAGCGGACATTGCAATTTTGCTTTGTCCGCTTGATTTATCTGAGGTGAATTATGTCAATAACTCTTGAAAAATACGATAAATCGGACAGAAAGCAGCTGAAAAGGCTCTATCTTTCTGCATTTCCTTTTGAAGAACGATGTCCATATTTCATAATGATGAACAGGGAGAAAAAGGGAAAGTCAGAAATGCTTGTGGCACGGGACAATGGTGAATTTATCGGCTTTGCCTATATGGTGTGCAATGAGAAGCTTGCGTATATTTTTTATCTTGCCGTTGAGGAGTCTAATCGCGGGCGTGGCTACGGAAAGAAAATAATTGCAGCCCTTAAGGAAAAATACAGGGGCAGACGGCTTTTTCTCGCAAGGGAGCAGCTTGACAAATCCGCTGAAAACTATGAGCAGAGGGTTAACAGGCATAATTTTTATCTCCATTGCGGCTTTGAGGACTTGCCCTGCTGCATAAAAGAGGGACCCGTTGTATATGATGTAATGGGCATTGGCGGAAATGTCACAGCTGAGGAATACCACAGCCTTATTAAGGATTGGGCAGGAATATTGCTGAAAATCGTTGATATGAAGATTATTGAAAAGCAGGTGGAAAAATGAGTGTTGAGATTACAAAAGTAAAGTATTATCCGGAATTGCGTGAAATAGCGGTTCTTGCTGATGAGATATGGCACGAGTGCTACGGGGAATTGCTGGGACAGGGGCAGGTTGACTATATGGTGGAAAAATTTCAGTCTCTTGACGCAATGACGGAGCAGATTGAGTTTCAGAAGTATACGTATCTGTCAGTTTGTGAAAATGGGGAACTTTGCGGATATTTGGGCATAAAACCCGAAGATGACGACAGACTTTTCCTCAGTAAATTTTACCTGCACAAGGACTATCGGGGCAGGGGAATTGCCACAGCAATGATGAATTATATCTTTGATGAGGCACGTAAAATCGGGAAAAAACGTGTATATCTCACAGTTAATAAGCATAATGACCACGCAATTGATGTGTACAAGAAAATTGGCTTTGTTGTTACAGATACAGCTGTTACAGACATTGGCGGCGGCTATGTAATGGACGACTTTATAATGGAGTATATCGTATAAACGGAATTTCTGTCAATAGGAGACAAAGATGATATAAGGGACGTGATTTTATGGCGGAAGTATTACCAATCATGATAATGGCAGCTATTTTATTTTTTGTGCTAATGCTTGTCAATTTGTTCAAATTCAGAAATTACATTTGGCGAAAGAAAAATTCATATATAACCTCGGCGGAAATAATTAAAATAGTTCCCACAGATACTATGATTATGCAGCACAGGGAATATATTCTCGAATTGCGATATGTAGACGAAAACGGATTTAAAATATGTGAAGATATATCTGTATTTTGTTATAAGCCCATTCAGCTTGAGACAAAATATGATATGCTTGACGTTTCTGTTGTAAGGGATAAGGATTACAGCAAGGGTATGAAGTATTTGTCATTTAAGGAATATGCAGAACGCTGCCCTGAGAACTGGACGGAGAAAAAGAAGAAAGCCATTTATAATACTATCATTTCAGCCGACAAGCTTAAATTCAGCACAATTTTTTTATATCCCGCAGCATATGTGGAGAGAGTCGAGCTTGCCAACCCTAAACAGATAGGCGAAAGAAAACTGCCTGATTTGAGTGGTTTGGGATTTTTGCTTTGTTTTTTGGTTTTTCTGGTTTTTCTTGTGGGAATTATTCAGCTTTAAAGTTTACCGCTATAGCAAACTTTAGTTTGCGGATGTGCGAGGCACTATAAATTCAATTAAGGAGTAAATATGGGAATTACAGAACTTTTGCTTTTATCTCTCGGGCTTGCAATGGACGCATTTTCCGTGTCCGTGTGCAAGGGACTTAGCATGAAGAAAATCGACTATAAGGGAGCAGCAGTTACAGCTTTGTTTTTCGGCGTATTTCAGGGAATTATGCCACTTATCGGCTATTTCCTCGGCAGCCGCTTTGAGAAATTTATAAGTACATACAGCCATTGGATAGCTTTTATCCTCCTTGGATTTATCGGTGGGAAAATGATATACGAGGTTATAAAAGGCGGCGATGATGAAAGCGTTGGCGGTGAATATAAGCTTGATATCAAGGAACTTTTTATTCTCGCTATAGCCACAAGTATTGACGCGCTTGCAGTCGGAGTTATCTTTGCGGCACAGAAAACAAATCTTGTGATGTCCGTATCTGTAATTGCAGCTATTACCTTTGTGGTATGCCTTGCAGGCGTAGTTATCGGCAACCGTTTCGGCAGCAGATACGAGAAAAAAGCGGAGCTTGCAGGTGGTATCGTCCTTGTGATTATTGGTATAAAGCTTCTGATTGACGGATTGTTGAAATAAATATAAAAGGCATACTTTTATATCGGGTTATTTCGGCTGCGTGGTGCAATACTTTTTTCGCTTTCATATATATAACGCACGAGGATGCCAAAAAGTCACTTTTTTTGCAAATTCCTCAAAAAAATCAGCGTTTTGTACAAGTTGATGCTTTGTAATTTGTGCAGGTGTACGAAATTTGCAAATCAACATTTTTACTTTGGCTTTTTAGAAACACTTATTATTATAGAAACAATAAAGGCGGACTTCATTGTCCGCCCATTTATTTATTCTTTTTATGTTCCATTTTGTCAACGTACATATTTCCGTCTGCAACTCTTATCATACCTTCAATATCAACTCTGCCGCATATTTTCTCAACACAACAGCCGATACTTGCATTTACAATATACTGCTTGCCCGATTTACGGTTGTAATCATAGAGATAATCGCAGAATCGCTCTTTGAAATCGTTGAAGTAATATCCTGCGTCACCCTCGGCAACTATTGCCGCAACGCAGAATTCATCGCCGCCGAATCGTGCACAGACCTCACCTTGAACAGAGCTGCTGACAAGGGCGCGGCTCACGGTACATATAGCGTCATCGCCCTCTGCATGACCAAAGTTATCATTGATATATTTCAATCTGTCAAGATCGGCAGATATGACAACTATTGTGGAATTTTTCGGATATTCAGACAGAAGCATTTCATTGAGCTTATCAAAAAAGCCGCGGCGATTGAAAAGACCTGTCATAAAATCACGACGCGAAAGAAGACTAAGCTCATCATTGGCAAGCATAAGCTGCTTATTGATAGCACTTATTTGTATTTTACCGTGGAAATTGCCAAGAGCAGCTCCCACAGCGCTTACAAAAGCGTGTATCTTCTGATACTCGTCTATGTCAATTTCAGGCTGGAATACACAATAGCCCATTACCATATCCATAAAATTAACGGCACACACAACTATAGGCTCCTTGCGTTTCAACATAAGCTCCGAATGAGGTATAAGCTCATTCAGCTCAATGGTACAAGAGGCGATGTCAAACCAATAATACCGTTGATGAAGGATATCCACCTTTTTACTGAAGCTGTTATCTCCTTTTCTGTTGCATCCAAAATTCGGAGGGTCAAAAGCATCATTATTTACAGCGAATATCGCCGTATGGAAGCTGAACTTGTCAATCATAGCAGGTGCAAGCTCATTTATATCCGCCATTTTGGATATAGCTGACTGCATTGAGCACATCATAGTTTGTCGCTCATCAGATTTCTTTATATGATTAATTAGAGTTTGAATTGACATATTGAAGTCAGGAGAAGCAATATTACTGCATCCGCAGGAACGGGAATACATGATATTAAATCCGACTCTTGCACCCTCAAGAGAGTTATCCCCCGCCAGTGCAGAATTAATTTTTTTAATTATCAGCCTGCCCATATTATCATAATCAGGAATACATGTAGTAAGGGGCGGAATATGTATTTTTGACTGTTCAATACCATCAAAACCTGTAACAATACATTCTTCCGGTATACTATAACCACGTTTCTGCAGAAAGCTGCTGACTGCTATTGCCATAGTGTCATTGGCACATATTATAGCATCCGGAACTTTTCGTTTCTCAATATCAAACCACTGCAATAATATATCATTTGTAGGACCTTCCCAGAAATTGCCGTATCCTACTTTATCCTCATCATAGACTATTCCGTTGGCCTCCAGCGCCCTGCGGTAGGCAGCACGCCTTTCCTCGGCATAATTGTTGCCCTCTGTACCTGTTATAAGATACACATTTTTCGCTCCATGTACTTCAATGATATGACAACATAAAGTTTCAAAAGCGTCAGTATAGTTAAATGAAAGGCATATACATCCCTCAATTTCTTTATCTACAGAGATTACAGGAATACCTCTTTTGCAGCATTTTTCAACGACCTCAGCAACTATTTCCTCATTATGCAAAATATTCGGGAATATTATCATTGCTGATAATTTTTTATATGGTATAAGCTTAAAAACAGATGAAGCACCCTCGTTATTCTTGTTGTATCGTTCATACAAATCGGTTACGGAATTGAATATCATAAGTCTGTAACCACCGTCGATTGCATGTTTGTTAAGTTTTTTCACAAAATTATAACGGTCTTCATCAAAAAGAGTTGAGAGGCACACACCAATAAGTTTGGGTTCCTGTTCCAAATCACTCACCTCCGGTACAACAGGACAAATCACCCTGTATTTTTCACGAAAAATATATTATTATTCTATCATATTATCATAAAAAAGTAAAGAGGTTTAGGCAAAAAATACTATATTTTTTTTGCATTTTAATCATTTTGTGATGAAAACGCAAAAAAATTGTCACAAAAAGTTACAAAAGCCCAATTTTGCTTTACAGGTTGTATTAAATGTGATATAATTTATATTGAAGAAATATATAAATTACCTCAATAATGGAGATGTGAGAAATGAAAAGAAAAACTGAAAAAATAATCGCATTGCTTACAGCTTTATGCTGTATGGCTTGCACTACAGCCTGTGGTCGTGAAATTCCTAACTCTAACAACAATAGCGAGTTTGTTGTAACAGGAGGCGATGCTGACAAAAGCGTGATTGACGAAGACGGCGAAACAATAATGCTTGTTCCCCGCACCACAGCCGCCGCAGAGTATACAGATACCCCTGATTTAGGCACAACAGCAACAGGCAAAAATGCATCCCTTGTAACACGTTCAAAGGAAGAACTTGACCGCATCAACAGCAATAAGAAACCTACTGTTACAGCAAAACCTTCGGGCGGAGCAAGTGGTGTATTGAGAACAACAGTCGTTAAAGTAACAGGTACAGGTGTAGGTGGCGGCACAGGTACCGGAACAGGCACATACGTTGGTACTCAGGCTGTTACAACAACTGCCACAACTCCCTCTGTCCCCACCATTCAGCTCAGCTACACATCGGCTGAAATCTGGGTCGGTACAACAAAGGATTATGCCATAGTAACAGGTAATTACATCGAAGAATGGACAACCTCCGACGCAAATATAGCAACTGTAGACCAGTTCGGCAATATCACAGGTGTCAGCGAGGGAAAATGTAAAATCAGAGTTACCGACAAAAACACAAAAGAATATGGTGAAATCGATGTAAACGTAGTAAAACCAAAGGGAATACAGGAAGTAGACGGTGTAACATATGCTGACGGCATACTCATTGCCAATAAGACATATGCTCTCCCAAAGACATACAATCCGGGCGGACTCACAAACGATACCTACAATGCATTCCAGTCACTTGTACAAGCAGCAGCAAACAGTGGTATCAGCCTGTGGAATGCATCAGGTTTCCGTTCCTATGAAAGTCAGGAGCAGATTTACAACAACTACGTATATACCCACGGACAGGCTACAGCAGATACATTCTCCGCAAGACCAGGACATTCTGAGCATCAAACTGGTATGGCAATTGATGTAAACAATCCCAGTGATTCATTCAACGGTACACCCGAAGCAATATGGCTGAAGGAGCATTGCGTGGAATATGGCTTTATTATCCGCTATCCAGAGGGCAAGCAGGAAATCACAGGATACAAGTACGAACCGTGGCATATCCGATATGTAGGCGTTGAAATGGCAAAGAAGATACGTGACGAAGGCATTGCAAGAGGCGACGTAAATATAACACTTGAAGAATATTTCGGTATTAATTCAGTATATCAGCAATAACACAAAGGCGGCAGATTTTCTGCCGCCTTTGTGTGGTATTACTCTAAAGGGTATCTCTAAAGGGCATCTCTAAAAACCCCTTTTGAGAAAAAGCAGCTATGCATATCATCTGCTTCGTCAACCTCCCTCGGAGTGCGGCAGCACGTCTTCGGAAGGTTTCCTTGCAGCTGCCATACCTATCTGTTTTTTCTTTAATCAAACGGGTTTTTAGAGCTGCCCTAAAAATAATTTATTGAATTATAGTTTCAGTACTTGTAATTTCTTTGAAAAAATGTTATAATATAATGTAATCCTATTATGAGGGTGCAAAGGAGATAAATAATGGAAAAAAATATAAAAAACACAGAGAATGAGGGCTTTTCTGACGTAATCTGCGGACGAAATCCTGTTATAGAAGCTCTTAAATCGGGAGCGGCTCTTGATATGATATATATGGACGGCAACGGCGGAAGCCTTAGTGTAATCAGACGGCTTGCCAAGGAGAAAGGTGTTCCCGTTAAGGATGTTAAAGAGGATAAGCTGAAAAAGCTTTCAGGTGGTGCTTCTCATCAGGGAGTTGCTGCTGTAGGTGCTTGCGGTGAATATGTTACTGTTGAGGATATTCTCGAAGTATCACAGAAAAAAGGAACTCCTCCATTTATTATTATATGTGATGAAATTGAGGATCCACACAATCTGGGCGCGATTATCCGTACAGCTGAAACATCGGGTGCAGACGGTGTTATTATCCCCAAGCGCAGAAGTGCAGGGCTTAATGCTACTGTATTCAAGACATCTGCCGGTGCAGCAAGTTATGTTCCTGTGGCAAGAGTATCTAATCTTGCAGCGGCTATTGACAAGCTTAAAGAAAACGGCGTGTGGATATATGGTACAGACGCTGACGGTACTGACTACAGTGAAACAGATCTTACAGGCAGCTGTGGACTTGTTGTAGGCTCTGAGGGCTTTGGTATAAGTCGCCTTATCAGAGAAAAATGTGATTTTATGATGCGCCTGCCTATGCTGGGAAAAATAAATTCACTTAATGCTTCCGTTGCAGCTGGTATATTTATGTATGAAATTCTCCGTCAGCGGAGAGCGAAAAAATAATTCAGGGGAGGTAATTATGGCAGACACAAAGCTGTCCCTTGAGGACATTCTTGACGAATATAAGGCAAATCCTGATGATACCTCCACGTCGAAGGTAGGCAGGGATGATACGCGAAAGATACTTAACTCTACGATTCCCGATCCCATAAAGGAAGCTGCAGAGGTTCCGAGAACAGTTTCTCATAAGAAAAATGAGCTTTTTGATGGTGTTGAGCCAAAGCTTAATCCTGCCAATGAGATACGTCCTGCGGAGGTTTCAACAAAAAAAGCGGCTGTTGCAGGTGATGAAGGCATCACAGGAGTTAAATCAACTCACCCTATAGATAACACAGAGAATGATGGGCTTATTGACGGCTCATCGAAAATCCGCCCTATGTACGGCTCCACAAGAGCAAGAGAAGCGGAAAAAAGCAAAAAGAAAAAGTGGTTTGGCAGAGATGATGCCAGACAGCCTTATTCAAAAGAAAAGGCGGCAGGGGAGTATATGTACATTCCTCCCGAGGTGCGTAAGAAAAAGCGTACAAGGGATGATATAGTCAACGAAGCTGAGGCTCCTGAAAACAGAAAGTACGTTACAGATATCGTACCATCTCCAGCG
Source organism: Ruminococcus sp. (assembly GCA_017397925.1). Classification (GTDB taxonomy): domain Bacteria; phylum Bacillota; class Clostridia; order Oscillospirales; family Ruminococcaceae; genus Ruminococcus. The sequence continues at coordinate 53,313 of JAFQHO010000014.1, forward strand.
GCTCTTGAAGCTACACGTCCCATTGAGCTTGCTCCAAGGGCTGAAACAACTAATATAGACCTGAGCAGTATACGTGCTGCATCTGAGGAGAGCATTGACGTGCGTATTCAAAGCAATACAGAGGAATACACCCGTCAGGCGATGAAGGCAAAGCGTACAAAGCGAATTGTCGATTTCAACTATTACGGTGATGTTCAGGACGTAGGCAGAGATATTTATGAGCTTATGGGTATACTCAAAACAAGAGTTGCTGTTCTGGCTCTGACTGCATTTTTAAGCGTATATATCACCATATGCAGCCGATTTAATTTCCCTATTGCGGAATTTCTGAGTATATACCACATAAATACATATCTTATTACGCATCTGCTGCTCGGCTTATTAGCAATGTTTTATTCGTTCCCTGTTATAACAAAGGGATTTAAAAATCTTGTAAAGTTTAAAGCGGATAGTGACTCAATGACAGCTATAACGGCTTCAGCCTGCTTCATATCGCTGCTTGCTTCATTCCTGCGGACTGATATGGCAAGGGCGGAATTGATTCACATTTATATGCCTGTGGGTATACTTGCGCTTCTTACAAATGCCATTGGAAAATATCTCATACTAAAAAGGGCAAGACGCAATTTCAGATTTGCCTCCCGTGATTTCAACCGTCACGCTGTTGTATACGTCAAGGATGAGGAACGTGCGGAACGTCTTACTCACGGCACTCTCGGCGATTTCCCCATACTTGCGGCAATGCGTCCTACAGACTTCCTTACAGATTTCTTGAGATATACATATTCCGCTGATATTACCGACAGTTTTTGTCGTAAATCTGCACCTCTTTGCCTTGGTGCGTCCTTGATAATATCGGTAGTTCTCACATTTATCCGTATGGGTACGCTTTTTTCAATTGAGGCGTTTGTATTCGGATTATCGATACTTTCAATGCTTATCTGCGCTTGTTCCTGTATAGCGCTGCCTTTTGCAGCGAATATTCCTCTTGAAAAGGTTTCAAAGGAAACTATCAAGAATGACGGCATACTTCTTGGCTATCAGAGCGTTGACGACCTTTACGATACAAATTCAATCCTTGTAAAGGCTGATGATATCTTCCCTGAGGGTACAGTCCGACTTGGCGGAATAAAGGTGTTTTCAAATACAAAGCTTGATGAAGCCTTTCTGGATGCTGCAAGCCTTTCCTATTATGGCGGCAGTTTACTGCAACAGCTTTTTGCCGACCTTATAAAGGGTAAGGAGGAACTGCTTTATCCTATTGATAATTTCTCATATGAGGACGGAATGGGGCTTTGCGGCTGGATAAAAAACAGACGTATACTCCTTGGCAGCCGTGAGCTTATGGAAACTCATAATATTGAGGGACTTCCAACAAAAAGCCGTGAAGCTGAATATTCACAGGGACACGAACCGATATATCTTTCAATTTCAGGAAATCTTGCTGCTTTGTTTGTCGTCGATGTAATTGCAGGCAGAGGTGTTAGAAAATGGGCTGAAAGACTTGTGAGAAAAAAGATATGTATGGTTGTTAAATCCGTTGACAGCTTTATTACAGCGGAAAAAATAGCGGCTGTTTATGGTATACCTAAGGGTATGGTAAAGGTGCTGCCGAAAAAGCTTCACGAGGATTTTGATGCTGAAACTAAAAAAACTGTACGTATGAGTGCATCTATGGCTTGCGCAGGAAAATTCAGTTCAATGGCACAGCTTATACTCGGAATCAAGAGCATACACGCATCTGCTGTTATTGCCCTTATTTTCCAGACAGTTTCCATACTCCTCGGATTTGGATTATCAATGATGCTGATACTTTCAAAGGCTTACGAGTCAAATTATATCTATATGTCTGCAACGGCAATGATAGTTTACAATCTTTTGTGTACATTGTTTACTTGTCTTGCAGCAAGCACTAAAAAGAGGTAATAAAAAATGTCCGACAGAAATAATACAGACAATCAGAATACGAACACAATATATATTCCCCGTGATATGCAGAACAGACAGACTCCCAGGAAACCACTGAGGAGAGTTCAGCAGAATCCGTCCCAGTATGGCAATCAGCCGTATGGCGGTCAGCCGATGCAGAATCCGTCCCAGTATGGCAATCAGCCGTATGGCGGTCAGCCGATGCAGAATCCGTCACAGTACGGCAATCAGCCGTATGGCGGTCAGCCGATGCAGAATCCGCCTCAGTATGGAAATCAGCCGTATTATGACGATTATTACAGGGAACCGCCAAGAAATTATCCGCAAAACAGCGGCAATCCGCCTAAGAGGGCAACAGAGAGCAAAAGCGGAAATCCACAGCAGAAAAAGAAAAAACGCAGGAAAAAAAGTCCTGTTGGAAAATTTTTCGGCAGATTTATCAGAACTTTGCTGATAATTTTCCTTGTAATTTTCGGAATGTATTCCTGTACGTCAATCAGCCTTATAAATAAAATGGATTATGTGGCTACAGGCAGCCGAAATCGCCGAAGCGATGCTCTTTCGCGGAGTTATGTGAAGAATGTGCTGCTTATCGGTACAGACGGCAGAACAGAGGATGAAGCGGCACGGTCTGACACGATGATAATTGCCTCAATAAACAGCAGAACCGATGAAATAAGTCTTATATCCCTTATGCGCGACTGTTATGTAGTTATACCGGGGTATGGCGAAAATAAGCTGAATGCTGCATATTCTTTTGGCGGTGCGGAGTTGCTTATGGATACAATTGAGTATAACTTCGGCATTGCTGTTGAGGATTATGTTTCGGTTAATTTTGTTTCATTTGCAAATGTTGTTGATAGTGTAGGCGGAATTGATATTGAGATATCCGATGCTGAGGCGCAGGAAATCAACACTATTATGCAGGCTGAGGTTAATAGCATTATGGGTGATGATATCCTTGATGATCTCCTTGACGGCGGCGGTGAGCTTCATCTCAACGGCAAGCAGGCATTATCCTATGCCCGAATCAGATATATCGGAAATGCCGATTTTGAGCGTACTGAGCGTCAGCGCAGGGTGATTGAGCTTGTGATGGATAAGGTTAAATCCTTTTATCCTACTATACTGCCGAATGTAGCTTCAAGCGTACTCCCAGGGGTTGAAACAAATATGTCAACAGCTGAGTTGTACTGGCTTTCTCTCAAAGCACCGTTTATTGTTGGTTATGAACGTCAGCAGCTGCAGGTGCCTGCGGAGGGAACTTATTACGGCGAATATAGAGATTGCGGTGATTCACTTATTGTGGATTTCAATGCGAATTATAACTTGATTTATGAAACGGCATATAAGGATCAGAAAATACAAAATGACCAGTGATGATATGTATCAAGGGGACGCTCTCACTTGCAGAGCGTCCCCTCTTTTCAAGCAGTCCCGCTGACTGTTTAAAATTCACCCATTGCAGAGCGCTTAAACGCTAAGCAGAGCTTTGCTCTGCCCCTGGACTCTGAGTGCTTTGGAAATCCGATTTGCGCAGAGGTGTTTTAATTTCTAACAAAAAGGGTATCGTGAAAATCACGATACCCTTAAATTATACATTATTCCATTTCGCTGAGAAGCTTTTCTGCGCTTGCAAGCTTAACGCTGATAACGAAAAGCTCCAGTGCCTTCTCTAAATCCTCCATAGATGGATATGTGGGAGCAATACGGATGTTTCTGTCGTCCTTGTCAAATCCGTAAGGGAATGTAGCACCGGCACCTGTAAGTGTTACACCAGCCTCTGCACAAAGCTTTACAACCCTCTTTGCACAGCCGCTGAGAGCGTTGAATGATACGAAATATCCGCCCTTAGGCTCTGTCCATTCACCGATACCGAGAGGAGTAATTTCCTTTTTAAGTGTATCGCATACGAGGTTGAACTTAGGAGCAATAATTGCAGCGTGCTTCTTCATATGTTCAACCATATTCTCGTATGTGCCGAAGAACTTAACGTGACGAAGCTGATTTACCTTGTCGTGGCCGATAATGGAAATACCAAGATATTTCTTTAATTCGTCAATATTTGCCTTGCTTGCACCCATAGCGGCAACACCTGCACCGGGGAATGTAACCTTTGATGTTGAGCCAAAGATGTATACAATATTCTCGTTTCCTGCTTTTTTAGCCTCATCGAGGATATTGAGGATATATGTGGGATTTTCCACAAGGTGGTGGATGCAGTATGCGTTATCCCAGAAGATGCGGAAATCCTCAGCTGCAGGCTTAAGATTTGCGAAACGCTTTACAGTTTCGTCACTGTAGCAGATACCGTCAGGATTTGAATACTGAGGAACACACCAGATACCCTTAATGGAGGCATCATCAGCCACAAGCTTTTCAACCATATCCATATCGGGGCCTGTAGGTGTCATAGGAATGTTTATCATTTCAATTCCGAAAAATTCAGTTACCTTGAAATGTCTGTCGTAACCTGGAACAGGGCAAAGGAATTTAACCTTTTCAAGTTTGTTCCAGGGAGTTGAGCCGAGAATACCTTTATTGTAAGCAGTCTGGATTGACCAGTACATTGCGTTAAGGCTGGAGTTTCCGAATACAATTACCTCGTCCTCGTTAACGCCGAGCATATCAGAAAAGAGCTTTTTAGCTTCGGGAATACCGTCAAGTATGCCGTAATTTCTTACGTCTGTACCATTTTCGGTTAAAAAATTATTATCGTCAAAAGCATTGAGCATATCAACAGAAAGCTCAAGCTGTTCTTTACAGGGATTACCTCTTGCCATATTAAGACAAAGTCCCTTAGCTTTAAATTCGTTATAGAGCTGCTCAGTTTCATTTTTAAAACCGAGGAGCTGTTCCTTGTTCATTTCTGATAAAAACATTTCGGAACACACCTTTCCATATTTATCGGGCAAAAACGTCGTTGTAAATGCCCTATTAAAGTATACCATAGGCTGAGAATAATTTCAAGTGACAAGATTACGAATAATTTGGGTTATTTCGACTTTTTTTTAGTGTTTTCAGCTGAATTTGTCCGTCAGTGGTAAAAATGTGTACGCCTGTGACGGACAAAACAGAGAAAAAAACGGATTTTTATTTAAAATTTATACAATAAAATTAATAAAAAATATTCGTTCACAAAAAATTTACGCTTTTCTGTATTACAAAATGAAATTTGGGTTGACTTCTTAGATTTTTTGTCGTATAATTGTATTAAACACAATAAATAAAAATCTGTTCACATATCGTTTATTTTTGTATTGTTTTAAGATTATTTTAAGATAACTCGTTTATAATTGTAATCAGATATAGAAATGTAGTACGTGATAATATTCAGAAATGGAGGTTGTATATATGAAAAAAACAATTAAAAGTATAGCGGCTCTGGTTACAGCGCTATCGGTTACAGCTGGAATTGTACCTGTTTCGAGTTTTGCATATGAGACAGGCACTATTGATATGTCGGATATCACTCTCGAATTCGGCACAATGAAGTCAATGAGCCTTGAAATGCAGTCTATGCCCAGAATTCTTGCTGATGATGAAATAGAGGACTATCTTCTTGGTGCACACCTTGATGCCAACAACAGAGCAGTTTATGACGCTTTTTTGGAGCTTACTGAGCCTTCTCTTGAGGAATTTACAGTTAAGCTTCCTGAAACAGTATCCTTTAAAACAATGGATATTGAATCAGATGAAAATATGGATTTTTACAATGCTGTATTTACTAACTGTGCCAGCGGCATGGAGGCATCATCCTTTGATACTCCCTGGATTTTCTGGCTTGATCAGAACTTCACATCTGTTTCCGCAAGCAATATGAGATATACCAGAAATATTTTTACCAAGGAGTACACTTTCTACATAGAGGAGCTTACTTTTTCTCCTGCAATGTATGAGAGTTTTGAATCCTTTGAACAGGTACTTGAATACAAAGCAAAACTTGAAGAAACTGTTGAAAATTACGTTATTGAAGGCGAGACAACTGAGGAAAAGCTTAAAAGCATTCACGATAGTATATGTTATTTTACCGATTATGACACAGGCGGCAAATTTTCGGGTTCAGTTATAAGTTCTCTTGTTGAACCAGGAGCTGTTTGCGAAGGATATGCCAAGGGTTTTAAGCTTTTAGCCGATAAAATAGGAGTTCCTACTGTATGTGTTTTCGGAAATTTTGAGGAAGATACTGCATCAGCTCATATGTGGAATTATGTTCAGATGGATGACGGCTATTGGTATGCTGTTGATGTTACTTGGGATGACTACGATGGAGAATATGGTCTTGAAATAATATATGATTATTTCCTTAAAGGTTCTGAAGATTTCAATGTAAAGCATACAGAGTTTACAGATTATAATCTTACACATCTTGAATTTCCCGAAATTGCAGAGTGGAATTATGGAGAAAACATTCCAGATGTTAAAGTAACAACTATGCCTGTTACAACTACAACAACCAAACCCACGACAACTACCACAAAGCCTACAACTACAACAACCAAGCCTACAACGACTACTACAAAGCCTACAACTACAACAACCAAGCCCACAACGACTACTACAAAGCCTACAACTACAACAACCAAACCCACGACAACTACCACAAAGCCTACAACAACAACGACTAAGCCTACAACGACTACCACAAAGCCTACAACCACAACAACAAAACCCACAACGACTACCACAAAGAAGCCAACGACCACAACAACCAAGCCTACAACAACTACTACAAAGCCCACAACGACTATAACTAAGCCTGTTACAACTACAACACCTCAGCCTGTATACGAGGAAGGAGATTTAAACCGTGATGGCAAGGTATCAATTGCTGATTTAGTATGCTGTGCAGAGGCGGCTATGGGTATTGCAGTTTTCGATTTCTCCTGCGATGTTAACAAGGACGGCAGAACAGATGTATTTGATGTTATTATAATGCGTCAGCTTGTAGTTGAAAAAGTGAGAAGCACCTTTGGACTAAGATAAAATATAAAAAGGCGCTGTAAAAAAAGTGAAACCAAAAGTCCGAGTGAGCCATGGAAATGGTCCACTCGGACTTTTTTAAAATGTAAAAAGTGAAAAAGTACAAAATTGTTGAAAACAGGGTATAACGAACACACCGGCAGAAAAAT
>JAFQHO010000086.1 GCA_017397925.1 Ruminococcus sp.
TTCTACTATATATTCAGAAGTGTTATTCTTCCCATTCAAATTACTATTTTTCAGATGAGCTATAATTTCATCTGCTGATTCAAGGAATTTTTCTTGATTTTTCTCCCATTGTTCCTCAATTGTCATAAGCAAATCCGAAAACCCAGGCATACCATAGCGTGAATGGACAGGAAAATATGTCCCTGCGAAAAACGGCTTTTTATCCCATGTCATAAAAATACTTGTAGGCCAACCGCCGCTGCCTGTAAACGCCTGACATACCGCCATATACACGCTGTCAATGTCGGGGCGTTCCTCACGATCCACCTTGATGGAGATGAAGTGTTTGTTCAGGATCTCCGCAGTTTTCTCATCCTCAAAGCTCTCGTGTGCCATGACATGACACCAATGACAAGTGCTATAGCCAATGCTCAGAAAAATCGGCTTATTTTCCCTTTTTGCTGTTTCAAAAGCTTCGTCACACCACATATACCAGTTTACAGGATTTTCTGCGTGTTGAAGCAGATATGGACTTGTTGAATACTTTAATTGATTACTCATAAATATCTCCTTATAAAATGCCGCCTGATTCAGCATCAGACGGCAATTTTTTATAAATCCTGTAAATCAGCAGCAGTCAGATCGTTTTCAACGTTATCTCTTGCAAGATCGTTGTCAATAATCGAATATGCTCTTGAAATCTGTTTTTCTTTAGTGAATGGATTAGTATGATACACTTTCTGTGACGGTGGAACTGTTCTAGCAATAATCGGATTAGCATGTACTTTCCCGTGCTTTGCTTTTCCTTGTATTTCAGGTACTGCTGCTACTGAATTCCTTGGCTGAATGTGTGTTTTCTCTGGACGCTTCATTCCCTGTTTTGCCATATTCATCACCTCATGAATAGTATGTGAGGCTTTCTTTAATTTATGTATGTTTCACTAAAAAGAACGTGTCGTATATGAATGTAAACAATTCTACCATATTACACAGTATTTTTGATATAATCTTTCAGTAATGAAAAAGAGCCTTCGTGATTGAAAGCTCTTTGTATGGTATTCAGTTGTTTTTCAAAAGTTCCTGTTTCATAAGACAAAGATCAAACACATCAAGTCTGTTGTCATTGCAGAAATTTCCTGCCCTCCAATTTGCAAGCTTTGTATCGGGAACGGCAAGCAGCCATTTCTGGAATAATACCACATCGGCAATATTAAATGTACCGTCTGCATTGACATCGCCATTTGGTGTTTCCGTCATCAGCTGCAATCTGTTTGTAGACAGTGTGTTCTTGTTGTCGAAATTAATTGTCGGATTTTTGCCTGTGACAAGCGGATTGTCGCTGTCGTACATGGCAAGGCATATGATGACATCCTCGGGAAGTGTGCCGTCATATTCAAACAGAAAGGTCTTTTCTTCTTCATCGTGGAAAGAGCCTTCTTCGATTCTGACAGGCTCGCCGAAGGTTTTCAGCTTATTGCCGTCCTTATCGGTAATTTCCGCACACAAGTCAATATTGAAAAATGCGGGGGCAAGTCCTGTATTTTTGATTGTGACAAGGAGCTTGTTGTCATTTCGTTTTGCCGATGTGACGGTGAAATTGTAGCCAAGACGGTTGCACATTTCGTCAATCACTTCTTTTTGCTCTTTGTAGAATTTGTAGCTGCAATTGCTGTCCTGATCAAGTGCATAGATCGACATATGGGATATTTCAATGGTCTCACGGAAACGCTCAGGCGTCCAGTTCACATAAGAATACTCATTTTCTCTGACCGTCTCCTTCATCCATGTATAGGTCTGATAGTTTTCGCCAAGTACCGGCAGATTGGCTTTGTAGGCAGGTCTGAGACTCCACTCGGCATTGGGAATGGAAATCAGTCCGTCATCACGCTTTGCGATTCCGATCGAGAGTGCATATTGATAGATCTCTCCACGGGCGTTGGAGGGCAGTGCAATGGTTGTTTCATCGAAAGCCTCTGCATAGAAATCCAGCATATCCTTCTGAATTTCAAGAGAGGGCATGAATTTCTCATCCCCCACCGCAAAGGAGTTATGCCATTCTCCATAATCGCCGAAAGGTCTGATGTCTATAAATTCTACTCTCGGATCACCGTCGTATTTTTCAGCCAGTGCCTTGGTAAAAGCCTTATGTGCCTGAAGGTATACAGGATCATCCCACTTGGGGAATACTGTTTGAACCGATGGATCATCCCGAAGCGGTGCCGTGTTCTTTTCAGCGCCCTTATCGTAAATCCACTGCGGAACATAGTCCTCGGACAGATAGGAAGAATACGGCATGATGCGGATG
>JAFQHO010000087.1 GCA_017397925.1 Ruminococcus sp.
ATACGCTAATTTTGTTGACGAAGATGAAGAAGGTGTTGAATTATGACCTTAATCCGAATTATTACAAGGGCAGAAAGGAGCATAAAGTGTGATGGATAAAATAAAACTTAAAGAAATGGTAACGCAGATTTATTCGCTTACCAATGACGGAAAGAATTTACCGCCCCCAATACTTGAAACGGTTGAATTGGCAGAAGGCAAATACCTGAACGAAAGAGGATATGAAGCTATACAAGGGATTCTTGCTCTGGCAGAGGCAGGGCTATATAGTAATCCTACACACGGACAGGATATACGCAAACTGCACGATTTAGAGCATATAACCACAGACAGCGAGGGGTATCTGTACTTTAAGGATAAATTTGTTTCAAGAAGAAGCGGAGATTTTGAAAGCATATTTGGGAAAAGAAAGCTGGAACAGCTACAGTCAAAATGCCTGTTTCTTGAAAGGTGTAAAATCGGTGTAACATCCTTCAATGTTCAGTTTCCGTTTGAGTTTATGAAAGATGCGTATAATCGGGATATGTTTCTTGATTTGGATAAGCTCACAAGAGGTCGGTCAATTATATTTACGCATATTACGATAGACGGAGAGAACACAGAAAGTCACAGTTATTTTATGTCGGGGCAAATTCCTGAAAAAGTTGTAAAGTACAATGAACATCAGCTTGCTTTTAATCAGTTATATCCCGAAAACACATCTTGTACTGCAACGGTAAATGAATATGTGTTTAATAACGGAGGTCATACACCGCAAGCTGCAACCCAAAAGGAATTAAGGCAGATAGAATTGGCTTTTGATGCTCTTTGTAATCGCTGTGTACTGCATAAGTCAAATTCCGCAGAGTACAGTTGGGATATGTCCCCGGAAGATACGGAGGATGACGAAGATGATGAAGAAATGGAAATGTAAGCGTAAACGGTCAGAGGCATTTTTGGATGTACTCTTTCAGTTTGCAATCGCAATGAGTCTTATATTCTGCTTTGTGGCATTGTGGAAACCGTTTATTTACAAGCAAAACATGGACTATATGGCGAAAACCCTTGTCAGAGCTGTTGAAGCAAGCGGATGTATTGATAGTGATATAACTGCACTTGCAAATGAACTTAAAACCGAAATGGGTGTAACGCCGACAATATCTTGGAGTGCGCCGTATATATCAGGTACAAATAAGATTCAGCTACGGCAGAAATTTACCCTGACAGTCCGTGACACTATTGACATTAAACTGATTGAGCCTACATTCGGTTCACCGCTTGTTATAAGCATACCGATTGAGAAAAAGTTTATAGGTATCAGTCAGGTGTATTGGAAGTAGGTGGTGTGTGTGAACAGAAAAAGCGGTGCTGCTAATGTTTTCTTTATTCTGTTTATCTTTGTATTTATCATAATCACAGTCATAACAGTTGAGTTTTACCATATTTTCACCGTCAAAGAATACATTGATACGGAGCTTTCAAGAGCGTTGAATATTGCTACAGACTATGCAATGCTTGACGAGTACCGAATGGAGCATATTTCAATGATTCATATTCCAACGGCAGTAAGCGAATTTGAAAGCTATCTGCATAATGAAATGCAGCTTAATTCATCAAATGAGCGTATCGAGGGTGGAGAGGTAAAATATAAGCTGATTATCAACAATACCGATATTGTAAGCAGTCCGGCTTCGTATCAGGTATCGGGAGTTGTCAGGATTAAGCCTGTTTTATTATCATCATTAGTACCCATTGATATTGATATTCCGTTCAAAGCAAAAGCAAGAAATCAGCGTTATGAATAAAAATTTTGTTTAGGTGTTGACAGGTGGCGACACCTGTGCTATAATGGAGTCGAAAAATGAAACGGAGGTATCTATTATGGGTGCAGTTCATAGAACAAAAACAGCTATATATCTTGATAATACAATTTTTGCGTGGTTAATGGATAAACACGAAAAGACAGATATTCCAAACAGCAGAATTATAGAAAGAGCATTACTTGAATACTACAAGGACGAAATAGAAGAATTTAAAAAGAATTATAAGGAGGCTGAATAGCTATGATGAAAAGATTTATAACGGCTGCCGTATCAGCATGTATGCTTCTTGCAAGTACAACCGCATTTGCAAACGGTATAACATTAAGTCTTGGTGCAGAC
>JAFQHO010000015.1 GCA_017397925.1 Ruminococcus sp.
CTTCCATAAATGCAAATAGTATAATCCTCAGCGAAGCTTCTTCATCATATTTTGGTCTGCCTGTTCTGCGTTTCCCACTCGTCAGATATTTATTCAGGTCTATATGATCAAGAACCTCACATAACGAATATACCGGATCTGTTATATCAATTATTGTTGAAATTTCCAATGGTAATTTCAATTGATATGTGTTATAATATTCTTGTGGTACTTTTTTCATTGTAATTTAATAATACCACAAAAAATTACTGCTGTCACGCATTTTTTTCGTGACAGCAGTTTTTTCTTTTTTTACTCTTTTTTTACAGCGCCTTGGTGCGGATAATGGGACTTGAACCCATACGTCGTGTGACACACGCCCCTCAAACGTGCCTGTCTGCCTATTCCAGCACATCCGCATCGCGTCATTTCCTGACTGCTTTAATATTATACCATATAAAATTACATTTGTCAAGGGTTTTTTGAAAAAAATCTGAAAATTTTTCAAAAAATTTTCGGCATCCGTAATTTTTCCGAATGCCGTGTATATTTTATAAAGAATTTTTGCTCTGTGAGAGTATTTTCATAGCTTTAAGCTGATATGTACCATTTACCTCAACCAGTGTAAACTCAACTGATTTTGAGGATGTTTTTGGAAGCCATGAAGGAAGTTCGTCTATATAGTCAACTTTTACCTTATATTCGTTGTTGTTCTTAATTGCTTCCTTGATTTCGGGGGAGTATGTGTAGGTTACAGGAGCAATAGGTACGTTATACGACTTCGTTTCCTCATTATAGTAGAATCGTGATTCTGCAGGGCCTACAGTTGTGTGAGTAAGCTCGGGGAGAGTGTCACCGAAAAGCTTTACAGCGTAGGATTCAACGTCAGCAGCGGGTATCATAACAACATCAAAGGTTTGCTCATATTGTAATGTAACATCGTCAGCCATAATCATTGACCATATAGCCGCCGTTAAAATTTGTTCTGAGGGCAGCTCTGTAGGAGCGTTAAAGGTTTCGATATCCATAATTACCGCAGGGTAGATTATCTCCTCAAAACCCTCTTTTTTCGTCTCTCCTGATGTGTAGCTGCCTATAAGTGAAATTGACTTTGCTATAACAGTAACAAGTCCTACGCAGGCGAGAAGTGCAAAAATAACACCGAAAACAGCATAAAAAGCCTTTTTAAATCCGCCTTTTTTAGGCTCTGAATCATATTCAGCAAAATATTTCTGCTGATTCATTATTTCATCAGGGTTTTCGTCAAGGATATTGTGAAGAACTGAGGTGATTCCCTCGGATTTACTTTTATTTTTGTCGGATATCTCGGGCTCTTCAGGTTTTTTCCAGTTTTTGAAGAATACGGGCTTCTTTTTCTTACCCAATAATTCCTCAAATTCCTCCTGTATTTCTCTTTCCTCGTCCGTTAGTGCGTCTGTATCAGCAGGAGTTGATACTGCGGCAACGGCGTCAGCCATAATTTTCTCATTGTCAGAGTGTGGAATTTCGGATTTGTCAATAGGTGGAGAAATAGTATTTTTGTTTTCAGCTTCGATGCGTGCAAACTCAGCCTGTTCAGCAGCTTTACGCTCAGCTTCAATACGTGCAAGCTCGGCCTGTTCAGCGGCTTTACGCTCAGCTTCAATGCGTGCAAGCTCGGCCTGTTCAGCGGCTTTACGCTCTGCCTCAATACGAGCAAGCTCAGCCTGCTCAGCAGCTTTACGCTCTGCCTCAATACGAGCAAGCTCAGCCTGCTCAGCAGCTTTACGTTCAGCTTCAATACGTGCTTTTTCGGCAGCTTCTTTCTCAGCCTGACGGCGTGCTATTTCAGCCTCACGCTCTGCCTTAATACGTTCTCTTTCAGCCTGTTTTTCGGCTTCTGCTCGTTCGGCATCTGCACGGAGAGAAGCTTCTCTGATTGCTTCATAGTCGGGCAGTTCGTGTGAAATTACGATTTTCTTTTTCTTTGGCTTGACGATTGGTTCGGCAGGTACTTCCTCTGCGGCAGTTTCGCTTGAAGTATCTCCCAACAAGGACGAGAGAAGGTCATCCACAGACATATTCTCATAGCCTGTCTGCTTAACGGGCTCTGCCTGTGACTGTATATCGTGTTTTGGCGGCTGTTCGAGAGATTTGCCGTCCTTCAGATTATTAAGCATATCGTCAATATCTTTTCTGATAGCCATAAATATCTCCTTAAAAAATCAAACAAATTAGTGATGCAGTATTTTTACCGCTGATGAAGTTATCTTATCTGACCGCTTCCGTCAATCAGATATTTAACTGTTGTAAGCTCTGTAAGTCCCATAGGGCCTCTTGCGTGAAGCTTCTGTGTGGAAATTCCAATTTCTGCACCAAATCCAAATTCTCCGCCGTCCGTGAAGCGCGTTGAAGCGTTGACATAAACAGCTGCTGCGTCAACTTCACGCTGGAATTTACGTGCATTATCAAGGGATTTTGTAACTATACACTCGGAATGACGAGTGCTGTATTTGCGGATATGAGCGATTGCCTCGTCAATATTCTCCACAACTTTGACAGCAATTGTAAAATCGTTAAATTCAGTTGCATATTCGGTTTCAGTTGCCTTCTCAACAGTATCACCGAGAATGTCAATTGTCTTATCGCAGCCGTAAATTTTTACATTGTGAGATTTGAAACGCTCCGCAATAAGGGGGAGGAAAGTTTCAGCTGCATCCTTATGAACGAGAAGTGACTCGATAGCGTTGCAAACAGAGGGACGCTGAGTTTTAGCGTTGTCTGTAATATCCACAGCCATAGCCATATCAGCGGAATCGTCAATATATACGTGGCAGTTACCCGCACCTGTTTCTATAACGGGAACAGTTGCGGTGTTTACAACGGCCTGAATAAGTCTTGCACTTCCGCGGGGAATGAGTACATCAACATAACCGTTGAGCTTCATAAGCTCGTTTGTAGTCTCACGGGAAGTATTTTCCACAACCTGAATAATATCTGCCGGCAAACCGCAGGATTCAAGAGCCTCACGCATAATCTTTCCAAGGCAGATATTGGAGTTTATAGCCTCTTTGCCGCCCTTGAGGATAACACAGTTGCCTGTTTTAAGGCAGAGTGCGGCAGCGTCTACAGTAACATTGGGACGGGATTCAAAAATAATTCCGATAACGCCCATTGGAACGCGTGTTTTTGTAATACGCAGACCATTTGGGCGGTTGAAACCGTCAATAATCTGTCCGATAGGGTCATTGAGTGCTATAATCTCATCAACGCCCTTTGCAATGCCTGCAATGCGGTTTTCGTCCAGCTTAAGGCGATCCTGCATAGCCGCAGACATATTGTTTTCCTTTGCGGCGATGAGGTCCTTTTCGTTTTCAGCGATAATCAGCGCTGTATTTGCAATAAGAGCCTTTGAAATTGCGGCAAGAGCCTCGTTTTTCTGATTGGTAGAAGCTCCTGAAATAACAGGTTCGGCAGCCTTTGCCTTTTTCCCTAATTCAAGTGTGTAGCTCATATTTTACACCTCTTTCTTATATATTTCAAAAATTTTATTCTCAGTACAGGTTGAAGCTGCAATGATTTTGTTATAATCAATTTTAACCGATTTCCCGAATTGGTCAAACAAAAATGTCTGATAATCAGGGTGACTTGACATAATAAATATAGCTGTTTCTTTGTCGATATTCAACGCAAGTCCCATATCGTCGTAAAACGGACCTAAGTCGGTAGTAATAATCAAAGCCGTTTTTACTTCGGAGATGTGAAATTTCTGTTCTCCGTCAGCGGTTATTGCTTTTATAACTTCATTTTCAAGCAAAAGTCGGTCATTTGAGTCTATACGTATTTTCATTTTGCTTTAAATAATGTGCCGATTTCCTTATTTTCAAACAAATCGTACAAAAGTTCGGGGTCTTTTCCGTTCATAATTACCATATCAATTCCTGCTTCTGTGGCAATTTTAGCGGCATTTATCTTAGTTGACATACCGCCTGTGCCAAGCTTTGAGCCTGCACCGCCTGCGGCATTTTCAATTTCCGGAGTAATTTCCTCAACGTATGTAATTGGCTTCGCATCGGGATTTGTACGAGGGTCACAGCTGTAAAGTCCGTCGATATCGGAGAGGATAAGCAGTAAATCCGCACCGGAAAGGGAAGCTACAAGAGCTGAAAGTGAATCGTTTTCGCCGATTTCAAGCTCCAGCTCATCTATGGAAATGGAGTCGTTCTCGTTTACAATGGGGATAACGCCCATACCAACGAGAGTTTCAACTGTATTCTTGAAGTTTTCGCAATGGGTGGGATTGTTGATAATCGCCTTTGTAAGGAGAATTTGTCCCACAGTTACGCTGTATTTTTCGAACATATCGTCGTAGATGTGCATAAGCTCGCACTGTCCAACAGCGGCAACAGCCTGTTTCATTTTAGTTTCCTTAGGCTTAGAGGGAAGTCCCAACTTGCCTGTACCAAGTCCGACAGCACCGGAGGATACGAGGATTATTTCCTTTCCCGAGTTGTGAAGGTCGGAAATTACGCGTACAAGATTGGTCATACGGCGGATATTCAGCTTGCCTGTGCTATGGGCAAGGGTTGATGTGCCGAGTTTTATGACAATTCGCTTTTTTTCGGAATTATTTCTCATTTATATCATTTCCTTATATTAATTAACTTTATTTTGCGGCTCATTTTTCAGCCAGCAGCGTATATTTTCGCATACAATATTCAGCAGGCGCACTCTTGTTTCATATGCAGCCCAGGCTGTGTGAGGGGTGATAATGCAGTTTTTGGCGTTTTTCAGCGGTGTATCAGGGGACATTGGCTCTTTTTCCAGTACGTCCAGATAAGCCGCCGCGATTTTTTCGCTGTTGAGCGCCTCTGTTAAATCAGCTTCGTTTACAACCGGGCCTCTTGATGTGTTGATAAGTACGGCGGATTTTTTCATTTTTTCCAGTAAATCGGCATTTACAATACCCTTCGTCTTATCGGTGAGAGGACAGTGGAATGTAAGAAAATCGGCATTTTTAACTGCTGTGTCTAAATCGCATACCTCATAGGGGCAGTTTTCGGGAGTTGTTCTCGTGCTGACAAGTATATTCATACCGAAAGCTTTGCCAAGCTCCGCAACACGCTTGCCGATTGAGCCGAAACCTACAATAGACAGGTTTTTCCCGCATATTTCCGTAATTGGAATGGGAAAATATGAAAAGCAGGGGGAAGATTCCCATTCGCCGCTTTTAACAGAGCTGTCATAGTCGCGAATACGGCTGCAATTGTCTAAAATATAGGCAAAAACCTGCTGTGCAACGGCATTTGTGGAATACTGACCTGCATTGCATACAGTTATACCCTTTTCGGCGGCATATTCAACGTCTATATTGTTGAAGCCGGTGGCGAAAAGTCCGATATAGCGTATATTTGGGCAGTTATCCATAACCTCTTTTGTGATAAGTACCTTGTTGCATAGAACAATTTCAGCATCACCTATACGTGATATCACATCCTCAGGGGAGGTGAGGGGGTAAACGGTAAAATTACCGAATTCTTCGAATACATCGGGGGAGATGTCATCTCCGCAGCACATTGTAGACCAGTCGAGAATAACAATTTTCATAATTATTCAGCCTTTTTCTCAGCAGAATTTTCTTCCTTGGACTTCTTTTCTGCTTTCAGCTCAGGGTGCTTTATCTTGTAGATGATATCGGAAACTATGGAAATCAGGATAAGTGCAAATTCTATTGCACCTACGGTATAGAACCATACCTTGTTTTCTGAGAGCCACAAAGTCATTGAGAATGGTATTGCAAAAGAAAGAATAAGCTGATATGGTCGCTTATCAAAGAAATATCTTACCATAAAAAAGAGGAAGGCTATAATTGAGAAGCCTATGTGAAGCTCAAATGGAAATGGGAAAAGGTTTGGGTTTTCAACCTTTGTCAGTTCGAGGACTGTGAATAAATCTGGATTGAACATAAGGTACTCCTGTCCGTACAAGGGACTGTATTTACGGCATACAGTCTTGCCAAAATTTGCAGCTTTCAGCTTCATTTTGAAGCGTACACGAACGCGGTAAACCGCTGAAAAGCCTATTATGATAATTATAACATAGAGAGCAGAAAAATTCAACCTTTTTTATTAAAATAAGAAGAATTACCGTTAATTTGCACAATTATTTATAATATAGAAGTATATTTTACTTCCCTGTGAACACATCAAGATGAAGTTAATAAAATTAAATTTTACTGATTTGTAATAATTCGCAAAAAATCTATTGACAGAAGTCGTGAAAAAGTGTATAATAAATATGTTGTATTTTGCAGAAATATTGCTTTCAGGCAGTAATGCAGCTTTGTTTTAAATCATTTCGGGGCGGAGATGTCTCGGATAAGATATATAACAAATACGGACGGATGTCCGGCTTTTTCAGGGAGTTTACCCTGTCAATATATATTGTTTTGCAAATGAATAAAATGATGCGGCATTAACCGCCCGAAGCAGTATGTTTTATATGATACAAAAAATTATATTGCTTAAAGGAGGTAATGCACTGTATGGATCCCGTAATTGCTATTGTGCTTATACTTGTGGCTTTGATTGCAGGTGCGGCTGTTGGCGGACTTTTAGCCTATAAAAAGGGTGTAGCTGCAGGCGTTGAGCAGCGTAAGCGTGATGCCGAGGCTATGGTTGGTTCTGCTGAAAAGCAGGCTGAGCGTATAGTTGCCGATGCTGAAAAGGACGCAGATGCCAAGAAGAAAAGCGCTCTTGTAGAGGCTAAGGATGAGATTCACAAGCTTCGCAGCGAAGCGGATAAGGAAATCAAGGACCGCAGAGCTGAGCTGTCCCGTCAGGAAAGACGTATGCAGCAGAAAGAGGAAAATCTCGACAAGAAAACCGATAACCTTGAAAAGAAGGAAGAAACTCTTAATCAGAAGATAAAGAGTGCTGACGAAAAGCTCAAGGAAGCAGAACAGATCAAGAAGTCTGAAATGGATGTGTTGGAGCGTATTTCAGAATTCACAAGAGATCAGGCTAAGGAATACATACTTTCCAAGCTGGAAGACGACCTTGTTCACGAAAAGGCTGTAAAAATCGCAGCTTATGAACAGCAGCTCAAGGATGAATGCAACGAAAAGGCAAGAAGTCAGATTTCTCTTGCCATCGCAAAGGTTGCGGCAGACCAGGTATCGGAGGCGGCAGTTTCCGTTGTTCCTCTGCCCAACGACGAAATGAAGGGACGTATTATCGGTCGTGAGGGAAGAAATATCAGAACCCTCGAAACTCTCACAGGAGTTGACCTTATTATTGACGATACCCCTGAGGCTATCACACTTTCCTGCTTTGATCAGATCCGCCGTGAGGTGGCAAGAATTGCATTGGAAAAGCTTATAGCCGACGGAAGAATTCACCCTGCACGCATTGAGGAAATGGTTGATAAGGCTCGCCGTGAGGTTGAGTACCGTATCAAGCAGGAGGGTGAACGTGCGGTAATCGAAACAAACGTACACGGAATCAACCACGAGCTTATCAAGCTTTTAGGACGACTCAAATTCCGTACAAGCTACAGACAGAATGTTCTTGACCACTCAATTGAAGTTGCAAAGCTCTGCGGAGTTCTTGCTGCTGAATTGGGAGTTGACGCCAATATGGCAAGACGTGCAGGACTTCTCCACGATATCGGTAAGGCACTTACTTCCGAGATTGAGGGCTCACACGTTCAGATTGGTGTTGACGTATGTAAGAAATATAACGAGAATGCAGTTGTTATCCACGCTGTAGAGGCTCACCATAACGATGTAGAGCCTAAGACAGTTATCGCTTGTATCGTTCAGGCAGCCGACGCAATATCCGCTGCAAGACCTGCCGCAAGAAGCGAGAACTATGAGAGTTACATCAAGCGACTTCAGAAGCTTGAGGAAATCTGTACTTCTTACAACGGCGTTGAAAAGTGCTTTGCTGTACAGGCAGGACGCGAAGTCAGAATTATGGTCGTTCCCGAAGTTATCAACGATGAGAAAATGGTGCTTGTTGCAAGACAGATTGCACAGCAGATTGAAGCTGAAATGGATTATCCAGGACAGATTAAGGTTAACCTCATCAGAGAGAGCAGAGTTACAGATTACGCAAAATAAACAAATTTCTGCGGATGTTGATACATCCGCAGTTTTTTTGTATGAAAGGGTGGTAAAATGGCAAAACAGCTATTCAATTCATCGGAGAAATCCAATTTCATAGTAAATATGACCGAGGAAAAGTTTTCTAAGCTTGCATCGTGGGGACTTCTTTCAGCAGTGTTCCTCACATCAGTTTCAGCGGCGATACCTGTTATAAGCGGAATTAAGGCGTACAGCCTTACGTCTATCGGTATAACTTTGGGCGGTATATTCTGTATGGTTCTGGCGCTCATAGGTGCTATGAAGAAATATATTGACAGGAGAGCGCTGATACCGGCCGCAGCAATGGGTGTTACGCTTATATGGGCAGTTATCTCAATGATTAACTCATATGATTACTTTGTATCACTTAACGGTTATCCCGGCAGAGGAGAGGGCTTGCTGACATTGATATTCTACGCAGGATTTTTTATAACAGCAGCTTCAATCAAGACGGATAAAGCACGCAAGACCCTTTTGTGTGGAATTCTTATAAACGGTATGCTGAACAGCATTGTGGGACTTGTCCAGATATTCGCAGGATATTTAAGTGACTACAAGTACGTATCGTTGCAACTTGAAATCAATGCAGCGTCAGGATTTTCTCAGTCACCTCTGTTTCTTGCAATGGTGCTGAGTATATCCATTGCAGCGGCAATGAGCGGACTTGCACTGTTTGAGGGAAAGAAGTCAAAGATATTATGTATTGTATCAATATGCCTGTTTTCCTTTGTGAATATGTTTACATATTCCTTTGTTGGCATATGCGGCACAGTACTTGCAGTAATCATCGGAATTATTATGATTATCGCTGCAAAAGCACCTAAGATAAATCTTTTGTCTGTATTTGGAGTTATCGTACCTGCGGCAGCTGCTGTAGTTATTGTAAATTGCGGATTAATCGGAAATATCGACAGTTATCGTTTATACGACGGTCGTATATTATGGTTTGCTGACAGCTATATGCGTCTGAATTCCAGCGGAGATTGTGACTCTGAACGTGTTGATATAGACGACACAGCGGATGTATACCACTTCATCAACCGCAAGACAGCGGATATCATCAGCAAAAACGGACTTGTAGGCACAGGCCCCGACCAGCTTGTATTTCCTCAGATATACAACTTTGGTTTTGAGGATATAGAGAATGCCTATATTGAGGATATTGCCATAATAAACAAGGGTACCTTTGACAGAGCGTACAACGATTACCTCAATACAGCAGCAACAAGGGGAATTCCTTCAGCCATAGCTCTTGTAGTAACGATTATAGGCACATTGGCAGCAGGTTTTGCGAGCTACAGAAAGAGCAGAAACAGCATAACACTCTGTATGGTTCTTCTGACAGCAATGGGCGGAATATTATATCTCATATGCTGCAGCAGTATGGCATTTACTCCAATATTCTGGGCAATTGCAGGCAGTTCCCTTGTAAATCTCAATATAATCAAAGAGAAAAAGATTGAGAAATCAAAGAACGGAAAAAAATAACGTAAACACCGCACGGCTCCGTGCGGTGTTTGATTTATAAATCTATATACCAATCTCTTAAATGTTAGTAAACAAAGATGATGAGCAGAAAAGTTGTATGTCAAGACAGGCGACGAAAGTATACTGCCGTATGGTGAGAAAGTCCGACGATGACATACGGCATTTATGCCATTAGACTTGTCTGCAATTGTTTTAGGGATTGGTATTATTATTCTGACTGTTGATATAATCGCAAGTATAGCGAAAAAGCTTGATTATTCCCCATCCCACAGCAGTAGCAATGAGAATAATGGTTTCAATGAAGAAGTTTTTTACGTTTTTCATATTGCCTCCGTTTATTTTCAAAAAGCTATTGACAAATGTCGCATAATGAGCTATAATATAATAAATCTTTGATGCAAAGGGTGAAATATTTAATGGACAGTACCCCTGATGGGTATTACGCGGAGAAAACTGAATACGGTTTTTTAAGGCATAGTTTGTACTATTTTCTTTGTTAGTACAGGTTATGCCTTTTAGTGCGTACATATGTATATTATGAGATTAAAGTGAGGTATTATTTATGTTAGGGCAGATAATTCTGCAAATTGTACTTATTGCGTTAAATGCTGTTTTTGCTTGTGCGGAAATAGCAATAATCCAGGCAAACCCTACAAAAATTGACAAAATGGCTGATGAGGGAAATAAGAAGGCTGTAAAGCTGCAGAAGCTTACAGAGGAACCCTCCCGATTTTTAGCCACAATTCAGGTTGCAATTACTCTTTCGGGCTTTATCGGAGCCGCTTTTGCTGCTGATAATTTTGCCGATAAGATAATTCGGCTTACAAATAGCCTTGGTTTTGAAGAATATGCTGAAATGCTCAAACCTGTGGCCGTTGTAGTTGTAACTTTAATTTTATCATATATTACCCTTGTTTTCGGCGAGCTTATTCCGAAACGTGCAGCTATGAAAAACCCCGAAAAGATTGCATTGAGTATGGCAGGCGGAATAACTGCGATACAGAAGCTTTTCACTCCTATGGTCTGGATGCTGAATATCTCCACCAACGGGGTATTAAAACTTATGGGTATCAACCCAGAGGATGAGGAAGAAACAGTCACAGAGGAAGAAATCCTTATGATGTCCGATGCAGGTGCCGAAAAGGGTACAATTGACGAGGCTGACAACAGGATTATCAAAAACATCTTTGAATTTGACGATCTTACAGCGGAGCAGGTATGCACACACAGAACAGATGTGATAATGCTTTGGGCGGAGGATTCTGTTGAAACCTGGGAAGATACAATCCACCGCACCCGTCACTCACGTTTCCCCATATGCGGCGAAAGCGTAGATAATATTATCGGTATACTCAATGCAAAGGATTATTTCCGCCTTGAGGACAAGAGCCGCGAAAATATAATGAAAAATGCCGTCCGCGAGCCATATTTCGTTCACGAAACAATGAAAGCCGATGTACTTTTTGCTCAGATGAAGAAGCGCGGTGCACATCATTTTGCTGTTGTAGTCGATGAATACGGCGGAATGACAGGAATTATAACCGTTACTGATCTTGTAGAGGAGCTTGTAGGCGAGTTTGATGACGATGAGATGAATACACCGGAGCCGGTATTGAAATCAATTGGTGAAAACCGCTGGATAGTTCCCGGCATCACCGATTTAGAGGAAGTAAATGAGATGTTGGAAATAAATCTCCCCTCAGATGAATATGATACATTTGGCGGATATGTAATTGACGGTTTGGGAGAAATTCCGAAGGACGGACTTACAGCTGAGCTTGAATGTGACGGACTTCATATAGAAGTGCTGAAAATTCATCATCACCGCATAGAAATATGCCGTGTAACTAAAATTGATTAAAAATCATATGAGAGCCGTCAGCATTTAGCTGACGGCTTTTTACGATATATCGCCAATCTTTCCTGTAGGGGCGAGCATTGCTCGCCCTTGTATTAAACAAGTCTTTTTCTACAGTCTGCGGGCGGATAATATCCGCCCATACATCTATTATTGTCAAAACGCACAATTTTATTGATGTGATTTTGTGTAATCGTACAAACTTGCAAAAAACTTTCAAAAACCTCTTGACAAATAAATAATCATAGTCTACAATATAAGTAGAAATAAAATACACATAGAGTTATTCCGGATTTGCCGAAAAAGAAAAGGGCATCGGATTAAATCCGACACCCTTTGATATCATATGTTAATTTTACTTTGTCTTTTCGGGAAGCTTTGTGATAATACTTGCTGTAAGCTTCTGAATTGCAATTGCATCTGCAGCTGTAACGCCATTTCCGGGGTCGCAGCAGTCAGCATTTGCAGCACCCTGTGCTGACAAGGAGTATTTATCGGGATTTCCCAGTGCCTGATATATTGCAGCAGCGTCAGCCATAGAAACCTCGCCGTCGCAGTTAGCGTCACCGTATACAACGTCGCCTGCGGGCTTATCAGTAGGCTCAGTAGTTGCAGGGGGATTTGTAGGCTTAGGGGTATCAGTGCCGTCTGAAAGCTTACCGCACACAATACCTGCACCAACTGTTGACATAAATACAGTACCGAATTCGTCCATATCGCCTACGAGGAAGTTTCCGTTACCTGTGCCGCCGTAGAGGTTATCAGTATTTATGCAGTCCCAGGACTTACCGCCGTCAGTTGAACGGTAAATACCCTCAACGTCTGATTCAGCAGGTCTGCCGTACATATAAACGGTATTCAGACCGCCTGCCTTCTCAGGTGCGCCGTAACCAAGAGTTTTACAGTAGAATATGTCTGTTTTCTCAATCTTTGTGCCGCTTTCGGTAATTGAGTACATACCATTCCAGCCGAGAGCCATAAGGAGATTATCCTCAGCAAGGTATGCGAGGTCGCCTGTGTGGTCGCACTGGTCGTACTTGCCTACAACAGTCTCCTTGAATGTTGCGCCGTAGTCTGTACTGATATAGAATGAATAATGGGATTCTTCAAGAGTAGGCTCCTTCTTGTTGGGGTCAGAAGCCCAGTAATCATTGTGCTTGATGCCTGAGCCGTATACAACAGCAGGATTATTCAGGTCAACAAGAGGATAAGTTGTCTTAGAGCCGTCAAGACCTTCAGATTTTGACCAGGTAGCACCGAAATCATCGGAATACTGGAGAGAGCCGTTGCCCGAATCAGCCTTTATGAAACGATATGAGCCGTCTTTAAGCTGAGTAATAGCCATTTTTCCGCCGCCGTTGGGAACTTTAAGCTCCTTCCAGGTTGCACCTGCATCAAGGGAATAGAATGCCTTGCCCTCGTGTTCGCCTACACGGCACATAACCTTAGTATCAGAGGGGCAGTAAGCAATAGCAGATGTAGAGCCTATATTTGGCTTATACTGCTGAGGAATTACATTTATATCCTTGTGCACAAATCCGTCATAGTCACCGATAGCGGAGTAATTTTCGCCGTTGGGAACACTTACGAAGTCGAGACATACAACTTCTTCAACGCCGTCAGGCTGGAAATAGAACTGGATACCCTTTTCGTCCCATACGTTATCGCAAGCATAAACGCCGTTACCCGATGTCATAACAACTCTGTCAGGATTTCTGGGGTCGATCATCATACCGCTGCCCCAGTGGCAAGCCTTGCCGTAAATCCAGTCATAGCCGTTTGTATCAATGGGATTTGAGATGAAGTAATGATTGTCGGTATACTGACCGGCCTGCTGACCGGGAGTAATATCCTGCCAGGTAGCGCCGCCGTCCTCAGAGCGGAAGAAATGGTCGCCCCAGGCAATACTGCCGTCAGTCCATTCTTCCTCAAACCACTGGTCAGACCATACGCCGCAGGTTCTTGTAACAAGCTTATTTGGGTCGTTTCTGTCAACCTCAATCTTACCAAAAGCGTTGCCTGTAGGAGATATATCAGTTACCTTGCCGCTTGCAACATTGTATTTGAAAGCGCCGCCTGCTGTACCTGCAAAAGCAAGTCCTGCAATATATGTGAAGAACAGATTTCCGTTCTTGTCTGTGGAGAATGTGCAGGGATAATTTGCTGTGGGGAGATCCTTTGAGAGAACAGAGAACTTATCGTCCTTTACGCTTGCAACGTGGATATTAGCCTGTCCTGTAACAGATGTACCAACGTAAACCTTTCCGCCCTCGATAAGTATACAGCCGATACCGTTCTGCTGGTTGTATTCCTTATCCTCTGTGCCGCGTACCATATGATTTGTCCACATAGGATATTTCAGTTCTGTTGTGAAAAGTCCCAGTTCATCGTAACCGTCAACGGAACTCCAGGTCTTACCGCCGTTAGTGGACTTGATAAGAGCTGATTTGCCTGCGGTAACATCGCCGCCTGCGTAGATAGTATCGGGGTTGTCAGGGTCTATAGCAATAGGCTCAATACACTCACGTCCGTCACCGTTTCCGTGAACCTGAATAAGGTCGGTAACATCGGACTTTGTAAATGTCTTACCGCCGTCTGTAGTCTTGAAAATAACAGTTCTTGCGTCTGAGAAGTAAGCACAGCCGCAGAGGAAATATGCCGTATTATCGTCCGTGGGGTCAATAGCGATGCCCTTAACGCTGAGATATCCACGGTCAGCCTCGTTGATGAAAGCAAAAATCTGCTCCCATTCGTTGATTTCATAATTGTACCTGTAAGCGCCGCCAACGTCTGTACGGAGATACATCTCCTTCTGACCTGTTACAATACCAGAAACGAAGCCTGCGCCGCCTATTTTCACAGCCTCCCATTCCATATCAGCTGTAAGGTCAGCTGCAAGAGCGTCATCGGGTGAGATGATACTGCCGGGTGCTAAGCAGGCAATACCGAGGCAGAATGCAGTAGCAGCAGCTGCCATTTTCTTGAGAGTTTTCATTTGAGATTTCCTCCTAAAATATATTTTAATCGCAATATACTGTAATATGACATCTGTTTATATCGCCATTGACAGCAATGCAATTACAAGCGTTTGATTTAACTCCATTTGTTATATGTATTTGCTTATTTATAAATAAACAACAATTAATTAAATGTGTTGCTCTTAACCCTTTATGTATATTTTATCATTAAAAATATCCCCTTGTCAATGGAATATACGTTGTTCTTTTGGCCTCGTTGTGTTATTTTGTGCATAGGTATATGCACAAATGTGTAATGCGAATAGACGATAGTGCATAGTGATTTCAGGAAATATCGCAGTTGACAGGAATTTGAAAATATGGTATCATTATAATATTATGATGTAAAGGAAGATATTATGCTTGTCAGCCTGAATAATATAAATAAGATATATAACGGAAAGCAGATACTTACCAATGTATCGCTGACTGTTGACGAAAATGATAAAATCGGACTTGTGGGCAATAACGGCTGCGGCAAGTCCACACTGCTGAAAATCCTTACAGGCTCTGTTGAGCCTGACCGTTTCAGCGAAAAAGACGGTATAATCTCATTTGCTGCTAAAACGACAATAGGCTATTTAGAGCAGATGGGCGGTCTTGACTCTGAAAATACCGTTATGGAGGAAATGAACAAGGTTTTTGAGCCTATACATAAGGCTATGGAGCGCCTTCGTGACATCGAGCTTGAAATTCAGCTTGGAGATAACTCCTCCGCTGACGAATATCAGCAGCTTTCCTCCTGGATTGAAGCCAACGACGGCTACAATACAGACGTTAAAATCCGTACCGTTCTCAATGGTATGGGCTTTACGGGAGAGCAGCTCAATCGTACAGTATCGGGTTTCAGCGGCGGCGAAAAGACACGTTTGTGCATATCAAAGCTGCTCCTTGAGGAGCCTAATCTCCTTATCCTTGACGAGCCTACAAACCACCTGGATTTCAAAACGATTATGTGGCTGGAGGACTATCTCCGCAGCTACCGCGGCGCTGTGCTTATCGTCAGCCACGACAGATATTTTCTGGACAGACTCTGTACTTCTGTATGTGAAATCGAGAGGGGCATCCTCACACGCTACAAGGGCAATTATTCCGCTTTTGTGCGTCAGCGCGAGGAAAATACCGCACGCCGTGAAAAGGAATATGAACAGCAGCAGAAGCAGATTGCCAAAATGGAGGACTATGTTGCGCGAAATCTCGTCCGTGCCTCCACTACAAAAATGGCTCAGAGCCGCAGAAAACAGCTTGAAAAAATCGAGCGTATAGAAAAGCCCTTTCACGAGGAAAAACACGCTAAAATCAAGTTTACATATGCCGTTGAGCCGCCTATAGATGTGCTGAAAGTCAAGAATACAGATATCTCCGTAGGGGAGGGACTTAATCGCAAAACCCTTGTTGACAGCGTAAGCTTTGATGTACGCAGAGGGGAAAAAATCGGCATTATCGGCGATAACGGCATAGGAAAATCAACTCTGCTGAAAATTATACAGGGACTTCACCCTCACGAGGGTACTGTACGCTGGAATACCAATATAAAGATATCCTATTTTGAGCAGGAAAGCACCAATCTCAACCGCGAATTGACGGTTATGGAGGAGCTTCACAGCCGCTATCCGTCCCTTTCGGATTTGGAAGTGCGTAATCTCCTTGCGCAGGTGCGCTTTGTGGGCGAAAATGTTTTCAAGGAAACGGGAGTTATCAGCGGTGGTGAGCGTGCAAAGCTCTGTTTTGCCATTATGATGCAGGAACACGGCAATGTGCTTATCCTTGACGAGCCGACCAACCACCTCGATTTAAGCTCTAAGGAGGCTATTGAAACGGCTCTGGAGGAGTATACGGGTACGATTATTTTCGTTTCCCACGACCGATATCTTCTCAGTAAGATTGCAGACAGGCTTATTGAGCTGACTGACGGTTCATACCGTGAGCATAACTACGGCTTTGAGAAGTATCTCGATGTTCTCCGAGCTGAGCAGGCTGAGGAAAAACGTGCTGCCGATGCGGAAAAATTCGCAAAGGCTGCCGAGGCCGCAAAGGAGAAGCAGGCTAAGACATACCGCAATAAGCAGCAGAGAAGCGCTGACGCTGCACGTAAGAATGAAATGCGCCGCCTTGAAAAGGAAATTGACGAATTGCAGGCAAAAATTGACGCTCTCAGCGAGGAGATAACAAAGGAAGAAGTTTACTCCGATTATGAACTGATGAATGCAAAATGTCGCGAAATAGACGAATTGAAGGGAAAAATTGACGAAAACTTTGAAAAGCTTATTGAGCTTGATGAATAATTAAGAATTATAATGATATCGTCGTGCTATTTCAACATTATTTTTTGTCAGAAATTGTCTGAAATGCCAAAAATGACGATTGAGAGAAAAAACTATTGAAAAATAATCGGAAATATGCTATAATAGTAACAAGCTATTTTTCAAAAAGGAGGTTTCTGTTATGAAACATATCAAGACAATGAACAAGGCTAATCTCAAGGAGTCCGCTAAGAAGGGCGGCTGCGGCAATTGCCAGGCTTCATGCCAGTCAGCTTGCAAGACTTCCTGCACTGTTGCTAACCAGAAGTGCGAGAGATAAGAGATTTTTTCAGAAAATCTTCAGGGGCAGTGTTATGCTGCCCTGTTTTTTTCATTAGGTGACCGATAGGGTTGCTATCAGAGGAGTGTGTTTGTATGATACATAAGTATAAATTGAACGGTTTTAATATAGTTCTTGACGTCAACAGCGGCGGCGTTCATATCGTTGACGAGCTGACATATGACCTGCTTGACAATATTGAGCCTCCTTTTGAGGATAAATGCCCTCAGAAGGTCGTGGACAAGCTTTCAAAGGTTTATACAGTCGAGGATATTGAATCCTGTTACGATGAAATTGTTGAGCTTTACAATGAGAAAATTCTCTTTTCTGAGGATGATTACGAGAAGTATGCAAAATATTCCGTAGCTTCTCCCGTAAAGGCTATGTGCCTTAATATCGCTCACGATTGCCAGCTTCGCTGCAAGTACTGCTTCGCTTCCACAGGCGATTTCGGACAGGGACGCAAGCTTATGACTCTTGAAACAGGTAAGAATGCCATTGACTTCCTCCTTGAAAATTCCGGCGACAGAAAAAATCTGGAGCTTGATTTCTTCGGCGGCGAGCCACTGATGAATTTCAAGGTTGTTAAGCAGATTGTGGAATACGCACGTTCCCGCGAGGCTGAATTCAACAAGAAATTCCGCTTCACGATTACTACAAACGGACTTCTTCTTGATGATGAAAAGATTGAGTTTATCAACAAGGAAATGTCAAATGTGGTTCTCTCCATTGACGGACGCAAGGAGATAAACGATTATTTCCGTGTTCTCCCCAACGGACAGGGCTGCTATGATATGATTCTCCCGAAATATCAGAAGCTTGTTGCAGGCAGAGGAGATAAGGAATATTACGTAAGAGGTACATTTACAAATAAAAACCTGGACTTCTCCAACGATGTATTTGCCCTCTATGATGCAGGCTTCGACCAGATTTCCATTGAACCTGTTGTGGGCGAGGGTGACGAGTATGCCCTCACAGAAAAGGAGCTTTCTGCTGTATTCAAGGAGTACGAGAACCTTGCAAACCGTATTCTTGAAAACGAGAAGAATGGCGGAAAATTCAACTTCTTCCACTTTATGATTGACCTTGACCAGGGCCCTTGCGCAATCAAGCGTCTTAGAGGCTGCGGCTGCGGCAACGACTATGTTGCAATTACTCCCGATGGTGATATTTACCCCTGCCACCAGTTTGTTGGTATGGAGGAGTACAAAATGGGCAATATTGACGAGGGTACTTTCAATCAGGAAATGAAAGCTGATTTTGCAAACTGTCACGTTTACTCAAAGCCTGAGTGCCGCAAGTGCTGGGCTAAGTTCTATTGCAGCGGCGGCTGTAATGCCAATAATTACCAGTATGTAGGCGATGTTCGCTCTGCGCACAAGATTTCCTGCGAGCTTGAAAAGAAGCGCC
Organism: Ruminococcus sp.; assembly: GCA_017397925.1. Lineage (GTDB taxonomy): Bacteria > Bacillota > Clostridia > Oscillospirales > Ruminococcaceae > Ruminococcus. Next base: position 18,461 of record JAFQHO010000015.1, read on the forward strand.
TTGAATGCGCAATTATGCTGAAAGCGGCAAGAACATTCGGCGACGCGGAATGAGTTTAAATTAAGAATTAGTGAGCCGTTAGCTTTTAGCCATTAGCTATTAGCTGACGGCTTGATTTATTTTGCTCTTTTGCGTTGGTATAGTCGGAAATACAAATGATGTGTAATTTCCCTCTACTTTCATTGTATATCAAAATTGTATTTTGTCAATAGGTTTCTTAGAAGTTTTTCGTAAGTTTGTATAGTTGCACAAAATCATAGTGGTGTAATTGTAAGATTTGACGATAAGAGGTGTATGAGAGGTTGCCCATTGTCAGAAAAGCTGGATTTCGTTCCAAAATTGCGGGCGGATGATATCCGCCCCTACACGAAATAACGTAAAATAGCCCTTAAATAAAATATGCCTTTTTCTACAAATAAAGGCGCTGTAAAAAAAGTGAAACCAAAAGTCCGAGTGAGCCATGGAAATGGTCCACTCGGACTTTTTTAAAATGTAAAAAGTGAAAAAGTACAAAATTGTTGAAAACAGGGTATAACGAACACACCGGCAGAAAAAATAA
>JAFQHO010000016.1 GCA_017397925.1 Ruminococcus sp.
AATCTTGCATAGAAGATGCTATTCTTACTAAACACGATAATATGAACCTTGATACAATGACAGAAAATAAACAGCTGATAATTCATATAAAAGAGATAATTTCAAATTTAGACGAAAGAAGCCAAAGTGTTGTGATGTATCGTCTATTTGATGAACTGCCGTATAAGGAAATAGGAAAATTGACGGGTATCAGAGAAACAACAGCCAAGGTTATATTTTCAAGGGCGAAAATTAAAATTAAACAACAGTTAAAGGAGATTTATGGTTATGAAATATAAATGTGATATGATACAGGATTTGATGCCTCTTTGTCTGGATAATGCAGCTTCCGAATCAAGTGAAAAAACAGTTATAGAACATCTTTCGGAATGTAAAAATTGTTCAGAATATTATAAATCACTCAGCAAGGAATTAATTCCCATAGAAGAACATAAAGATGAAAAATATATTCATTTAGCAGCTAAAATACGAAAAAGAAAATTTGTAACCACCACTTTAATCGGACTATTTGTCGGATTATTCTGTTTTATTTGCCTGAATTATGCAAACGGTTACCGTTTAAATTCCAAGTCTGCCGCTGATTTAAGCGGACGATTAAATGAAACATCTGAAATCATCTCCTGCTATAAATGGAAAGATAATTATCATTTCTATATTTACGATAGTTACAGCTGTTTTGATGTTGTATCAGTTGAAAAAACATTATTGGGCTGGAAAAGTCACGACAACTGGTTAAACTGGCCCAAATGGAGTATGTATGACAAAAATATCGGTATTGAAACAACCGGTGAATTATATCATTACTATTATGATGAAGGTGTACAATTGTTCCCGATTATTGCTTATGATGAAAACATAAAAACAGTTGAAGTAACATGTTTCGGTCAAAAACAAACAAAGGAAGTACATACAGGAGAATTGCTGCTCTTTACTTTCGATGCAATCAATGCAGAAACTAATGAAATAAATGCTACTGCTTATGATGAAAATGGAGACAGCATCTATTATTACAACAATACCCAAGAATTCCCACTTTGGATTTCTTCAAACGTAAATTAATTCACATGGGTTTTTTAAAAACCGGAAATGGAGTTTTTAGAGAACTCATATGTTATACCGAAAGAGCATCAGATAAAATTAGCCTGAACGCTTCTCAACAATTAGTAATCCGGCATTACATAGTCAGACTGGTACTCAAATCGTAGTAAACGTAAATAAAATTCAGAAATAGTTGGAATGTGAATTAATAATCTTCATAAACAATTACCGCAGACATATTGCAATTATAAAAATATTATGGTATAATCGTAATGGTGATAAAATATGCGTACAACTGAAATTTATGTATTTTCAGCCGCACTTGCCATTGCTCTGACGATATTCACGCTGTTTACCGCACTAAATGTAATGGCAATACTTGTGCTTTTCGGATTTATAATGATAGCTCTTACGCTTAGAAGTCTTGAGGACGAGGACAAACGCAAAGGGGTTCTCCCAATGCTTCTTATGACAGGTCTTTACTCAATTTTTTCCGGAAATACAGCGGCATTTCTTATAATGTATGAATGTAGATTCAGACGTGAAATACAACTGCTTCTGCCAGCCGTTTCCTATGCTTTGTATGCGATGTTGAGCGTAGAAAGGGATATTCCGCAGATAATTTTACGGTTTGTAATGCTAATAGCAGGAGCATCACTTCTGTATTTATTTGAAAGCTTTATCTGCCGTTATTACGACGCAAGAAACAGCGTTTGTAAATCTGTGAGTGTAACAGCTCTCAGCGAAATGTACACGAAAAAACTGAATCAGGAACTTGTTATAAAAAACTTTCTTGCTGATAAAAATGCTCGTCTTGAGGAACGTGAAAACATTAGCAGAAGTATACACAACAGCGTCGGTCATTCCATAACAGCGGCTATAATTACTCTTGAAGCGGCAGATATGCTGTTTGACAAATCTCCGGAAATGGCACGTGACAAGATTCATACAGCAAAGGATAGAATTCGCACAGGACTTGATTCCATTCGTCATGCGGTGCGAGTTCTCGACAGCGAAGCAGTAAGTATTTCACTTGCGGATTTTCTCAATGAAATAAATACAGCTGCTGATGAATTTGTTATGGACACAATGCGAAAGATACATATGGATATTCCTGAGAATAACGATGAACTTTACATTCCCCGTGAGCATACGGAATTTCTCACAGGAGCGTTCAAGGAACTTCTTTCAAACAGCGTAAAGCATGGAAATGCCGATATATTTATGGTTCATATCGTTGCCGACAGCAATCACATTAAGCTTACCGTAAAAGATAACGGAAAGAGCGATTTCTCGGCTGAAAATGCAGCTGAAAGGCTGAGAGAGGGATTTGGACTTAAAAAGCTGAAATCCTATGCTGAAAAATGCGGAGGAACGGCGGTATTCTCAAATGAAAACGGATTTAAATCGGAGATAACGCTACCATTTGAAGGAGGTCACAATGAATAAGATAAAAGTTCTTCTTGTTGATGATGAAACATTGCTTCTTGAAAGCCTTGAAATAATACTCACCCTCAACGATATGGAAGTTATCGGGACAGCACATGACGGAAACGAGGCTCTTTCGATTCTTGAAAAACAGGAATGTTCCCTTGCCCTTGTTGACCTCAATATGAAAGGAATGGGCGGAATTGAACTTATCGGGCGGCTTAAAAGCGACTACCCGGAAATTAAAATCCTTGTGCTGACTACTTTCTATGATGATAAGAATATCACAGCGGCAATTTCGGGGGGAGCAGACGGCTATCTCCTCAAAGACAGCGGAAAAGATGCTATTCTCGGAGCTGTTGAGCAGATAATGGGCGGACGGAATGTTATTGATAACAGAGTAATGTGCCGCCTTGCCGCAATAATGAGTTCATCTGCGAAAACCGAAACCCTCCCCGACAGTATAACTGAACGTGAAAAAGAAGTATGCTCACTTCTTGCACAGGGACTTACAAACAGACAGATTGCCGAAACCCTCTATATTTCTGAGGGAACGGTAAAAAATTACATATCTTCAATCTACGACAAAACAGGAATTCACGACAGAGCAAAGCTGATAGTCGCAATAAAAGGGTAGATGACTATACATGACCGCAGTCATACTTATAAAAATGACTGCGGTTACTTTTATTTTTTTGGAAAATGTTGTATAATGATTTCAGTAAAGGGCAGCTCAAAAAACCGTTTGATTAAAGAAAAAGCATATAGGCATGGCAGCTGCAAGGAAACCTTCCGAAGGCGTGCTGCCGCACTCCGAGGGAGGTTGACGCAGCAGATGTCGTGCATAGTTGCTTTTTCTCAAAAAGTTTTTTTAGAGATGCCCTAAAGGGATCCCTGAATTAAATTCGGCAATACTGCAAAGCTTATACAGCATTGCCTGACGGAGGAGAAATAATGGAACAAAAAATCAAAAGTCAGAAGCTATCTCCTATGCGGTACATACGCAATAACAAAAGGAGAGTTTCAGTACTTGTCGTAAGTCTTAGCCTTTGCATTGCTATCATTTACGTTGTAAACTTTCTTGTAATGACAGCTGATGCAATGGCGAAAAATGTATTTCTTGACACTCGCAAACTATCATGCGTAATCGGATTTACCTTAAATTTTGAAGATGATGAATACGCTGATAAAAACAATGATGAACTGAAAAAAATATGGAATGATATTTACAGAGAAAACGCACAAAAGCTCGACCAAGAAGAAAATATTGTCAAAGCTATTCCGTTTTATCCTGTTACTATTCAGATAAGCCCTCCTGTCGGAATGCTGGGGTATAATATATCTTTGATTGAGCCTGAAAATGCTGATGTTTTGCTTGAACATATGGGTGCAACTCTCATTGAAGGACATCTGCCGGAAAAGCCAAATGAAATTGCACTGGATAAGGCGACAATGCTCAATAGGGGCTTTTCAATGGGAGAAAAAATAAACGATTTTACTATAACTGCTATTCTGAAATGTGATTATTATTTCGGATATGGAATTATAGGCAATGAGAGATACCTCGGACTTAATATTCTTACTAAGGAATGTGTTGAAGATGCAACAACTTTATTCCCGTTGATTGGACGAGAGTATAACAAAGATACTGACCTGCTTGATGATTACAATACATTTATGCACAACTACGAAGTGTATGTAAAAAAAGAACTTGTAGACTCAACAAAATATATCTATGTCGGAATATTTATTCTGCTGTTTGTTTCGCTTTTCGTGGTATACACAACATATCTGCGTGACCGCCACAATGAATGGTGTCTGTACTGCTCTATAGGCTATTCAAGAAGGTCGATATATCTTTCAATAATGGGCGAACTTCTGTTTACATTTATTGTTGCCATATTAGCAGGAACCGTAATTACAACGGCAATGGTATTTATTCTTGACGCATTGATGATGAGGCCAAAAGGCATGATGTGTCAGTATTTCTATCCAGATAAAATATTAGAGATACTTTGTGCATTTGTGCTTTTCTTTGGATTGCTGCAACTGCCCATAAGATATGCACTTTACAAGATACGCACAATAGATGCAATGGAAGACGATTTGTACTGATAGGAGGAAACAAAAATGTTTGATATAAAAAATATCACAATGATATATGATATGGAAAAAACTGAAAAGGTATACGCTCTCGGCGGATTTGACCTTAAACTCCCCGATAAAGGACTTATAGGAATTATCGGGCCATCGGGTTCAGGAAAATCTACACTTATGTATTGTCTTTCAACTCTTAAAACTCCAACTGACGGAAAAATAATCTACAACGGAAAGGAACTCATAAAGCTTAAAAACAGCGAAAGAGAAAACATTCGCCGCAATGAATTTGGATTTGTGTTTCAAAGACATTTCCTTGTACCGTATATGAGTGCAGTTGATAACGTAACAGTTGCGGCTGCATCAAAGACTCCCGAAGTTGAAGAAAAGGCAAAGAAACTTCTTGCAGGTTTCGGACTTACTGAAAAAGAATTCGGCAAACGTCCATCAAAGCTTTCAGGCGGACAGCGACAGAGAGCCGCAATTGCAAGAGCAATGATAAATGATCCCAATGTACTTTTTGCCGATGAACCTACCGCTGCTCTGGATCACGAAAATGCTTTTGCAGCAATGAAAATTCTCAAAGAATATTCTAAGGAAAACCTTGTGCTTGTTATCACACATGACCGTTCTATCCTCAGCGATGCAGACAGCGTTATTGAAATGTGGGACGGAAATATAAGTGCTATAAAAGGCGGTGAGGAAGAATGAATCCCCTTTCACCGCTGTACTTTATAAAAGAGAACAAATCAAGATGTATCCTCTTAATGTTTATGATTTTCCTGAGTTTCGGAGCATATCTCGGAGGCATTTATATCTACACTCCGCAGGAAAACTGGGATTATCCCTGCGAACTAAATGAAAAAATGGTTTGCCTACACGCCCAGAACAATGACAAAAATTATGAGAATTACTACAACTTCGTTGAAGAAATAAATAAGCTTGATAATATTCATGTTATTGAACGTGGGTGGTATAATGAGATTGAACGTAAAACCGTCATGGGTTTCACGGACGGAAGTTACTATATTACATTCCGTACAGTTGATGATTTCCGCTATTTCTGTGAATATAATGATATTGACTGTGATTTTACAAATATAAAACCGAAAACAATGGTAATGAATAAGCGTATGGCTGCTTTAAACGGATATGAAATCGGAGATGTTATTTCTCCTGATAATACGAACACTTTATCCTATGATTTCACAGTAGCCGCATTGACTGATGAACCTGGATATACTCAGTATTTCATCGCAGAAGAAACCGAACTGAACTGTAATGCTATGCTATTTGGCGAGGGTATTTCTGCTCAGGAAGTCAGACAACAGGCAGAAGAGCTTGCAAAAAAATATCCTGTTAATTTTGCGAAATCTCTAAGAGAAGAAACGGAAGAAATGTACAATATCTTCAATGCTATATTTATGCTTGTAATAGTATTCCTTGCACTTATTCTTTCAGTAACGGTAAATGCTGCATTTGTGGGAATGTATCAACGCCGTGAGTTTGAGTTTGCTGTCTACAGAGCCATTGGTATTCCGAAAAGTAAGCTTAAAAGAAAAATTGCGGGAGAAATTATCACTATGGATTTGATAGTTCTCATTTTAGGCGGAGTAATATTCTTCCTCGGACTCTACCTTTTCAATGAGCTTGTTCTTAAACCTAACGGACTTTACCTTGTGTACTATGCACCATTAGCGATTATTGCCCTTATCCTGTGCAATATTATGACGGTAATTCCTCTGATAATCACACGAAGCAGAGTTCTTCTCAAAGCAAATGTATGCGATTACTGATAATATACGAAAATCGTTTTCTTAAAGAACCGTTGCAATTCAGAATTTTTTCTTTATAACACAGTAAAATCCCCACCAAAAGTTTTAATACTTTTAGTGGGGATTTTTTATATACTTCAATTTTCTTTAATATACTTGTTTAGTTGTTTAAATTTATCAACTTTGTGCTTTGGTTGTTGTTATTTTGGTATAATACTTAATTTAATTTGTTTTCAATTCTTCTTCAACTTCTTTTCTGAAAGGAATTGACTGAACTGCACCGTGTCTTGTAACTGCAATAGATGACGCTTTTGCACTCATTTTAAGCACATCGGGAATTGCCATTCTGTCGATTATTCCTGCAAGAAAATAGCCTGTAAAGGTATCCCCTGCAGCTGTCGTATCTACCGCCTGTACCTTAAAAATCGGCTGAGTATAGCGCTCCCCCTTATGAGCATATACTGCTCCGTCCTTGCCAAGGGTCAGAACAATCTGTGCTTCAGGATAAAGCTGCTGCAGCTTATCAAGAATTGCATCAGGAGCTTTTTCCCCGGTAACCTGCTCCCCCTCAACCTCATTAAGCAGGAATATTCCGATTTTACTCATATCACATTCCATAAGCTTATCATTGAATGGCGAGGGATTCAAAGCAATTGTCATTCCCTTTTCATATGCCTTATCAATAATATATGGCAAAAGATTTACTTCATTCTGTAAAAGAAGAATATCTCCCTTTTCAAAATTTCCGATTACCTCATCCACAAATTCTTCCGTAAGGCATTGATTAGCACCGCCATAGAGAAGTATACAATTCTGTGCATTCTTATCAACTTGTATAATCGTATGACCTGTTTTTTCCTCAATTTTACGGATATAGTCAGAATTCACACCATATTCTTTGCAAGCATCAAGGAACATTTCACCGTCGGGTCCGATAAATCCGCAATGGTACACATCTGCACCTGCCTTTGCAAGTGCCATTGACTGATTAATTCCCTTTCCACCGAGGAACACGTTCATTCCGCCTGTAGTCTGAGTTTCTCCCGGTTGTACTATATGGTCAACGCTGTATACATAATCAATATTCATTGAACCGATTGTTAATACTTTCATTTCTAAAACCTCCATTTTGAAAAATCCCTGCCTTGCATATGCAGAGCAGGGATTTTGGTTTAATTAGCCTGCGTTTTCAGCTGTGATAAGTGTTACCTCTACGGGAATTGACTTTTCCACTGTTTCGCCATTTATAAGCTTGATTGCAGTTTCAACTGATGTTGCACCGATAAGGTCAGGCTGCTGTGCAATTGTAGCACCCATTTTGCCGTCTTTAATTGAAGAAATAGCGTCATCTGTAGCGTCAAATCCAACTACGAGAATATCCTTTCTTGATGCGGAAATAGCCTCCATAGCACCAAGAGCCATTTCGTCATTTGCTGCAAATACAGCCTTGATATCGCCGTTTGCCTGGAGCATATTCTCCATAACAGTCATACCCTTTGTTCTGTCGAAATCTGCCGGCTGACTTGCAACAACTTTAAGCTTTGCATCTGCAATATTATGGAAACCTTCACCTCTGTCAATAGCAGCAGAAGCACCGCTTGTTCCCTGAAGCTCAGCAACCTTGGCGTCTTCTCCTACCTGGTCAACAATGTACTGCGTTGCAAGCTCTGCACCAAGTACGTTATCAGAAGCAATCTGACAATCAATGTCGACTCCGTTTACAACACGGTCTGCGGAAATCACCTTAACCCCCTTGTTTACGGCATTCTGTACAACAGATGAAACTGTATCGGAATCAACAGGATTTACAATAAGGACGCTGACGTTCTTTGCAATAAGGTCCTCAATATCGCTTACCTGCTTTGCTGCGTCATCTCCTGCGTCAACAACAACAAGCTGAACATCAGCCTTTTCCGCAGCCTCCTTCGCACCTTCAACAAGTGTTACAAAGAATGGGTTATTCTGAGTCGATACGGAAAGTCCGATTGAGCCGTTTCCTGCGAAATCAGCACCGCCTCCGTTATCTTCTCCATCAATTGTAATCAGCTTACAAGAAGTAAGACATAACATCGTCATGAGGCTTAAAATTATAGCCAGAAATTTTTTCATAGATTATTACCTCCCGATTAAATAGTGTGTCAGATTTACCGTTTTCTGTCTGAAAGTACAGCAACGAGAATTACAACTGCCTTAATAACATCCTGATAGTATGTAGATACTTCAAGAAGGTTCATTCCGTTGTTCAGTACAGAAATGATAAGTACACCTGCGATTGTACCTGTAATTTTACCACGTCCGCCGCTCATTGAAGTACCGCCAAGAGCTACGGCTGCAATAGCATCAAGTTCATATCCGTCGCCAAGAGTAGGCTGTGCGGAGTCAAGACGAGAAATAAGAATAAGTCCTGTAAGTGCAGACATAAAACCTGAAATTGCGTATACTATAACCTTTGTCTTTGTGATGTTTACACCAACAAGCTTTGCACACTTGGAATTGCTTCCTGTTGCATATACCTTACGTCCGAACGTTGTCTTATTGAGTACAAAGTAAAATACAATAAGTGCAAAAATAAGAAGAATTGCAGGAATTGGGATATTACAGAAATTTCCTTTACCAACCAGCTTGAATGCGAACTGGTTGGGTCTGTCACCGATGCTCTTTGCAATATTTGAGATGGGCTTACCGTCTGTAAGAATAAGTGCAAGTCCTCTGTAAGCTGTCATTGTGATAAGAGTTGCAATGAACGGCTGTAAACGTCCCTTTGTTACAAGAAGTACGCTTACAACACCAAGTAACGTACCTGAAATGAGAGCGATAATCATTGCAAGAATTGCGGGAACTCCCTGCATTATAAGCTTTGCAGAAATTACTGCACTAAGAGCAAGTGTTGAACCAACTGAAAGGTCAATTCCGTCTGAAAGTATAACGCATGTCATACCAAAGGCGATAAGTCCGTTAAATGTAGCCTGTCTTAATAGATTGAGGAAGTTTCCTGCTGTTCTGAATTCAGGGCTTACTACGCTGATTACTACTACAAGGAATACAAGTGCAATAAATGCACCATATTCACCGATATACGAAGTCCAGCTCTTTTTATTAGTAGGAGCTGCAACTGCTGCTGTTTTATTTGCCATTACAAAGTACCTCCTGTTGCCAATGTCATTACTTTTTCCTGATCTGCATCTTTAGCATCAATTATTCCTGTGATTTTACCTTCATGAACAACCATAATTCTGTCGCTCATTCCCAAAACTTCCGGAAGCTCCGAAGAAACAAGGATAATTGCAACACCTTTAGCTGCAAGATCGTTTATTACACTGTATATTTCCTTTTTTGCACCGATATCAACGCCTCGTGTAGGCTCATCGAGAATAAGTATCTTCGGCTCGGTGTATACCCATTTTGCAAATACAACTTTCTGCTGATTACCGCCAGAAAGGTTATTACACTCGTGGTCCGGACCGAAACATTTTATATGGAACTCATCAATTCCCTTTTTAACAAGCTCATCAACCTTGGATTTCTTAACAACCGATTTATCCGAAAATTTCCCAAGATTTGCTAAAGCAATATTTTCGGATATACTCTTTTCAAGAAGAAGTCCCTCGGTCTTTCTGTCCTCAGTGATAAAGCCTATGCCTGCATTTATAGCTTCACGGGCATTCTTTATAGTAACTTCTTTGCCCTCAATAAAAATCTTACCACTTTCAAAGGGAAGATTGCCAAAAATTGCGTGCATAATTTCAGTACGTCCTGCACCCATAAGTCCAGAAACGCCCAGAACCTCGCCTGCCTTGACGCTGAAATTCACATCCTTGAAAGTCTTACCCTTTGTAAGTCCCTCAACTCGCAGCATTTCCTTACCAATTTTTGCATCTCTTGCAGGAAATCTTTCTCCGATTTCTCTGCCTATCATCATACGGACGATATCATCCATATTAATATCCTTGATTTTTTCCGTACCAACATAAGTACCGTCACGAAGAATCGTAATTCTGTCGCAGAGTTCGAAAATTTCTTCCATACGGTGTGAGATATAAACAATTGAAACGCCTTTTTTGCGAAGGCTCTTGATAAGCTTGAAAAGCCCCTCTGTCTCGCTCTGTGTCAGGGCAGCTGTAGGCTCGTCCATAATCAGCACTTTTGCGTCAACCATAAGTGCCTTGCATATTTCAACCATTTGCTGCTGACCAACGGAAAGATCTGACATTACAGCGTTAATAGGTATCTTGACACCCATTTTATCCATAGCTTCCTGTGCCTTTTTACGCATTGCCTTTTTGTCGCATATGCCAAAACCTTTGGTAATCTCTTTACCCATGAAAAGATTTTCTTCAACTGTAAGGTCAAATAGTACGTTAAGTTCCTGATAAATAAATACAATTCCTGCTTTTTCGGCTTCCTGCGGTGATTTGTATATTACCTCCTTGCCATCAACAATAACTGTTCCTGCATCTCTTGTATAAACTCCTGTCAGTATCTTCATAAGCGTGGATTTTCCCGCACCGTTTTCGCCCATGAGAGCGTGAACTTCGCCGTCCTCAAGAACAAATCCTGCATCCTTGAGAACCTGATTGGAACCAAACGCCTTGTTGATACCTTTCATTTCAATTTTCATTTAATTTCATCTCCTTTGCTATGAAAAAATACATCCTGACTGCAAAATAATATTTGCATATGGAGTAGTTTCTCCTGTTCTGATAACAGCTTTGCAGTCTTTTGTCTTTTCTTTCAGCTGACTATGGCTGACAAATTCTGTTTCAATATTGCAATTACTGAACAGATTTTCAATTTCACGAAGAATATCGGGATTATTTTCCTTTATCTCCTCGGCAAGGATTATTTTTTCGATTTTCATATCCTCTGCCACTATCTCCAGAGTCTGCATAAATGTTGGTATCCCAAACGCAAGTGCAAGGTCTATACGCTCCGTTTCATCGGGAATAGGAAGTCCGCAGTCTCCAATTGCAATACAATCCGTATGTCCCATATACGACAGTACTCGTGATATTTCGCTGTTTAAAATACCGTTCTTTTTCATTTTGTTGATACCTCCTGTATTTGCTGTTCAAAAATAACATATTTTTATCAGTGTTATTTTACAAAAAGCAATAATTGATTAGCGTCGCATAAATTACATACACATTATACTATATTTATTCTCATTTATCAACTACTTTTGTATATGTATAACATAACAAATATTCAACTATAGGTAATTATACGACTTATGTCTATTGTTAAAACGCTGTATATTAACAAGTATTTACTGTCGCATTTAACAAAAATTAGCCATTTCAATTAATAACGGAAATTTTTACTCAACACACTAAGCGAAAAATTTACATTTAGTTCATATTTGCTATCAGTTCCGAATTATTCTCTAAAATAAAGAAAAATGCATAACAGACATATGAATGGTCTCCGGTAAAAACTAATCGTGCAAAGTTACTGCTTTTTTATATAGTAATCCCAAATTGTAACTACTACTGTAATCAATTCCATTTTAACTGTTAGAAACCCAGCAGGGAACGCAGCAGCTTTGACAATTACACCGGTTGCAGGCGGTACTCGTTCTGTTTCTGCACATCTTGTCATTATGCAAATCGACTAACGCAGTCTGACGGCGATTAACTCAAAGGCACATTTCTCTGGTTTCAGTTGAGAGGTGCCTTTTGAACATATTTTCTGCAATCAAATATAATGATAAACGGGAGGTGAGTATATGAACAAAGGTATTGATGTTTCTTCGCATCAGGGTAAAATTGACTGGAAACAGGTCAAAGCTGATGCGGTGGAATTTGCCATTCTGCGTGCCGGCTACGGACGGGAACTTTCTCAGAAAGATACGAGCTTTGAGCGAAATTTCGACGGCTGTACTGAAAACACCATTCACACGGGTGCATATTGGTACAGCTACGCTTTGACCGTTGATGATGCTAAAAAAGAGGCGGATACCTGTCTGAAAGCAATAACTGGAAAGAGATTTGACTATCCGATTTATTTTGATATTGAAGATAAGACACAACTTGGTTTATCCGATAGACGTTTACAGGATATTGCCGAAGCCTTCTGTAGCGCCATGGAATCCGCAAGATACTGGGTAGGTATCTACAGCTACAAGGCATTTCTGGAATCCGCATTTACAGCCGACTTCATGAAACGATATGCCGTATGGGTGGCACACACAGGTGTCACGAAAACCGATTTCAAGTATGAACACGGCATCTGGCAGTATAGCCACACCGGTACCGTCAAAGGCATTGCTTCCGCTGTTGATCTGAATTACGGCTATGAGAATTATCCTACTATGATGAAAACAGCAGGGTTGAACGGCTATCCAAAATCTTCTGTTCCAAAATACAGGGAGCATAAGGTTGTCAAAAATGAAAATCTCTGGGGCATTGCCGAGAAATATCTTGACAGCGGTACAAGATACGCTGAAATCAAAACGCTGAACAATCTGAAATCCGATACGATTTTTACAGGGCAGGTTCTGAAGATTCCTGAAAAATAAAATCACAATGACTACGACAAAGGCGGAATGCATTCTTGCATCCGCCTTATTCTTTCGTAGAAGTAATAGCTAAAAATGAAATGCGTTTGACAGGTGATTCTCAATTCACTTAAGAAGCAGTGTCAGCAACAATCCGTTTTTTTATCATTTCTTGTCTCTATGAAAGATTCAGCTGCAATTAAACCGAATCAATGGTGGTATGATTCTTCTTTTATTTATGGTATAATAGTATTGAAATAAATTTTTTCTGATAGTGTCAGAAACAGTCTTTCAAATGTGTAATAGTAAGTGAAGGAGGTTAAACGAGATCAGTAAAGGAGGTACCAAATTGAAGATCACAGAAAAGAATTATATACAAGAATTGCAGCGAAAAAATGAGGACGCTCTTGAATTCGTTGTCAAAAACTATGGTGGATTATTAAAGGCAGTAATCAATCGCATTTTATATAATTTTCATGAGGATGCTGAAGAATGTCTTTATGATGTTATACTTAAAATCTGGAATAATATTGACTCTTACAACGAAAGCAAAAAGTTTGAAAGCTGGATTGCCGCTATAGCACAATATTCGGCACTCAATCGGTTGCGAGTTTTAAAACGTCTGGAGCCTTTAGCTGACATTGACGAACTGCCTATTGCAGATAAAAATGCTCTGACTGGAAATGAATCGTTTGATAATTTCTTTTCAGAACTTATATCTTGCCTAAGCGAAGAAGATAAAATTATTTTTACAAAAATCTTCTGGTATGGTGACAGCATTGAAGAAACAGCTAAGGAACTCGGAAAAACTCGTAACACGTTATATAAGCGTATATCCAGAGGGAAACAGAAAATCATCAGACATAATCCGGAATATTTTAAGTAAACAGGGGGTATTTTATGAATAAAAAAATATATCAGCTTCTGAAATTAGATGTAGCAAAACTGCCTGAAAACGAACCGATAAGCGATCAGGAGGTAAATAATATTATGAAACGTTTTAGAGAAGAAAACAGCACTCAGCCGATTAAGAAAAAACGCAAGCCAAAGATGAGTGTTGCAATTATCGCCGCTTTAGTTGCTGCCTGCGGAGGAACAACCGTATTTGCGGCAACACACAGCAATCTGTTCAAGAATCTCGAAGAAAATAAAACAAAAACTCATATTACTGATGACGGAAGAGAATTTAAGGTTGATAAAACACCTGATTTAAACAATTATGAAATGCTTGAAAATTATGCTGACGAATCAGCTGAAATTGAAATTGCTGAAAATGAAGATATGTCAGTTTCAATTGAAAGCACATATTGCGACGGCAGAACGCTTGTACTCGGTCTTACAGGAAGTCTTAATGACGGAAATCCCGAGGGATACAGATATGTCGGATTTTCGATTAAAATTGACTGCGGTGATGTGATTTTTGAAACAGGAAACAGAGTAAATGGTATTGCTAACTACACATGGCTTCAAGGCAACATGATGCTTGATGAGGGTACTGAAAACAATTTCAGCGGACAAATTACTCTCAAGCTAAGCGAAGGAAATATGCTTACTGAATCCAAAAATGCAGTTATTACTCTTAAAGATGTATTTATTGGCGACGATTACTTTAATATCAAGGACGAACTGAGTGACATAGAGATAAAAAAACGTATTGTTGTTGACAAAGACCTTATCAACAGAAATGCAATTGAACAGTCAGAGGACGGTTACAAAGTCAAACTTTCAGACTACAGTCCGGCAAGTATTCATGTTGAGTGGGAATACCCCAGTGATTTGTATGAAAAAAATAGAATAGAACATATTAATATAGACGGATATAAAGCACCTCTTTATTCAATGGTACTGTTTTTCTATGACGAGGACGGCAATGAAATACCTTTCCTCAATGAAGAAATCGGAACAGGTTCTCTTACAACTCCTTCCAGTAATATAATTTACGCAAGAATTCTAAATAAACAGGAACGCACCGACAGCGATCTTTATTATGGTATGCCTGTTTATAAGGAATTTAAATTCGATTTAAACGAACTTAAAGCCGATGAATAACGGCAAAAACGCCTCCCATTCAGAATTGGGAGGCGTTTATATTACATTAAATGGTTCTCTAAAAACCGGAACACAAGTGTAATTTCTCATATGACAAATATCAGTTGCAAGGTTTGGCAACGCAGTGAATGATGTTTGTCATAGAAATTTAGCTGTGCAGCATATTTAGTGAAAAAGGCGTAAAAAAGAACAGACTTTAGAGGGATTCAGCTATAAAGATTTTAAATGCAAACAACATTATGCTCGTATTCTCCTAACCTGTGGCATTAAGATATTCAAAGCACTCTCTCATCACGTTGTCCGATATATGCCTATCAAAGATTTTAGGTGTTTCTTTGACTGTACATTTCTTGACAATTCCATTTTTTCATAAAATTAACCTCCCCCAATTTTTTACAACAACTTTTAAATATGGAAAATGCACCAGTTTGAACTGATGCACTCATCCGATTTGTCCGCCATGAAGCAACACCAAACAAACCCAATATGATATTGCTTTACAATTATTCCGGATCGAAGTGACATACCTCTTGATTATCTGTTTTCCGGATTTTTTCACAGCTAAAATAATGTGCAGATATATTTTTGCTGTAAATCTACTATTATAATACAACGTTTTTCTTTAGAAGTAAATGATTTTTTCTCCCATAATATTTGCTTTATTTCTCTTTATGGAATTTTTTGCGATATTCTGACGGTGTCATTTCAACTCGGCTGCTGAATTGCCTTATAAAATGGCTGTTATTCACGTATCCACATTGTTCTGCTACCTGAGTTATAGGAATAATCGTATTTTCAAGCAGCCATTTTATTTTACCTATTCTTGCTGTTATTATATCTTCCTTACAGCCTGTATCAAAAAGTTCTTTATATATTCTATGAAAATGACTTTTGCTTATGCCCATACTTCTGATTATTGACTCAATATTCCATTCTTTTTCGGGATGTCTGAATATATCATCTCTCAAAGCCATAAATCTGTCCTTATAGCTGAACATACCCGAACTAAAGCTCATCATTTTCCCCTTTAATTCATCTGTCAGCACAGATATTAAAGTGTCAATTTCAAATATATCTGCTGATGTCAATGTCTTTGATATTACTGCAATTCGGTCAGTTTTAAGTTCGATAGCACCTCTGTAAGATGCATTTACCTTATCAGAAATATCAATAGCCAACTCAGCAATTGTATATTTTTTTCCGTCACTTTTTATTACTGCGGCTATTATTTCTTCATCTATGCTTGCAAGTATATATTCATCACTGCTAAGACGCATAGCATTTACTATTGAATTTATAGGAGGTACACTGTAATGCACTCTCCCCTCTTTTATATATGAAACAAGAATCAGCAGATATTCTGAGCTGTTATTGTCTGTCATGAGTCCCACAAGCTTGCTTATAAGTCCACGTCTGTTGTATATACCAAGGACAGGGGCGAACTCTGAAAGGGATTCAATACGTTTGTTTACATAATTCTTGTACATTTTATTCTGAACGCTGTTAAGACCAATACTTACAGAATCACACCAAGTCATATAAAACTCATCTAAAATAATATGTGCAGCTTTTTTGTATGTAAATCCTACATAACCGAAAATCTGCCCCTTATAATGTATTGATGATAATACTGTTAGTCGAGGACTATGAGGTTTTTTCAGCGACGGGAATATATCACGTATATTAAATTCTATCATCTGATTACAGCCATTGTAATCCGCTTCCATTCCCAAAATCATTTTGTCAGAATATCCGCCTCTGCGATATATAAGCGGATTGTTCATACTTCTGCACCAATCATCACATATGCACAATTCTGCCTTTATGCCTGTGGGCATCATATAACAGCAGCCTAAAAATGTTCCTGTGACGTCGTATAAATTGTTACATTCAGACATTCGCCTGTTAATCTCACCGTGACTGCTTGTACGTCTATGCTCCAGCATTTCAAATATAGTACCTGCATATTCTCGTATATCCGAAAGGCTTCTGCAGCTGCATAATTTTCCTTTTTCAGCACATCCGCAGCTTTCTCCTATAACAAGTTCAAGAGGAAATGCTTCACCTGTAACATTTTCACCGATAATACCAAGTAAGTTTCGGATAGAAAGCATACCATTAAGCTTGGATTGACTTGATACAGTAGTTATAGTTACTCTTTCTGTTTGAGAAATTATACTGCCGTCACAGCCTGTTACTTTTACATCTTCGGGAACTTTCACACCATTTTCCATAAGTGTTCGGCATACTTCCACAGCCATAATATCGTTTCCGCAGATAATTCCGTCAGGCTTTTCTATTTTCCCATTTGCAATGTCAAGAGCTATCTGTCTTGGGATATCACGCCAGTAATCACCATAAATAATACTGCTTTCATCGTATTCTATTCCTGCATTATCCATTGCTTTTCTAAATCCATATATTCGCTGTTCCGAGGGAATATGTCCTTTATAACCGCCGATACAATAGAATTTACGGCAATTATGCTCTTTTATAAGATGTTCCGTTGTCAGATAAAACAACATAGTTTCATCTGCTGAAACAACAGGAAAATATGGCTGCTCATAATTTACAACAACTGTAGGAATATCACGTTTTTTCAGTAAGTCAAGAATTATTTTCCGCTGTTTTTCGCTGCAAAAAATATTTGCTTCAAATATAAAGCCGTCAAAATCTCCGTAGAGTATGAGGTCATATATATTTGTCTGTCCCTTGCAATAAGTTCCTTCCAGCATATCATCTACATAATTTATTACGCCCGATATAACAAGAACATCATAGCCGTATTCAGCGGCTTTTCTGTATATCACATCAATTAATTCCGTTTCGGTATTACTGCTTATATGAGGAACAATAACACCTATTCTGCCTTTGCTTTCCACTTTCATCACCTCAGCACTTTCACTAATATAATTATACAATATCCACACTTTTTTGTCAATAGCGAAACAGAGCCTTGTTAAAAAACTCGGCTCTGTTTCTTGGAAATTAACTCGATTTTATAATCGAATGGGATAACATTTATGACTGACGGAAGAAGAACGGCAGGCAATTGTAGATGTACTGACGCACATAGTACCAACTATGTTCTCCGCCATTTGCAAGAATGAACCAGAAATTACCCTTTGAAAAATCTGATGTATACTCAAACTGACTTTGCTTCTTCATATCTTCAATCTGCTGAGCAAGAACAGAATAAGCGAAATCAGAAGTTCCTGTTGCAGACATAATGAAGTATTCATTCTTTTTCAGTCCTGCTTTATCAACTGCACGTGCTAAAGCACCTGCGTCTGGATTTCCGGTTCCCCAATGATGACCTCCGCTCATAGGCATAAAATATCCGACTATATCAACGCAGTTTTCAAAGACTGCCCATGTAGAAACACTTCCCATTGAAAAACCGCCATAAGCTCTGTGCATTCTTGATGCTGCAATATCTTCCTTTGAAGTTGACTCTGCATAAGTTGAATATTTTCCCTCAACAAACGGAACTACGCTTTCACGGAATTCCTTGTAGAAATTCTCAGCATTATAGAAAGTGTCACTACTACACTTGTTAAATGTAGGCGTAACAATTATCATCGGCTCAATATCACCGTTATTTATCATATTATCAAATACACGCTGCATTTCGCCATTGTCATTATAAAGAAGTGTATTTTCATTATCCCCCATACCGTGCATAAAATAAAAAATATTGTACTTTTTATTCTCATTATAACCATAAGGAAGATACACATTAAGGGAATTCGTTCCATTAATGCCGTTATAACTTTCCTTTACAACAGTACCAGCCTGTGAAATTGTATTTTTATAGCTCAACGGATATTCAGCATATTTCTTTGCAGAGTCATAATTATATGCAGGATTCTGTGATTCAGTTACAGGTGGAGTTGTGGGCTTTTTCTCCTCGGAAATAAGCTTTCTCATTTCAATCATATCATAGACATCAATTACATTGTCTGTAAATATATCAGCATTTTTCCAATTTGCAGAATTATTTGTTCCGCTTCCTAAAAGCCGTTTATCAAGGAGTACAGCGTCAGCTATAGTAACATCTCCGTCCTCATTAATATCGCCTTTAAGTGCTTCGGGAGATGATATTGTAAATTCAGGTGCAGTATTGCCCTCTGATGAAGTATTACCATAACTATAAACATCGGGAAGTTCATCAAGTGTAATCATATAATCGCTGTTGTAAATTCTATTGATATATGATGCAGTATTAAACTGATTGCTGTCAATGAATGATGTATGCCATGTCATAAACCAAAGCCATTTTGCTCCGTCTGCTTTCATCTTCTCGGGATCAGGAATTGGTCCATTTTCATGGAGGCACACTGGTTTATTTGCAACCTGAGCTGTCTTGTTATACATATTCACAAGGGATTCAGTATGATTTACATAAGTATCAGCACCAATTATATCAACATATTCATCACCGGGATACCAACCGCTGTTTACATCTCCGCAGTAACCCAAACTCCAGATAAGGTTATCAAGTCCCCAATGATTTGTATAGCGGTCATACATTATCTGCCAAAGCTTTTTGAAATTTTCAGCTCCGCCTTTTCCCCACCAGAACCATTTACCGTCAAATTCGTGGAATGGTCGCCAGATTACAGGAACACCTGCTTCCTTTAATTCAAGAAGTGCCTTTGCACCCTTGTCCATACCTGCAATAAGTGCGTTATACTCGCTTGTACCCGGAGTTAATGCGCTGCTCCAGTTCAAATCAGAATCAAGAGATTCTGTGTGACTTCCTCTGAAATCGCTGCCGCAATGCCAGCATATTGTAACAATTCCACCTTTTTTATACCAATCTATTGCACGGCGATTACAGCCCGAAAAGTCATCGCCCATATAGTCAAGACCACGTATTGCAGGATATTTTCCACTGGCATTCTTGATTATATCAAACTCATAATTTTCGCTGCCCATCCAGGTTGACTCCTGCTGACCTGAGATGACATTTTTGCCGTATGTATCGCAAAGATAGTTATACAAAGCCTGTGTTTTAGCAGTAGCATTTGGATTTGAAAGCTTTGCTGAACCTGTGTAATTGGAAAAACTTCCCTCCTCTACAAGCAGACAGTCAAGATTCGTCCAACCCCATGACGCTTCAACTGCGATTTCATTGCTGCCAGATTTCAAGTCAGCATTTATACTTATTACTCCGAAATCATCTCCTGTGTAATCGAAAAATAACTCCCCTGCACTTTTTCCGTTTACAATGACATTCTGATATTTTCCGTCCTCGTCATAAGGCTGATTATAGCGTATACTCAATCTGTGTGCTCCCGAATTTTCTGCATTTACCGTCAGAGAAACAGTATTTCCGCCGTCTTTAATGTCAACTGCTTTTCCGCCGCTTGCACCGTAGACTGACGTAATTTCTGCACCGTTCTCCCCTGAATTTACGATTTTTCCTTTTTCAAATTCATACTGTCCTTTCCAAGCTGCATTTGTGCTTAATGGCAATGCTGATAAATTGCTCACTATAATTGCTGATGACAATAAAACAGATAGTACTTTTTTCATTTGAATTCCCTCCCAGAATTATTTGACACATTCAATACGTGTCTATTCTTTGCTTCTGTATTTTATTATACACTATTAAATGGAATATTCATATTACTTTTCGTACCATAAATCTATGTTTTTTTCTCATATCTTATAAGGAATACATATTTTTTGAATTATGTGCACCTCTAATAACCTCGTAAAAATCAAAAATCAATGGACACAGATAAAAAAAGAGCCGCTAAATCAGTAAAAAGGCTGAAATAGCGGCATATACTGCTTTATCACTTTCCTCTAATAAATCTATACTTCTTTTACTATCATGAAAGGATGCGTCTGTTATACTGTAATTTGTAATTAGTTTGCTATCCGCATCACTTTTCACATGCGTCTTATAACCATAATGTACTTCGTCATTTTTCTTCGTCCAACGTGCATCTGTATCTTTCTTTGCCAATTTTGATGAATTTTCAGGCTTTGTCCATTCCTTCGATACTTCGCATTCCTTGATTTTTCTTGTTATCATCACTACGTCGTATGGCGGACGTCCACCCTTGTTTGTAGTTCCCTTTCTCACTTTCATATCAATATTAGTTCGTATTTTTTCGTTTTTGTACAGAGTTTTTTAGAGATGCCCTTTTGAGATTTGATTTTTGCAGATACGCCGAATACGAGGAGAAATACTTTTAACAGTAAGGGCATCGTATTCAGCAGACATTCGGTTACACTGTTTATTTTCCGATTGTTCTTCCCTTGTATCAGCCCTCTCTTTCTCTAAGATACCACAGGGTGCAGTGCCCTGTGGGGAATTATTTTGGTAAAGTCAATTCAGTTTGTCCACATGATTTCACGGAACATTTATAATCACAATTACAATAATTTAAAGCAGCTCTTTTCAAATTCAATCAATCCCTCATCACGCATTTTACACAGCTCGTTGGACATTGCACGGTTGTGGCCTTTGTGCAAAAGCATGCCACGAAGGTGCAATTGAAATGATTGACGGAAAGGCAAGACTTACCCGTGAGGATTATTGCGACGGATTAGGCGATTGTCTGCCAGCTTGCCCGACAAACGCTATCACATTTGAGGAGCGTGAAGCTCCTGCCTACAATGAAGCAGCTGTTCTTGCGGCAAAGCACGCAAAATCGGGCAGTCCACTACTATGCGGCTGTCCGGGAACGCAGTCAAAGGCAATCAAGCGTGATGCAGTTTCAGTTTCCACACCTATTTCAAGTCAACTTTCACAATGGCCTGTACAAATCAAACTTGTACCTATAAATGCACCTTATTTTAAAAATGCAAACCTGCTCGTTGCAGCGGATTGTACCGCTTTTGCTTATGGTAATTTCCACAACGAATTTATTCGCAATCACGTTACCATTATCGGCTGTCCTAAGCTTGACGAGGGCGACTATACTTGTACCAATCCCTTAAACGACAGTAGACAAATCTAATGGAATAAATGCTGTATATCGTCGTTGTCCTCCTCACCATACGGCAGTATGCTTTCGTCGTCCGCCTTGATATACATCATTTCTGCTCATCATCTTTGTCTA